>JANNUB010000586.1:0-3221 GCA_031394795.1 Ignavibacteriota bacterium | reverse complement strand
CGCAATCCTATAGGAGCGATACGGGTTGGGCGAGCATATACTCTAAACGTCTTTCTCTGCAATCGGACCGGAACTGGCGAAGCCCCAGCAACTGAAAATCTCACCACGAAGGCACGAAGACTCGAAGAAATACAAATTTGCAGGTTTCACCCCCACCCTAACCCTGCTGCGCTTCACACCTCTTACGGGTGCATATGAGTGTTCCCTTGTCCTCCACAAGCAGGGTAAGGAATCAGAAAAAGTAGCGCCATCGACCTCAGACATGACTCGCCGCGAAATTTCTCACAGATCGCGAAACCTTGAATGCAGGACTGCGTCACAGGGGGCTACAATAGCTGCATGAGTACAGACCTGCTTCGCAACTGGGTGGAAACCTGGACGCGCGCCGGACCGGAGCTCGACGCCATCCGTCGCAGTGAGCTTGAAGCGCTTACCGACGATGATATACGACGGATCGTCCAGAATCTGATGTCGGTACCGTTGCCGCCGGATCTTCCGATGCGGCTGGACTCCGGTCTGGTCGAGCAACAGCGCTGGTTCACCCGTCTGCGAGAACCGAGTTGAAGGGTCTCTTCTCGGCCGCCCTCGAAATCCAGGAGTTTCTCGGGCGCGCGGGGGACAGATTCTGCTTCATCGGCGGGGTGGCCCTGCAACGCTGGGGACAGCCGAGGCTCACTCAGGATGTCGATCTCACCCTGCTGTGCGCCCCGGGCGAAGAAGCGAATGCGATCGACAGATTGCTATTGAAATTTGCGGGGCGTCTTCCGGACGCCCGGGCTTTCGCGCTGCGTAACCGTGTCCTTCTCCTGCGTTCTGAATCGGGAGTGGCCATTGATGTTTCCCTTGGAGCCATACCGTTCGAGCATCGTTGTGTCGGTCGCGCCAGCGAATTCGATTTCGGCGCCGGCTTTAGGCTACTCACTTGCTCTGCCGAGGACCTGATCGTACTGAAGGCGTTTGCTTCCAGACCCCAGGATTGGATTGACATCGAGTCAGTCGTAGTGCGTCAGCGTCGTACCCTCGACTGGAAGCAGGTGTTCGACGAGCTTGAACCCTTGGTCGCACTGCGCGAGATGCCCGAAACGCTCGACCGCCTGCAACAGCTACATAGTGGATAGGGTCCCGCCCGCACCCCGCTTTCACTCGCTGACGCGGTTGAGAATTGCCTGACGGAAAACGGAGAGGATGGCGGCGAGCTTGCGGTGGGTGGTCATCAGCGGTTCTCGTCAGGAACATCCAGGCCAGCTCGACGCAAATTGGCAACGTTGCGGGTTATGAAGTGCTCCGGCGTATTCCATTTTCTGGTTTCTTCGCGCATTGTTTTAGGGAAGTCCGGATTCAACTCGAGCAAGGCGGCGATATCCGCTTTTGCATCCTCCGGTCGCCCGAGTGCGCCATAGATGGTGATTAGCAGGGCTCGCGTCCAGTAGTACCCCGGCATGTTCATCTTGCGCGTCTCGGATAAAGCCTGCTCGTACTGGTCGTTATAGTAATAATCCCAGGCGATGGGGAAGTGGTACCAGGTCGGGTAGGCCGGGCTCATGGCGATTGCCTTTCTCATCATGGCCACGCCGCGAGCGCGTTGAGACGGATCTCCTTGGTTCGCGTAGTTGATAAAGATGGCGGCCCAGGCTAGCGTGTCGGCGCTATTGGGATTCAGCGCGATCGCCCTGTCCGCGGCCACATTGAATGCGTCGATCTCGTGGCGAAAGAAATGAGCCACGGCAAGCGACATGTAGGCGAGCTGACTGCGCGGGTCAAGTTCCACGGCGCGCTGCGCCGCACTGATTGCGCGCCCAAGAGGGTCCGGCCGCGAATTGAAACCCTGCGAATGCTCTTCCACATACATTCGCGCCAGTGAAGCCCAAGCTTCCGCGTAACGTGGATCCAGTTTGACCGCGCGCTCCAGGCAATCACGAACCTTCAGATGCTCTGCGGGCGTGATTACCCGCCAGTAGGCATAACTATGGAGCACGCATTCATAGGCCCCAAGGCTGGTCGTTCCCTTTCCGGCGGACTGTTCGAAGGTGGATCGGAAAATTGCGCCATGCGTATCGCCGATCGCACTGACCACGCGTTCGGTGATGTCGTCTTGCACGCCGAAGACTTTTGCATTCTTGAGACTTCGCTCGTAAGACTCCGCCCACAGGTGGGCACCCGTGTTCGCATCCAGCAGTTGCACGTTTACCCTGACCTCGTCGCCCCTGCGCTGGACGCTGCCTTCGACCACATAGCGAGCGTTCAACTCCCGTCCGACTTGCCGAATGTCCACGGCGCGGCCCTTGTAGGCAAAGGTAGAGTTGCGCGCAATTACGTAGAGATTCCGGAAGCGACTCAGTTCGGTGATTAGTTGCTCTGTGATGCCGTCGGCAAAGAAATCTTGTTTGGGATCGCCGCTCATGTTGGTGAAGGGCAGAACTGCGATCGCCGGGCCCGTAGGCATCGCAAGCGCAGGGTCATTGGATGACGCGGTTTGGTCCCTAGCGGGCCTCTGTAATGTCCAGGCGATGCCTGCAACCAGCAATACCGTGATAACCGCCGCGCCCCCGATCGCGATACGGTGGCGTTTGCCTGCACCGGATGGTCGAGTTTTACCTGCTTTAATCCCTATGAGTACGCGATATGCCCGCACCGGTTTGGCGATGTTCTTTACCTGCTGTTCGCCGATGAACTTGAAAGCTAGCGGCAGCTTGCCTTCGACCTGGTCAAACGCGGTGCCGGAGATACAGATCCCGCCCGGTTCGGCCAATTGCTGAAGCCGAGCGGCAACATTGACCCCGTCACCGTAGATCGTCCCATCCTCCTGCTCGATCACGTCCCCCAGGTTGATGCCGATGCGAAACTGCATGCGCCGGTGCTCGGCGAGTTGCGCGTTGCGCTTGGCGAGCGCGTGCTGGATCTCGACGGCGCAGTCCACGCCTTCTACGGCGCTGGGGAATTCCGCAAGGATACTGTCGCCCGCGGTGTCGATAAGGCGCCCACCGTGGGCCTCGATGCGTTCACGGAAGAGGGCACGCGCGTCATTGAGTGACCGAAGGGTAGCCGCCTCGTCGTCGGCCATGAGCCGCGAGTAGCCGGCGGCGTCGGCGGAGAGGATGGCGGCGAGTTTGCGGTGGGTGGTCATGGGCCCAAGGTGGCGCAATCCCATAGGAGCGATACGGGTTGGGCGAGCATATACTCTAAACGTCTTGCCCGCCATTTGGACCGGAGCAGGCGGCCGA
>JANNUB010000268.1:0-4982 GCA_031394795.1 Ignavibacteriota bacterium | reverse complement strand
GTTGACTACAAAAGCAAACCATCCAAACACTAACGCCTTCGCGTCGCCTCATACAACATCACCGCGCTCGCGCTGGAAGAGATGAATAAGCGCAGTTATTGCCAGCAGTAACACCAACTTTCTGTGCATAGGGGGGACAAGAATGTTGTGGTAGATTACTCGTTGCGAACCGCGGGTAGCGCGGGCTGAACCTTATGTCAAAGCCTTGTGGGCTACGGGGTGATGCTTTAGTTCATCCATAAATGGATTCCTTCTCGTTTTACAATCCCGGAAACTTATGATTGCGAAACGCATCAACGAACAGGCGATGATCATCGCGCACGACAGCGCCGTACTGCTCGCCAAAGTCCACCATCGCTTTGACGAAGGCCTCTTCGTGTCCTCCCAGAACTTTTTGAATGGCCTGATCGGTGGAAAAGGGCACCAGAGTTTGATCGCTATCCACATCGGCAGTACAATGAATCTTCGCGGTGGCTTGGCCGAGATTGCGTAACAGCTCCAAAATGTCGTCCATCTTGTTGATATCGTCCCATTCGAGTTCGCCCTCGTGAGGTGAAAGCTCGGAAACGAGCTGGCCTTCGCCGTCAAGCATGGTGTAACCCAGCCACGGATCGGCATGAGCCTGCAAAGCGCGCTGCGAGACTACCGTTCGATGGCCGTTGTGCTGAAAATACTTCTGAATATTTTCGTCTGTTATCACACGGCTCGGTGCGGCAGTGCGCGCTTGCTTCATGCTGATCAAAATATCGTTTTCCAACGCCTGCGTCGTTCCTTCAAGCAAAATCGTGAAAACGCGCACGCCGGCGCTGCCAATGCCGAAACCGCGCGACATCGTCACATCTTTGATGCCGTAGCTCAAACCGCTCATGCGCTTTTTGGGCGGAATCGTCTCCAAATATTGCTGGAACGCCTTTTCCACTTTGGCGCGCATTTCTTTGTCGATCGCCTGTGTGTTCTTATTAAGAATGATGCGGCGGTCGTAATTCTCAATGGTCGTCAATCGATCCAACAGGCTGACGCGCGTGCTCAGCCGCGTTTGCTGCAACAGTTCGTGCAGCTTGCCGGAGGTGTTCGCGAGCATGAGCGCAAAGTCGTTGGTTGCCGCGCTCTGGGCGAATTGTTTCACCTGCGCGACGTAGCTGCGAGCCATTGCCGATATCATCTCACGAATTTCGGCGTCGCTCAACGCTTTCTGATAGCCGACCAGTGCTAGGCTCCCCGTCAGGCGTTTGAGATCCCAAGTAAACGGGCCGACGTAAGCTTCGTCGAAGTCATTCACGTCGAACACGAACATGCCCGCGCTGTTCATGTACGTGCCGAAGTTCTCGGCGTGCAAATCGCCTTGAATCCAAATACGGCTGGTTTTTTCGTCCGTAAATGCCTCGTGATCGCGCGCCATGTCGGCATAGAAAAGCGCCGCGCTGCCGCGATAGAAGGCAAAGGCGCTCGCCGCCATTTTGCGAAACTTGCCGTGGATCGCGTCGGGCACGGTCTTCAACAGATCGCCGAACGCGCTCACCAGCGCCTCGATAATGAACTTTTGGCGTTTTTCCGGACTTTCGCCGCGGATCAGGTCAATGACAGATGCCATCATGAATTCTCCTTTTGGTTAGAATACAAACTGCCCTTCAACTTGACTATTCAGGTTCTGATGGAAGATATGCTTGATCCGGCGCCGGTCAGGACCAGCTTATGCGCGGTGAATTATAAGGAAAAATACTCGTTGCGAACCGCGTAGTGCGCGGGCTAAATCTTATGTCAAAGCCAATGAGGCTGCGGAGTGATTGCTCGTAAGTCGGTGATGATTCAGAACGAAGGGCAATACACTGTTGAGCTTATTGCAACTTATTGATTCTTGACGTAAGTCTCAACTGATTTTTGCGCTGCAAAGTTCGTAAATGAAGAACTATTCTCTTTGAGCTAAGTGCTGCGCAACCAATTCTCCTTCGATTTTATTGTTTGCATGTTTTCGACATCAATTCTGAGGATGTGGCGTCGTTTCAGGTCGAACAATTTTGTCGAACTCCTCGCAGCGGCAAGGTCATCCCAAAGATCTTCAACAAGTTGAAGTTTTTCGGTAGGGCTTAAGTCAAAAACAGGTGTAGAGTTCATGTTTGATTTTTAATTCTGTTGTTGAGGATTTCAAAACTCGCACGTATTTCTCATTCAAAATATCAGACAAGTCGTCAACAAAAGCAAACCGCAAAACAAATGCTAGCGCTTCTTCCTCGCCTCATACAACATCACCGCGCTCGCGCTGGCAACATTCAGCGAATCGGTTTCCTTGTGCATCGGTATTCTCACTCTTGCGGTTGCAATCGCTTCAACATCTTTTGAAACCCCCTCATCTTCATTTCCCAGCACGATGCAAATGTCTCCAGAAAAATCAGCGTCGTGGATGGAAGTCTCTGCATGAGCATCGGCGATGATGATGCGCGTGTTGAATTGTTGATGCAAACTCGAAAGAGCATTTGACAAATCATCAACATGAACACCCGCCTGCGTGCCGAAACGCCGCACTTCGGCGTGCAGGCACGGCAATTTGAAAATTCCCCCCATCGAATTTCTCACCGCCCGCCGCAAGTACGGGCTGGCGGAAGTTTTGCTCACGATAATTCCATCAACGCCAAATCCCGCGCAGTTGCGAACGATTGTCCCGACGTTTTCTGCATGAACCAATCCATCTAACGCGACCAATAAATGTGGAGAAGGAAGGCTTGCAATTGTTTCTTCGAGCGAACGTTCGAGAGGAACTCGCCCAACAGCCATGATTCCTTGATGCAAAGGGAAGCCGACAATTGTTTCGAGAAGTTTTTTTTCTCCAACGAAAACGTCAACACCCTCAAGACGAGACGTGGGAAGAGAGGAAACAACTGCATCGAACCATTCCTGGGTCAGCAGTATTGAGACGACATGCCAGTCGGAAGCGAGGAATCGTCGAACGACTTTCGCTCCTTCGGCAACGAAGATTCCTTGCACTAAATGTTCTTGCGGACGACGAAGCGTTCTATATGGTTGAAGCTCTGGAAGTTCGAGAGAGGTAATTCGATCAACGCGGAGACATTGCATCATTTCAACATTTCACCATTGTCCGAAGGACCCCTTCGGGGCATCATTAGTCGCTGAAAAGCTACGGCATACAAACCAATGATGCAATGATTCAATGTTGTACTGGTGAAATAATTTTCAATTCCACCGTATCTGGTATTGCTGAATCTTCGTGTACAACGTCTTCAAGCTGATGCCCAAAATCTTCGCCGACTCCGTTTTGTTGCCGCGGAAACTTCGCAACACTCCTTCGATGTGAATTCTCTCGATCTCTTTGAGGGGCATGGCTGTGCCGAGCCTGCTCGGTTCGCCGTTCGAGGATGGAAGAACCATCGGTGAGTTCGGCAGCGAGAGGTCGCGCGGCTCGATGCTGTTGTTGTGGCACAGAATCGCTGAGCGCTCGATAACGTTCTCAAGCTCGCGGATGTTTCCGGGCCAATCGTACGCGATAAGCACTTCCATTGCTTTTGCGGAAATCGTCTTCGGCACGCGGCTTTTCATTTTGTTCTGCAGGAAGTTCTGGACGATGAGGGGAATATCGTCCTTGCGTTGACGCAGCGCCGGAATTTCTATCGTGATCACATTCAAGCGATACAGCAAGTCTTCGCGGAATCGCCCTTCCTTCACTTCGTGCTTCAGATCCTTGTTCGTTGCAGAGAGAATTCTGCAATCCGCGTTCAGCACTTGGTTGCCCCCGACGCGCCGGAACTCTCCGCTCTGGATGAAGCGCAGGATCTTCGGCTGTACGGTTTGCGAGATGTCGCCGATTTCGTCAAGGAAGAGCGTTCCTTTGTCCGAGATCTCGACAATGCCCGGCTTCATTTGACGCGCATCGGTGAACGCGCCTTTTTCGTAGCCGAACAATTCGCTTTCAATCAGCGTGTCGGGGATGGAAGCGCAATTCACCGTCACGAACGGCATCCCTTTTCGCTCGCTGTGCTCGAAGATGTAGCTTGCAATTAACTCTTTGCCGGTACCGCTCGGTCCCTGGATCAACACGGTAGATTCGGTCGGGGCAACCTTCGCAGCGACTTCGAGAACTCGTCGCAGCGCCGTACTCTCACCGATGATCTCGCCGTTGCCGTGCAGGCGCTCAAGCTCATTTTTCATCACGGCATTGGTGCGGACGAGCTGCTGTCGCTCCAATGCGCGCTCGATGGTCGAAAGCAGATCGTCGGAGGTCGTTGGCTTGAGAATGTGGTCGTACGCACCGAGTTTCATGCACTCAACCGCGATCCGTACGTCGCCCGTCCCGGTCAGCATAATCACTTCAGTGTTCGCGTAGTTTGTCTTGATGAACTTCAAGACTTCCATGCCGTCCACCTTCGGCATCTTCACGTCGCAGAGCACGATTTCGTACGGTTTCGTTTGGATTGCGTTGATTGCCGCGATGCCGTCCTGCGCAGTGTCGACGCGGTAACCCGCGCCGCCAATCAGCGTTGAGAGCATGTAGCGGAACGTCTCTTCATCGTCAACAACCAAAATCGCGTAATCTTTTCTTGCCATCTCACTTCGAAGTCGTTAGTGGAACTTCCTGTATGTATTATCGGAGATGCTGCGGGGAACTTGAGTAGTTTTTACAAACTCATCTGGAAACATTTCGCGATGATTTCTGCCGATACCTATTTGGGCGTAACCGGCGACGGACGATTCTCGCGCCTCAAGCGTTTATCGAATAGTCCCGTTAGGGACGCCCTGTTTGTAGCAGACAAAATCAAGAGCCAATATGAATTTTCCTGATTTTGTACGCGATTTCTCGTATTGATGCAAATCAATCGTAAACGCAATCGTCATTGAATCTCAACAATAATTCTCTATCTTTACTGATGATTTTTCGTTCATTCCAACCATCGCAAGGATAGCAATGTCAGCCTCCGCAACGGCAGCGCCGCCGAAAATTTCCATTGACCAACTGAACTCGCTCGAACGACTGC
>JANNUB010000245.1:0-10498 GCA_031394795.1 Ignavibacteriota bacterium | reverse complement strand
TCACGCGCTGAGCGACGGGAATGTCGAAAGGGCACACTCGTTTTTAGGACGGCCGTATGCACTGCGCGGGACTGTCGTAAAAGGGGATGGACGTGGACGTACCCTCGGTTATCCGACGGCGAACATACAGCCGGACGTTGCAAAGAAACTGATACCGGCGAACGGCGTGTACTTCGTTGGAGCAAAGCTGGACGGCGCGGCGTATTTCGGCATGATGAACATCGGTGTTCGTCCCACGGTAACGACAAAAGCTGAGCGAATGATCGAGGTACATCTGTTTGATTTCGGAGAGGATATTTACGGAAAACTCATAGAGATATCGTTTCTCAGAAAACTCAGGAATGAACAGAAATTTTCGTCGTTGGAGGAGTTGACTATCCAGCTTGGCAACGACAAGCGGCAATCGCTCGGGCTGATTGCCGAGTTTTCACAAACGAAATGAAAAATAATCTATCACATTATATGTAGGAGTTGTTCAATGGCATTAACCAAAGAAATGAAGTCAGAGATCATCACGAAGTACGGCAAGACGACTGCGGACACCGGCACACCGGAGGTGCAGATTGCGCTGCTTACTGCGCGCATCAATGATCTTGCACCGCATTTCGACAAATACTCAAAGGACCACCATTCACGGCTTGGGTTGCTGCGGATGGTCGGCAAGCGTCGCCGCCTGCTCGATTACCTGCAGGAAAAAAATGTAGATCGGTACCGCAAAGTGATCGCTGATTTGCAGATACGCAAGTAGCGTTGTTTTTCACAACAAATAAGAAAGTTGACAGAACAGAATGAGCATAACAAAAGAGATTGTTATCGGTGGAAAGCCCTTTTCACTGGAAACCGGTCGGTTCGCAAAGCAAGCTGACGGCGCGGTGATGGCGCGGCACGGCGACACGATGGTACTTGCGACTGTCGTTGCGGCAAGGGTGGAGAAAAAGGACTTGGACTATTTTCCACTACAGGTCGAGTATCGCGAGAAAGCTGCGTCCGCAGGAAAAATTCCCGGCGGCTTCTTCAAGCGTGAAGCGCGCCCTTCGGAAAAAGAAATCCTCTCGGCGCGATTGATTGACCGCCCGATTCGTCCGATGTTTCCCGATTGGTTCAAATGCGAGACGCAGGTCATCGTCACCGTCTATTCGTCCGATCAGGAACACGATGGCGACGTGATTGGCGCTGTCGCCGCGTCCGCCGCGCTCACCATCTCGGATATTCCGTTCCAAGGTCCCACCGGCGAAGTACGCGTTGGCCGTGTTGACGGCCGGTTCATTGTGAACCCGACCTTTACAGAACTGAATACGAGCGACATGGATGTGACGGTCGCGGGAACGGCGGATTCCATTTTGATGGTGGAAGGCGAAGCGAAGGAAATCTCGGAACACGAAATGCTTGCGGCGCTCGAGTTTGCACATGGGCATATCAAACAACTTTGTTCGCTGCAGCTTGAGCTTTTGAAAGAAGTGAATCGTGCCAAACGCGTTGCGCCGGCCGTGGAACAGAATACAGAAATGGTGAACGCAGCCAGGGAAGTTGTTGGAGAGAAGATTGCGACTCTTGCCAACACGCCGCTGTTGAAGGAAGAGCGTGCCGCGCGGACGTCGGCAATTTATGATGAAACGCAGACTGTGCTTGCGGAGCGATTCCCGGAACAAACGAAGGCAATTGCCGAAGTGCTGCATCATATGGAATACGTTGAGATGCGCGAGATGATTTTGCAAAAAGGGAAACGTCTCGATGGCCGCGGCTTGAAGGACATTCGGCAGATTACCGTTGAAGTCGGTGTTCTTCCGCGCACGCATGGCTCGGCATTATTCCAACGGGGCGAAACGCAAAGCTTGACAACGCTCACGCTCGGAACGAAGCTCGACGAACAAGTGATAGACGGACTGCTCCCGGATTCGACGAAGCGCTTCATGCTTCATTACAACTTTCCTCCGTTTTCTGTAGGCGAAGTTGGAAGACTCGGAACAACCGGACGCCGGGAAATCGGTCACGGTAATCTTGCCGAGCGATCGCTGAGAGTCATGATGCCGATAGAGGCGGAATTTCCGTACACGGTTCGCATCGTTTCGGACATTCTTGAATCCAACGGTTCCTCCTCAATGGCCACGGTCTGCGCTGGATCGCTCGCGTTGCTCGATGGCGGCGTTCCGCTGAAAAAGCCGATCGCAGGAATCGCCATGGGACTCGTGAAGGAAGGGGAGCGCATTGCGATTCTGAGCGACATTCTCGGCAATGAGGATCATCTCGGCGACATGGACTTCAAGGTTGCGGGCACAGCCGATGGCATTACTGCGTTCCAAATGGACATCAAGATTCGCGGCATCTCGCTGGAGATTATGCGCGATGCCCTTGCACAGGCGAAAGTCGGACGCATGCACATTCTCGGAAAAATGAACGAGGCGCTCGCACAACCGCGTGCAGACCTTTCATCGTTCGCTCCACGATTGACGACGTTGAAGATTCCTGTTGATATGATCGGAGCGCTCATCGGACCCGGCGGTAAGAACATCCGTCAAATTGTGAAGGACAGTGGCGCGGAGGTAAACATTGAAGATGACGGAACGGTCGTCGTTGCGGCAACATCGAAGGAGTCGGCGGATAAAGCCATCAGAGCGATCGGCAGAATTGCTGAAACACCCGAAATCGGAAAAGTCTATCGCGCAAAAGTAATGAAGGTGATGGACTTCGGAGCGTTCGTCGAATTCCTTCCCGGGAAAGAAGGACTCGTGCACGTGTCGCAGCTTGACGTGAAGCGGGTGAACAAGCCATCCGACGTTGTGAAAGTCGGCGACGAGTTCGATGTGAAAATTACCGACAAAGATGATCAAGGGCGCTGGAAATTGAGCCGCAAGGCATTGCTACTGGAACAAGAGCAGGCAAAGCCTGTTGAAGGTTAATCGATCTGTAGTGGGGAAAACGTGAGACGAACAACAACGTTGGCGATCCCAGTGATCGCCATGCTATTCCTGAATTTGTCGGATCTGCGGTCGCAGAGTATCGAGAACAAACTCTCGTTCGGTCTCCGGCTGGGTCCCAATCTCTGGTTAAACGACTTGAACAACCGGCAGGTCGGTTTCGGTATCGAAGGATTTGGACGTTGGGGAATCTCCGGGAGCGCTGCCATCGGGGCGACTCTTGGATTCGAATCTCTCAAATCCGGACAGAGACCGCGCACTACTGAAATCAATATCGACTACCTGAGCATTACCGCTCTCCACGGCTCTCTCAATACGTGGGTCTTTCTCTCATCATCCGAAAAGTTCACTCCGTATTTCTATGCGGGGATTGGCGGCGTAAGCTACAGAAGATCGCTGGGCGACGGAATCGCATTTCCGAGCGATGAATCCGGGTTCTCGATTTCCATTCCGCTTGGTATCGGGTTCGAAGTGGTGACCGGAAGGAGCTTCTCCTTCCAGATTGATTTTGGGTATCGGATTCTCGACAGCAAGACGGACAACTTTCCAACCGGTTCGGATTCGTACCCGACCGTCAAAGCCGGTCTGGCATACACCATGGGATCCAATGACGAAGACGACGATGATGCGGACGGTCTTGCCAATGGACGTGAAAGGGATCTGGGCACCGATCCGGAAGACCCTGATACGGACAAGGACGGCTTGAAAGATGGCGAAGAGATTCGCACTATGCGAACGAACCCATTGAAAGCCGATACCGACGAAGACGGAATAAGTGACGGAGACGAATTTTGGAAGGTTGGCACGGATCCTCTCAAGACAGACTCAGACGATGACGGCTTATCGGACGGAGATGAATTAAACAAACACGAGACCGATCCGCTGAAGCGCGATTCCGATACGGATGGATTGTCGGACGGGGAGGAAGTTCTCGGCCATCATACGAACCCGCTTGAGGTTGATACGGATGGCGATGGAATTTCCGACTCGAGCGAGCTGTTCGCCTACAAAACCAACCCGACCAAGCCCGACACCGATGGCGGAGGAACGGATGATGGCACGGAAATCAAGCGCGTGACGAACCCGCTGAATCCGGCCGACGATCTTCCGGCACGGAAAACCGGAGCAGCGCCGAAAACCGAAACAGTAACGGCGGAAACGGACTCGAGTGAAATCAAAATCGGAAAGCGCTATGTTATCGAAGGACTTACATTTGAGTCATGGAAGTCGGATATCTCGCCCAACGTGGAAGACGCGCTGGAGAAGCTGCTGCAGATTCTTTCGTTGAATCCGGAGATCGAGATCGAGATTCAGGGACATACTGACGCGAGCGGCGGCGGCGGGCGGGGGCGGAGTATCGCTCTGTCCCGTTCACGCGCACGCGCAGTGAAAACATGGCTTGTGGATCGAGGAATTGCAAGCAAACGTATGACGGTAAAAGGGGTCGGCCCGGACGAGCCGATTGTCTCGGACGATACGGAGGAAGGCAAAGCAAAGAATCGCCGTATCGAGTACATCAGGGTAAAGTAGCTCCACAGGAATCACCATGAAGAACGGACTTTGTTTTTCTACCGCGTTCTTCCTGCTGTTCATGAGTCCCGTGAACGCACAGCATCATGCGGGACGGTGGGCGCTGGGCGCTCATGCAGATGCAAACATGTGGTTCAATGATTTGAACCAGAGAATCGTAGGATTGGGGGGGAATGTTATGGCGCGATACGGGGTGTCGCGCCATTTTTCTTTAGGGCTGGAAATCGGAGCGGAGCGTTTGAAGACGGGGCAGAACCCGATCAGCTTAGCCAAACCCTACGATTATTTTCGTCTCGACGCGATCCATTTCTCGCTGCTCGGATACTATCATTTTCTTCCCGGGAATCCTGCCGCTCCATACGCGTTTGTCGGTCTCGGCATTCTTCCTTATTCAGCCTTCGCTCCAAACAAAAACTTCAGAGTGAAAAAGGCTTCTGTCTGCATTCCTTTCGGCGTCGGCATCGAGACATTTATTCAAAAAGGAATCGCGTATGACTTCCATGTCGGCTATGTCCTGTTGAACGATGCCACCGAGACGATTCGGAAAGGAATACCGGACGGTTACTTCAATGTGCGATTCGGTTTGAATTTTTATCTTGGGACGGGCGATGATGTAGATGAAGATGGCGACGGATTGACAACCGTTCAGGAGGGGACGCTCGGAACGAATCCTACAAACGCGGATACTGACGAGGACGGGCTGGACGATGGCAAGGAGAGGCACTTCGGTACCGACCCGGGCGTTCCCGACTGCGATGGCGACATGCTCAAAGACGGAGAGGAGGTGCTGCGATACTTAACCGATCCACTGAAAGCAGATTCCGATGGCGATGGGATCAGCGATGGGGACGAGGTATTCAACAAGACCGACCCGAGGAAACCGGATACCGATGGCGGGGGGGTAAGTGACGCGATGGAACTCGCTAATGGCACGAATCCTCTTGATCCACGAGATGATAGTATCAACCGAGCGGACAGCGTCCTCGTTGAAACCGGATTTGATCACCCTCCGCCGATTCGATTCGCTCAAGGGACGGCCTCGCTTGATTCTTCATCCATCGGCCTCTTGAAACAGTTTCTCCGCCAGTTGCGAGATCATCCGGAGATCGAAGTTGAAATCCGGGCATATACCGATAATCGCGGTTCTCGGTCGAAACAGCTTGCACTTTCACGGCAGCGTGCAATCGTCGTAAAACGATGGCTGGAGGAACATGGGATATTGCCGAGCCGGTTGAGCTTAAGAGGTTTTGGTTCTGCAAACCCGGTGGCTACGAATCGTACGGCAGAGGGAAGAGAAAAGAACAACCGTATAGACTTCTGGAGAACGAAATAAATGTCACAGCTTCAGCAGCTGATGTTTGAAGGCTGCAATATCCAGCTCGCCGCTCAACCACTTCACTAAGTCCATTCCATATTTGTTCATGTAGTAGAGAATGCTGATTTCGCGCTCCTGCAAACTCCCGTTCGGTAAAAGCCCGCTTGCCGCTTTCTCGATCTGGCGAACGGACGTTTCGTTGCGCCGCTTTTGAGCGGAGATGGATTTTTCCTTTAGCACGTTGAGATTGCCGTCAATCTTGGACTGAACATTTTCCAAGGCGGCAATCAGCGTTGGGTCAATCTCTTTCAGTCCGAACTTCATTTCGTTGAGCGCGGAGCGGATCGCATTGTTGGCATTGCCGAACATCTCGTCGAGCTTGATGTTGGAGATTTGCTCCGAGACCTTTGTGGTCGCCTTGGTGATGTCTTCCAGAAATTCCGCGAAATCCAGACCGTATTTTTCCATTGCGCGCAGGAGTCGGTCCTCGACGAAGGACGCGCTTGCCCGCGGGTACACAACAGGCTGCGTGATGCCGAAATATTCGTAGACGGGTTTCAACTGCGCGTGGTACGCTACTTCCGAAGGTCCCGCCACGTACGCAACGGTCGGGAGGAGAACATCCTGCATAATCGGACGAAGCACAACGTTGGGACTGAGAAGCTCGGGCGTGTCGGCAGCGATTCTGAGCAATTCTTCCGGCGGAAGAAAATGCCGCGTCCCCTTCAAACTAAAATCGTTCTCTCCCTCTCTCGGCTGAATCAGATAGCGCCCTCCTTTGTGGAACATGAACAGGTTAAGCGACTTCGGCTTTACCTGCGCATGGTAGCGTTCCTCGAGTTCCGCGCTTTGCGCGATGACGATTTGCGTCGTGGTAGGGAACTCCTGAATCTCTTTGAGGAAAAAGGGGGAAACCAGCTTCTTGAATTCACGGTTGTTCGGTGAGAGAAACACAAGTCCGTAGTCTGCGAAAAGAAAGTTCATCCAGCCGGCAAACGCGCGGTTGAATGTCCGTCCGGGCGCATAGCAATGCTTGATGGCCGCAAGCAGCTGCGGAGTATATTCGCTTTTCTGCAGCACGCCTTCCAGCTGCGCGAACGTCTGCTCGATTGCGCTTCCTATCGGCAATTCTCCCATGGCGCCGAGATTGCATTCGGGCATCTCTCCGCCATGAAGATATTCGATTCTTGCGGGCCTGCTTTCACCATCGAGAAGCGAG
Source organism: Ignavibacteriota bacterium (assembly GCA_031394795.1). Lineage (GTDB taxonomy): Bacteria > Bacteroidota > Ignavibacteria > UBA10030 > UBA6906 > CAADGV01. Next base: position 3,519 of record JANNUB010000245.1, on the reverse strand, counting down.
ACATTATTCATCTCTGCGAAATCGTGGTCTTCGCCTTCCAGCCAGAATACCGGTACGAAGTTCAGCGAAGGGAACTTTGCTTTGAGCCGCTCCGCAAGTTTTATCGCAGTGACAGTTTTGAAAACGGTGTACAGCGGACCGCCGAACAACCCGACTTGCTGCCCGGTGACGACAGCGAATGTCGTCGGCTTCTCCAGCAGATTGATGTTGTCGTACGTTCGTTGCGAGGCGCCATACTCGGTGTTTTGCTCGCGCAGCACTTTGACGAGAGTTACGCGGTCAGTTCTCCGTTGCTCCACTGCCGCGAGGATTGCATCGTAAGCGTAATTCTCGCGAAAGTTGTACGGGAAATAATTCTTGACCTCATTGAATTCGTACACATAGTCAAAAAAGAGTTGTGAGAAACCTCCGGAATTCTGCGGAAGCTGACGATAGTCTATCCAATCCATTGAGAGGTTCGGGAGAGGAAGCTGCTGATGGTGTGAAACTTTTGGTGAGGTCATTCGCTTTTTTGTTTGAAAGAATATAGCTTAATGTTGACTTTATTTCAATGGATGGCTATATTGAAACGTGCTGATTTGGAGCGTTAACAGCTTCACATTTCTTGTTTCCCCAATCTCGTTTTTGAATTCGACTGGTCTTTAACATTTCATGTTGAGTCTAACTCGACGCATTCTTACTCTTGTCCTTACCGACGTAGTTTCCAGCGACGTCAGCCAATCATTTCATCATTATACATAGTTCGGCAAAGTACGCGTACTTTGCAAGGGAATATCTATGGCAGATGAAACTGAAATAAAGCCGGGAGGAACGCCGGTAGAGCCTTTGCAGCGCGAGGGAGTAACGCCCTTGGCGACGCCCTCGGCGACGCCCTCGGCGATGCCTGTCGCGAAAGCGCTGCCGCCGATTACGAGCGCGAAGCCAGTTGGCGGAGCGAAGCCCGCAGGTCTGCCTCCTCTCACATCAGCAAAGCCTGTTGGCTCTGCGGTCGCCGCACCGAAACCACTTGCTCCGACCGCACGCGCAGCTCAAGCTCCACCGGCACCGCCAATGCCATCACCAGGACCAGCCGCCGCGTCCGCACCGAAATCAGAAACCCGCAAAGCCAAACAAGACAAACCGCCCGAAGATGACAACGGCATCTGGCGCATGAGCCGGAAGAATTTTCTCAACGTTGCAGGATGGTGGGCATTTATGGGCTTCCTTGTCACGGCAACCGTCGGTGCAATTCGATTGATGGTGCCTCGCGTTCTGTACGAAGCCCCATCGGCATTCAAAGCCGGCTCCCCCGAAGACTATATCATCGGCGAGGTGAACGAAACATACAAAGATGAATTCCGTGTCTGGATCGTCCGCGAACGGGACGGCTTCTACGCACTTTCGGCGATTTGCACTCATCTCGGATGCACGCCGCGTTGGGCGTCATCAGACAACAAATTCAAATGTCCCTGCCACGGTAGCGGCTATCACAAGGACGGGGTGAACTTCGAAGGTCCGACGCCGCGACCGCTGGAACGACTGAAAATCGCGCTCGCAGACGATGGGCAGATATTGATTGATCGCAACATCAAGTTCTTATACGAGAAGCAAGAGTGGTCAAAACCAGATGCGTTTTTGAAGTATAGTTAACAAGTCCTGAGCGCAGCGAAGGACCTGGCACTTTCGGTTCTAAAACGCATGCAGTGGTTTCAGTAGCTCAAAGTAACTCATGGGGACAGCAAAGCATCTCGCTGTTCGTAACTCCGAAGGGGCTAGATTCTTCGGTCGCTTCGCTCCCTCAGAATTGTGCGTCCCCAAGGATTAGGAAGAAAAAACAATGTTAGGTATACTCGACCAAATAAAATCGAAATTCGAACGGACTGACGTTTACAAATCCATCTTCCGTCACGGTTATGAAGATACCCAGCGCAACCGGGCGCTGGCTATTGTTGACAATGTTTTTCTTCATCTCCATCCCATACGCGTCGGGCGGCATGCGACGAACATCGGGTACACGTGGGGAATGGGCGGCATTACGTTCCTGCTCTTTATTGTTCTTACCGTCACCGGCGTTATCCTCATGTTCTATTATCGTCCAGCCGCCGAGTACGCGTACGACGATATGAAATATCTGATGAACGACGTCGCGTTCGGTCCGCTTATGAGGAACATGCACCGGTGGGGGGCGCACGCGATGGTGATTACCGTAATGCTTCATATGTTCAGAGTGTTTCTCACAGGCTCGTATAAGCCGCCGCGACAGTTCAATTGGGTCATCGGCGTGCAACTCTTGACGCTCACGTTGTTCCTCAGCTTTACAGGATATTTATTGCCGTGGGATCAGCTCGCGATTTGGGCAGTCACTGTCGGAACGAACATGGCGCGTGCGACGCCACTGCTTGGACACGAAGGTCCATTCGGTCCTGAGCTTGGTATGAAAATAGACAACGATGTTCGCTTCGTTCTGTTGGGCGGCACGCAAGTCGGTCCCCCGACGTTGCTGCGATTTTATGTGTTGCACTGCATCTTCCTTCCGCTCGTCGCCGTGATATTGATGGTTGTGCATTTTTGGCGAGTGAGAAAAGATGGCGGGATTTCTGGACCGGATGTGACGACGAAGAAGTTTTAGGTCTGTCCTATGGTGGTGGTAGGACGGGAAGGTTGACTCATGAATAAGGCGAAGTTGACATACTTTGAGAAGGAAGACATTCTTCATCTTGCCGTAACAAACGAGCGTGAAAGCGGAAGCGTCGAAATCAGTCCCAACGTAACGGCCGAGCTAAATGAAAAGGCTGAACTCATCGGCATCGAGATTTTGAACGCGAGCGAGTTCATTCGCGATTCGCTGGTGGACTCCGTTCAAAGAAAAATGCTTCAGCTTTCCACCGCCGCGTAACCCATGTAACTGTATGGAAAACCTCCTCAAAATTCTCAGCAAGCCCGACAACATCCCGATTGTCTTGATGTTGGTGATGACGATTTTTTACACGTGGCTCGCGATGAAGAAAGCCGCGCGGAACGACCGACAGGATATTTCCGAAGAAGCGAAGCAGTCGGATAAAGTTCAGGTGTGGCCCTATTTAGTAAAAGTGGAGTTCCTCGGCGCGCTTGTCGTGATGGTGATACTAACGTTCTGGTCGTTCCTTCTTGACGCGCCTCTTGAACAACCCGCGAACCCGGCGCTCACGCCGAACCCGTCGAAAGCGCCATGGTACTTTCTCGGCTTGCAGGAAATTCTCGTGTACTTCGACCCGTGGATTGCGGGCGTCGTTATTCCAACATTCATCATCATCGGATTGAGTGTGATTCCCTACATTGACGTCAACACGAAAGGGAACGGCTATTATACATTCAAAGAGAGAAAGTTCGCTATCCTCATTTTTTGTTTTGGCTTTCTCATTCTCTGGGTGTCGCTGATTGTGCTTGGAACGTTCTTCCGCGGCCCGGGCTGGAATATTTTTTGGCCGTGGGAGTATTGGGACACGCATCTCGTGGTTGCACTCACGAACATTGATTTCACCGAGCTGTTCGGAGTCCCGA
>JANNUB010000199.1:0-15495 GCA_031394795.1 Ignavibacteriota bacterium | reverse complement strand
GACATTCTCGGCTTGAAGAAACTGCCGCGCACGCTCACTGTGGTGGGCGCGGGAGTGATTGGGGCTGAGTACGCGAGCATCTTCGCTGCGCTCGGCGTTCGTGTGACGCTGATTGATAAGCGTTCGCAGCTGCTTCCCTTCGTCGACGCGGAGATCACCGACGCTCTTGCATATCAGTTGAGAGAGAACCGCGTGACGCTGCGTCTCGGCGAAGAAGTGAAAGGCATCGAGCCGACCGCCGACGAGCGGGGCGAGCATGTGAAGATCGTTCTCGAAAGCGGGAAGCAAATTATTTCCGACAAAGCGCTCTACAGCATCGGACGAACCGGAGCGACAGCCGCACTGAATCTCGAAGCCGCCGGCGTTCAGCCCGACGAACGCGGCAGGCTGAAAGTGAATGACAAATACCAGACGGACGTTTCGCACATCTACGCGGTCGGCGACGTGATCGGATTTCCGAGCCTCGCATCCACTTCGATGGAGCAAGGGCGACTCGCGGCATGTCATGCGTTCGGCGTGAAAGCGAGCAGCGTGCCCGCGCTCTTTCCGTACGGCATCTACACGATTCCTGAAATCTCGTTTGTCGGAAAGACCGAAGACGAATTGACGCAAGCTGCGATTCCGTACGAGCTTGGCAAGGCGCAGTACAAGGAAATCGCGCGCGGGCAGATTCTCGGCAGCAACACCGGATTGCTGAAATTGATTTTTCACATGGAGACGCGCGAGCTTCTCGGCGTCCACATCATCGGCGAAGGCGCGAGCGAGCTGATTCACATCGGACAAGCGGTAATGGCGTTCGGGGGCACGGTTGATTATTTTGTGAACACGGTCTTCAACTATCCGACGCTCGCGGAGTGCTACAAGACTGCGGCGTTCGATGGGATCAATAGGTTGGGGATGTGAGTCAATGCAAAATGAAAAAATGCAAAAGGAAAAACTTTGGAAACAACTAATGTGTTGATCACAGATTACGGAACATATTGTGTCATTCAATATCCGGCGGGCGCGGTTGCGGCGCTGTGGCAGCCGAAGTGAAGCGGTTGTTTACTCATTCTCAGTGATATTGTATATTCAATGTGAGGATTGAAAGGAGTAACCCCTATGAGTTTCAATGAAATTCAAGATGCGTCCTTGCGATTGCCGGAGAAAGCGCGAGCAGAGCTTGCGTACGCGTTGCTGAAAAGTCTTCCGGAGAATGGCGATGAGTTCTCGGAAGAAGAGATTCTGGAAACGTGGGCAGATGAGGCGCAGCGACGGGATGACACTTGGGACGAACGTGCTGCCCGTGCCGGCGAGGGGGTGTTGCGAGAGGCAAGAGAAAAATTGAAAAAGGGATGACATTCTCATTCAATCCCGATGCTGAGCAAGAGATGAACGAAGCGGCTCAGCGTTACGATTCGGACCGCTTGGGTTTGGGCAGTGAGTTTCTCGATGAAATAGAAGGTTCGGTCCGGTTTCTCATGCAGTTTCCTTATTCATCACCATTGGTACGGCGTTCGGCTCGAAAGAAAGTAGTTCGCCGCTTTCCTTACAATATCTATTATTCGCTTCGAGAAGATCATTTGCGGATCCTTGCCATCGCTCATCACAAGCGTCGCCCGTTCTATTGGCGCGGACGACAATAATTGTTTTTCCTATTCGTCAGAAAATAAAGTGAGCGACGTATGAAAAGAATTTTCATCTCACTTTGGCTGGTCGTTGTCGTATCCCTTCTCTTCCATCCTCACAAAATCGAGCGGCGGGAAACCGAAAAACCGGAAGCGATGGAAGCTCTCGACTTCTGGACGCAGGCACGATCATATCCTCACGCCGACATTCCCGCCGATAGATACTTCAAGGCGTTCGAAGCCGCGAAGCGGCTGCCGACTTTGGACAACCCGAACGACGCGTGGCGCTCTATCGGTCCGAATAATTTTTCGGGACGGATGATTTCGATCGCCCTGAACCCACTCAATCCCTCCACAGTGTACGCTGGCGCGGCAAGCGGCGGGCTGTGGCGTTCGCGCACGGGCGGACTTGGCGGCGACTGGCAGCGCATAACAACTGGATTTCCCGTTCTCGGTGTGAACGCGATAGTGATTCATCCGACGGACTCAAACACCATTTACATTGGGACGGGAGAAACATACCGCTATCTCGGCTCGACGGGCGGCATTGTCATTCGCACAACCCGCGGAAGTTATGGCATGGGAATTCTCAAGACGACAAACGGTGGAGCGACGTGGACACGGAGTTTGGATTGGTCGTACAACCAACAGCGCGGCGTGCAAGCGATCCGGCTCAATCCGCAGAATAGAAATACGATCCTCGCCGCAACGTCCGAAGGAGTTTATCGTTCTACTGACGCCGGCGCAACGTGGACGAATACGTTAGGCATTCTCATGGCGACGGATATTGTCATCAATCCGACTGACACAACACTTGCCCTTGCCGTGTGCGGCAACTTCAGCTCAACAGGAGGAGGCATCTATCGCTCGACCAACAGCGGACAAAGTTTTGCGCAAGTTGCCGGAATCGCTCCGTATTCCGGTAAGGGTATGCTTGAAGTGTTCAGCGCGAGTCCAAACGTTGTCTATGCAAGTCTTGCCGATAGCACGACGGGAACGGGGAGTTTGCGGCGGACAACGAACTTCGGCGCAAACTGGAGCCTCGTGAGCAGTCAAGCGTTGTACGGCGTTCAAGGTTGGTACTCGCACTTCGTGGCTGTGCATCCGACGGATTCGAATCAAGTTGTGCGCGGCGGCGTGAACATCTACAAATCAACGAACGGCGGCGTTTCCTCCACCAACGTGGGAGGCGCATATTTCGATATGCATCATTACGCTCACCATCCGACAAACCCGAACATTCTCTACATTGTGAGCGACGGCGGTGTGTTTCGTTCGACAAACTTCGGCGACAGCTATCAGAACGCGCATACGGGTTTGCTGTCGTCTCAGTTCTACAACGGCTTCTCGTGTTCGCGCACGGATTCGTTTGTCGCGATGGGGCAGGTGCAAGATCATTTCGGATATCGCTACACAGGTGCGCTCGCGTGGCCCGGCGGCGCGGTTGACGAAGTCGGTTGGACGTCCATCAATCAATTGAATGACTTCATCCAATTTGCCGGAAGTCGCGGGGGAGGAAGTATTAGCAAGTCAACGGACCGCGGACTATCGTTCTTGAATTCAAGTTCAGGCATCACGGGGGGAATAAGCTGTTGGAACACGCCGTTCGTTCAATCGCCATCGCACCCGAACGTGCTCTACTTTGGTCGCAGCATTGTGTTCAAGACGACCGATGGTGCGGCAAGTTGGAGAGCAACGAACAGCGGCGCCGCTCTCGATGGCAATGCCTGCCTTTCGATGGCGGTTGCGGCGACAAATCCCGATACGGCGTTTGCGGCAACTATTCCTCACACAGGCATTGGACGACCGCAAATGTTTCGCACGACGAACGGAGGACTCTCGTGGACGAACGCCACGTCCACGCTGCCGAATCGCTACCCAATGGACATTGCATTCGATCCGAGGAATTCGCGAATTGTCTATGCCGCTTTCGGCGGGTTCGATACGACGCGCGTCGCGAGGTCTGGCGACGCAGGCACAACGTGGACAGACATCAGCGGAACGCTGCCGAATGTTCCTACAACTGCGGTCGCCATTGACCCGTTCAACTCGAACGTCGTATATGTTGGCAGTGATATCGGCGTGTATGTTTCGACAAATGGAGGAACGACGTGGTCAGGTTTCAATGATGGGCTTCCCGAAGCAGTGATTGTTGCCGACCTTGTCGTTTCGCCATCGAATCGTTCACTGCGCGTTGCGACGCATAGCAACGGTGTGTACGAGCGGAAGCTGCTGGAGTCGGCGACCGGCGTTTCAGAGCGCCCTCCGGTTGTTTCAGCATTCAGCCTTGAGCAGAACTACCCTAATCCATTCAATCCCACGACGACGATTCGATTCACTCTTGCACGCGCAGGGTTTGTAACGCTGACAGTTTTTGATCTTCAGGGTCGTCGAGTAGCAACGCTGGTGCGCGGCGAACGACCGATAGGGTTGCACACAATACAGTGGACTGCTGCGACCCTATCGAGCGGTGTTTATTTCTATCGTCTTCAAGGAGATAACGCTTCGATAACGAAGAAAATGGCAATCGCAAAATAAACGCTGGGAATCGTGAGACTCTCATCTCAAGAAATGAGGGAACAAATCCGATTACTAGTGCAAGGAGGGTAACGGGGGACTCACGAAGTTAGATTCATGTAGTGCCACATTCATTGTCGGAACGCCTGAACAACCTGTACTGGGAGCGAAAGCTGGGTATCTCCACGCAAGGGCTTCATGATACTGACTTTCCCGATGCGAATCATTACGCGACTATGTGCTATTCGACCATCAATCGCGTCCTCCAAAGGCTTTTCCTCGCCCCTTCCGACATTCTTGTTGATATAGGTTGTGGCAAAGGGCGAGTTCTCTGTTGTGCGGCACGGCTCCACGTTCGCAAAGTGATCGGAGTTGAAATCTCCGAGGAACTGTCCCAGGTCGCAGAGGAAAATGCCTCTCGCATGCACGACCGGCGCTCCCCCATCGAGGTTATGAATGTTCGGGCTCAGGACTTTGACTACGGAGAGGCAACGGTGATGATGCTCTTTAATCCATTTGGACCCACGACGGTGGAGGCGGTTCTGGATCGGATGAGGGTTTCACGGAACTCTCATTCGGTTCGTATTGCTTACATCAATCCTGTGCATGAACGGATTTTCTTAGACAAGAGATGGTTGAAACTCATCGAACATTGGGATCAGGATCGGATGCAGACAGAGCATTCCGTGTCATTCTACAAATCACGCATGAAGTGAAAACGAGAATCGTTCTCACAATCTTCTTCGCCCTTCATTGTTTCGCGTACTCCCAGCCTGTTGAGCAGTCTCGCCCGTTTCGATCTCACGAGCTGGTAGAGCTTATTGCTGCGGATTCAACAATCAAACTTGACATCCGTTACGCGACGGCAAACAACTTCATGAAGAGAAAAATGTACGCACAGGCGCGCGCCTTTTTACAGCGCCCGGCTGCTGAGGCATTAGTGCGTGTGAATGCAAAGCTGGCAACCCGGGGCTATAGGTTGCTTGTGTTCGATGGGTATCGTCCGTGGTCCGTGACAAAAAAATTCTGGGACGAAACTCCTCGTTCACGGCGCAAGTACGTTGCCAATCCCAAGAAAGGCTCTAAACACAATCGCGGCTGCGCAGTCGATCTTTCCCTCTACGATGTGAAAACGGGAAAAGAGATCGTCATGCCAACAGCCTACGACGATTTCACGAAGACTGCAGCTGCCGATTGCCCTTGCGGGACAGATGAGCAACGTCGGGCACGTCGCATCCTTCGCGAAGCAATGGAATCCGAGGGGTTTGCGGTGAATCCCGACGAATGGTGGCATTTTGATTACAAAGATTGGCGAGAGTATCGCATTCTGAACATCCCCTTTGACCAACTTAATAATTGATGTTACGCAAACCACAAAAAAGATTTGCCACGAAGACACTAAGGCACGAAGTTTTTTTTTGAAAAGGGCGATATGAATGGTTTTCGCCAAACATCTACTGGTTTCTTTGTGTCTTCGTGCCTTCGTGGCTATTGTTTTTTGGTTCTGCGTAACATCAGTTAATAGCTGACTGATGTTACGCAAAACGAAAACTGCTATTGATCAATAAAGCCCTCACCCTAAATCCTCCCCTTCTCCTCTTAGGAGAAAGGGCCGGGGGATGAGGTCGGTATGAAAAACAGAAGTACCCTTTGGTTTTGCGTAACGTCAGTTAATTTTCTTTTTTGTAAAAATGTAAATAATCGCGGAAAAGAGACGATAACTATGACAGTAAAGTGATGTGAAATTGGAGCACTGATCTCGGCCCCCTATGGCAGAATTTGAAGAAGCACAAGAACGACGAAGGAAAAGCGGCGAATTCCTGAAGATGGCTGACAAGCTCTTCAAGGCCGCCGACTATGACGGAGCGGAACGACTCGTAATGCGCGCAATGGAGACCGACCCGAATAACCCGTATGCTCTTGCCTACCATGAACGGGTGAAGAACGCGATTGATCAGCAACACGGGCATCGCCCTGAGTTTGTGGAGGAACGGGTTCCCGCATCCCCACAGGGACTCCGCGAGGAGCAACTACGCGCGGCACGCGAGATTCTGGCTAAGCGAAAAGAAAAAGAGGAACGCCGGCAGACGGAACATGACCAGCGTGAAAGAGATGAAGGGGAGCAAAACAGGCTTGCCGAAAAAGCGAAACAGATTGCCCTCGAGCCTGTTGCTGTCGCCGAGCCTCAAAGCCCGGTTGTGAAGGAAAACTCAGAGGGATTTGCTCTTGATCAAAGAGAGCTTCAACTGCTTGAAGCGCAGCGTAAAGCGGAGGAAGAAGAGAAGAAGCGTTTTGCCGAAGAGACCCGACGCAAGGCGGAGGAAGAGCAGCGTATCCTCGCAGAAGAGTCGAGGAAGATGATTGAGGCAGAGCTGGCACGGCAACGGTCGCTGGTCGAAGCTGCGCTGAAATTGGAAGAGGCGCGCAAGAAGTCTGATGTCGAGAGTGCGCGTCAGCGCGCGGAGCTTGAAGGGAAGCTGCGTGCCATCAAAGCCGAAAGCCTCCGCATTGGGGAGGAGTCTCGTCTCAAGGCTGAAGAAATAGAAGAGCGTCGTCGCCAGGAAGAACTGCGCCGGATGGATGAAGAGGAGCAGCGGCGCAAAGCGGAGAAGGCGCGTGAGGAGGCTGAAGAAGCTCTTGTGCTTCAGCGCGCCGAGCTTGAGGCGGTGATTCGGGCAGGAGAAGAAGAAAAACGGAAGCTTGCCGAAGAGGCTGTCCGAAAAGCGGAAGAGGCGCAGCGCCGCGCGGAAGGCGAGATTATGAGGCAGCGTGCGGAGCTTGAAGTCCGCTTGAAGACCGAAGAGGAAGAGCGGCTCCGGATCGCGGAAGAGACAAAGCGGCAGGCGGCGGAGGAAATACGGCGCGTTGTCGAAGAGACAAAACAGCTCGCCGATCAAGAACTGGCGCGTCAGCGTGCGGAGCTTGGAGCGCTCATTAAGGCAGGGGAAGAAGAGAAGCAGAAAATCGCGGAAGAGGCAATCCACAAAACGGAAGAGGCGAAACGGCTTGCCGAACTTGAGCTTGCGCGGTATCGCTCGGAACTCGAAGCGAGGCTCAATGCAGAAATACAAGAGCGCCAGCGCATTGCCGAGGAGGCGGCGCACCGTATCGAGGAAGTGAAACGTCGCGCGGATGAAGAACTTTCACACTATCGTTCTGAGCTTGAGGCACGCCTCAAAACAGAAGGGGCGGAAGCGAGACGTGTTGCTGCGGAAGCCAAGCGCCGCGTCGAGGAAGAGGAACTCCTTCGGCTTGCAGAGGAAGCAAGAAGAAAAGAGGAGGAGGAACAGCGCAAGCTCGCGGAAGAAGCACGCGAGCAAGCTGAGGAAGGGCGAAAGCGCGCTGAAGAGGAATTCACGCGCCAGAAAGAGATCATCGAAGCGGCGCTCAAGGCAGAGGAGGAACGCAGAAAAAAAGAAGAAGAGGAAGCCCGACGCACGATTGAGATTGAAACCAGGAGACGTGAGGAAGCGGAGCATCGTCGGCTAAAGCTGGAAGAGAAATATCTTCGCGCCGAAGAGGAAATCAGGCAAAAGCTCGAGGAAGCAACCCGGAAGTTGGAGGAGGAACGGAAGCGCAACGACGACGAAAGAAGGGCCAGGGCGAAGGCCGAAGTTCTCCGCAAGCAGGAAGACGTAGAACGACGTCGCATGCAGGAGATGGAGCTACGCCGCGAGGAAGAGCTTTCCCGTCAACGGATTGCCGAGGAGGCCCGGCTGCAGCTTGAGGTAGAACGACAGCGGATTCAGGAAGAGGCGCAGACCCGGCTCGATGCGGAACGCAAGCGCATCGAGGAAGAACTCCGTGCAAAGCTTGAGGAACAGCATCGGGGGCTTGAAGAGGAACGGCGGCGCGAGGTTGAAACGCTCGAAGTACGACGGAAAGCCGAAGAAGAAGAGCGGCGCGGAATCGAAGAGGGGTTCAGACGTCAGGTGGAAGAAGAGCGGCGTCGGCTTGCCGAGGAGCAGCAGCGCCTGTTCGAGGCAGAACGAAAACGCATTGAGCGCGAAGCGGCACTCAAAGCCTCCGAAGAGCTCCAGGATCGCAAGGAGGGGGAGCGCGTTGAGGCGGAAGTTGCGCGCCAACAGGCGGAAGCAGGACGGCGCCGTCGAATGGAGAGCGAAATTCGCGCGCGCATCCAGGAAGAGGCACAGCGCTCGCTTGAAGCTGAGCGAACCCGCCTCGAACGTGACGGTGCGGAGAGGCTCCTCGCCGAACAACGTCGCATTCAGGATGAACTTAAGACCAAGCTCGAGCAAGAGCAGCAGAGACTCGCCCTTGCTGAACAGAAGCGACACGAGGAGCATGATGCAAAAGAGCGGGCGGAAGAGGAAGGACGTCGTCGCATCGAAGCCGAGTACGGCCTGCAGATGGAAAACGAGAACCGGCGTGTTGAAGAGGAGAAGCGCAAATTGCTCGATCTGGAGCAGCGCCGCATCGAAGAGGAAGCGCGCCGGAAAGGGGCTGATGAGGATCGCCGCCGCGCGGAAGAAGAGCAGACGTTTGTAGAAGAGAAGCGCCGCAAAGATGAGGAAGCGGAGCGCCTGCGCGTTGTGGAAGTGCAGCGGGCGAAGCAGGAGCAGGAAGAGCTAACGAAGAATCACGAAGAGGCGGTGAAGCAGGCGATTGCCGAAGGGCGCCGACTCGCGCAGATGAGGAAGCTGCGGATGTACTTTGATGCCGCCCGCGAGTTTCTTGCCCAGGAGCGGTACGAAGAGGCGATGAAGGAAGTGACGAAAGTTTACCTCGTCAATCCCGAGGATACCGAAGCGAAGCGCATCGAAATGGAGATCTATGAAGCACGCCAGGCACAGACGAAAAGAAAAGAGGGTGCACGGCACTGGCGTGAGGAACACTTGCGCAAAGTGGAAGTTCTCCAGAAACAGATTGCCGCGCACGTTATGAAGGAACGCGAGGAGGAAGAGAAGCGCGCGATTCGCCGCTCGAAAATCGAGGCATCGCTCAAGAAGGTAGATGAATTCTACCGTCAGCGGCACTATGATAAAGCGCGGACGGAAATCGAAACGGTGTACGCCATCGATCCCTCCAACACGAAGGGGCAGGATTATGAGATGGATATTCTCAATGATCTGAACCGCCGCGATGAAGCGCGCCGGGTGTTTGAGCAGCGTGCAAACCGCGGAGCAATGTGGAAAAGGGACGAAGACGCGAAAGAGCGCGTGATGAACGAGCAGCGCTCGACACTGAGGAAGGAAGCCATTACTCTGTACAGGAGCTTCCTGAAACACTTGTGGGCGGTGGGAATTCCGGGTGAACAGGAAATGGCCCTGTTAAAAGCAGTCCGGCAATCGCTTGCAATCAACGAGCACGATCACGGGATTATGGAGCGCTCTATCCGGATCGAGACTTACACCGAAACAGTGCGCAAGATGCTGGAAACAAACGGCAGTTCCACCGTGGGTGACGTTGATGCTACCGAAGGTTTGCGGCAGCACCTCGGAATCTCCATGGAACAACATGTGAGTACTATGGAGAGCCTTCTGAGTGAGAATGAGTAGAAGAAGGTTTGATTCTTTCTGCGAGAACCTGCTTCCGGTACATAATGGACGCAAGCCAGATGGCATTCAAGACAAGAACATTGAACATAAGATAAAGTTCCAGTTTGTCCCAAACCGAGAACAGCATCAGAATAAACAATTCTGTTCCCAGTCCAAGTAGCCCTGAGATACGCAGCCCTCGTTTGTCAGCCAGCCACCGCTGATCAGTTGAATGAGTTTGTTCGATACCTTGCCTGCACCATGCATCGATTCGTGACATCAGACGATCCTGCCATCCGTAGAGGAACTGAAATACCTGTTGCAGCCGTACCGTGAATCTGTCTTCCATCAAATCCTCGGACCGGATTTCTTCAGTAACGCGGTTGGCATCGTATTTCTCTTCCAGGTGCAGGAAGGATGTTTGGTAGAAAACGTGATAGGACACGCGCAATGTTGTTCCCAAGAATGCCATCGCTGAAAGGGCAAGATGCGATAGCGCACCCGACGAGCGATACAACGCCAACCCGATTGCGACAAACACAAACAGATTCACAAAAAAATCTCCGATCGAGTCCAGAAAACGGCCGGCGCGGCTGTAGCGCCGACGTGCCCTCGCCAATTGCCCGTCTGCGGAATCGAGTATATCCTTGAATACAATGCAAATGCCTGCGAGAAAATTCTTTGACGCGGCGCCATCCAAATAGAAGAACGCGGCGACAGCGCCAACAACTGCCGACGCGATCGTTACCTGATTTGGCGTGATGGATGTTGAGAACAGTAGGCGGACAACGATTCCGGCGAGCGGTCGGACGAAATAGGTGTTGATGAACTCATCGGAGATGCGGGATTTCACCGACGACGCGTACGAGTAATGATCACTCACAGCAGGTGCCGGGCGAGTTCTTCCGCAGCGGCGAGATCGTCCGGCGTGTCAATTTCCATACACGGGATACCGCCGGTCTCGACGGCGTACAGCTTTGCCCCACCGTCAATTACTTCTTGAAATGATGCTTCGTAGAATTCATTGATGACGTGACGACGAGAGAGAACTTCAAAGAGTTTGGTCGTCGTCGCGGCGGAAAATTTTTCGATCCCGAGCGATTCGCCCGCCGCTTTTTTTGGGTTGAGATGCTTTCCGATTTTCATGACGCGGCAGGTTTCATCAATCTCGCATTTGATTTCTTCTTGACCGAGATGGTCGCTTACCCTCATAATCAATGCATCGTCGTGCGGCGACGAGAGAAGCCGGGCGAGAATCCTTTCGTCGAACAGAATGTCGGCGTCGAGGAGCACGATGTTGTAATTGTCGAGCGCGGGTTTCGCGAGCCAGAGAGAGTAGTTGTTGTTCGTGTTCGCGAAAATTGAATTATGAACAAACTCAGTGTCCATCTGCAAGCTGAGCGAGCGGACGAACGACTCGATCATTTCACGCAAGAACCCGGTGACGATCACGCATCGCTCTACTCCATGACGCTGAAGAGATTCGAGGTTTCGCTGAAGAAGCGCTTTACCGCCGACCTTTATCAGCGATTTCGGGAGGTTGTTTGTCAGTGGGCGAAGTCGCGAGGCAGTGCCTGCGGCGAGAATCACCGCTCGCCGAGTCGTTGATGACCCGACCCGTCGGTCGAAGACTCGACTCGTCGAGGAGTCTGCGACCGTCATTATTTCGCAACCTCCGCGTGCGCGTGGGATTGCTCGGCGATTTCTTTGAAGGCTTGAATGACCGACATGTTCTGGTCACGCGTACCGATCGTGATGCGAATGCAGTCGGTGACGCCGGGGTCATCCAAGAACTTGATGATGACGCCGCGTTGTTTCAACCCATCGGCAAGCTCTCGTTTGATTTCCACCGGGTAGCGGAGAAGCATGAAGTTCGCATCCGACTCGAACGCTTTGAAACCGTCGAGTTGGTTGAACTCTTTCACGAACATGGTTTTGTCGTCGCGCATGTATTTGGAAATGCGCTCGTAATATGCAGTATCGGAAAGCGCCGCGAGTGCGATGCGCTCGGTGAGCATGTTGTAACCGAGATAGCGCGCGCTGAAATCAACGAGATGCGCCAGCTCCGTGCCGACGCACGCGTAGCCGATTCGTAGACCGGCAAGCGCGTAGTATTTTGAAAACGTGCGGAGGATGGCAAGCCGCGGGTGCGCGTCCAACAGCTCCTTCGCATTGTCGCGCGACGATCCCTCGAAACCGAAATAGGCCTGGTCGAGGACGATAACCGACCGGGAGCAGTAGTTGACGAGCCGCGCCAAATCATCGCGCCGCATCGTGCTTCCCGTCGGGTTGTTCGGCGAGGCGATCAGAATCAAGTGCGGCTTGTGGACGTTGTAGAGTTTGATGATCTCATCAACATCGAACTCGAACCGGCTCTCCCGCTCGTACAACGGATACTCGACGTGGTCGCCTAACACTTCCTTCGCGATTTTTTTGTAGTACCACCACGATTGCTGCGGCAACAACATCCGCTCGCCGGCGTGCAGGTAGCAGTGCACGACTTGTTTTAGCATATCCTCAGCGCCGTAGCTCAAGAGAACGCGCTCTTCCGGGATCCCGATGTCGTCTGCAAGGCGCTGTGAAAGCTCGCTCTTTCTTCCTTTGGCGAAATCGCGTGAGTACATGCTGAGTTGTTCGAGGTTTGCCTCGTGCAGAACTTTGTAGCACGCAGGCGCGGGACCGTATTGGTTTTCGTTGCGGTCTAAAATGATTTGAGTCATGTCTGTCTTTCTGAAGAGAATGTGAAGAGGAATTGTCGGTGGATGGTTTTGAGTTTATCCTACGAGTTCAACGCGCAATTTTTTTCCTAATGCCTGAGCATAGCGTTCAAGCGTCGAAAGGCGGATATCGGATGCGTTATTCTCGATGCGGGAAATTGCCGACTTCTTTGTGCGCAATTGTTTTGCGATCGCTTCCTGCGTCACACCGGCGTTCTCTCGCGCCTGTTTGAGCATGACGCTGAATTCAAAAGTCTTGTAGCCCGATTCAAAGTCTTTCGCAAATCGGCTGCTTCGCTTCTTTCGTTTTGCAATGTATCTTTCCAAATCACTCATCAGTTAGCCTTTCTCAGTTGATACTCTTGTTTCCGTTGACCGGCAGTTTCAATTTCTCGAACAGGTGTTTTTTGTGATTTCTTCGCGAAGCCATTTGTTAGTATCACCTTCGTTTCAGAAAGGAAGCCAAGTAAACGAAAGATATTGCCGCCCAATTGTATCCTCACTTCCCATATTCCATCAGTCCCGGTGAGCTTCTTGAAATATTGAATGGGAACAATATCAAGTCGTTCGAGAAGACGCAGAACCCAAGAAACCTTCTGTGCCTGTTGGTCAGTCAGAGAATCAAGGAATTCTTGCACCGGGCTCTGTCCTCCCTCGGTTTTGTAGAACTCAATCGTTCGCACGAAAGGAAGTTAGCGTAAATGTGAACTAAAAGCAAAGGAGAGTTTGCGTTGCAAAGTGGGAGCGGGACCGTATTGGTTTTCGTTGCGGTCTAAAATGATTTGAGTCATGTGTTTCTCAGGGGATAGTTGAATGTCTTGGATATTGTTGGAGGTTACGGTTGTGTGGCTTCGGTGAGTCCTTCGAGTCTTAGGAAAATCATACCGCGATACTCTCCGCTCGAAAACGTGCGGGACGAACAGCCGCCTCAAGCCGTTCATCAATTTTTTTCTGCCGCGCCACCATCATCATCAAATACAAATTCACGGGAAGGAGAATGAGCCAGCAGAACCATTCGGGATGAGCAAGCAACGCGGCAATCATCATCAGCGTGCGGTTCGTTGTTGGACCGAGCCAGGTCCACCAACGCATGATGTCCTTGTTGTGTTCGCGGTACAACTCTGGTTGATACGCCGCCGAGGTTTCTTCCTTCTGCTCGTTGCCTGCCTGTCGTGAGGCACGGCCCTCCTGTACTTTCATGTACCACGCGTACGATGAAAGAAAAAGTCTCCGCACAGGGTTACTACTCTTGTTCAACTCCGCTTCAACCTTTTCACTCTCACGCTCGATAAAATTTTTCTCGCCGCGAACAGTCGAGATATATTCCTGCTGCCGCTTGTCGAACACCATCGCATGATAGCCGGTGACGATGCCCGCCGCGATTGCGAGCAGCCAGTAGAGCGGGTTCTGAAAATACGCAGACATCCCCCAACCCAACCCAAAAAAAATTGCTACGCTCGAAACCCAATCAACGATGCCGTCAACGATTCTGCCGAGCGGCGTTCCGCTTTTTTGTAGGCGCGCCAGCATGCCGTCGCCGCAATCGAGAACGTTCGCGATCGCGTACCACATCGCGCCGAACGCGAACCCGCGCGCTGTGCCTTGGGCGAACTCGAACGCCGAAATCAGCCCTGCAACGAGTGCGCCGTACGTAACTTGGTTCGGCGTAATCGGCAAACGGTAGATGAGCTTGACAAAGACAAAAGCAATTGGTCGGTAGATGACGAGGTCGAGAATTTCTTCTACCTCAGCCATCTTGAGTGAGTTTTTGTATTCTTGTGTGATGGACATTGGGAAGTGACAGCGGAACCGTTACAAGAAACGAAAGATTTCAGAGACAAGCAATGCCGTTTACTAATTGCAGACGAGTGAGTATATTGATGAGGTTACACTTCCGATGCAACTGTTCTTTTCTTATTCAATTCCCATGTTCGATCAGGAAAAAGTTACCATGAAACTCAAACGTATCGGCATACTTACCGGCGGCGGCGATTGTCCCGGACTCAACGCAGTCATTCGAAGCGTCGCCAAACCCGCTATGGCACATTTCAACGCAACCGTCATCGGCATACTTGACGGCTATGAAGGAATGGTGGAAGGGCGGCATCGCGAGCTAACGCCGCGCGACGTCACGGGCATCATCAACATGGGCGGCACGATTCTCGGAACATCCAACAAAGGAGACCCGTTCCACTTTCCGATGGGGGCGGGAAAAAACATGCGCATAGTTGACTCGTCGCAGGAAGTGATTGAACACTACCGCAACTTGAAGCTCGACGCGCTCATCACCGTCGGCGGCGACGGAACGCAAATCATCGCGCACAAGCTTTCGCAAATGGGACTCAACATCATCGGCGTCCCGAAGACGATTGACAACGACTTGGACGCGACCGACATTACCTTCGGTCACGATTCCGCGCGCGCAGTCGCGACCGAAGCGATTGACCGTTTGCAAACAACTGCGTCCGCTCATCACCGCGTCATCGTCGTCGAGACGATGGGGCGCTACGCGGGATGGATTGCGCTTGGCGCAGGCGTTGCCGGCGGCGCGGACATGATTTTGATTCCCGAAATTCCATTTCATTGGGACAAAGTTTTTGAGGCGGTACTGAAACGAAGTAAAGGGGCAAAGTTCAGCATCATCAGCATTGCCGAGGGAGCGAAGCCGTTCGGCGGCGACGTGAGCGTGCGAGAAGTGGACAAGAAACGAACGGACCCGATGCGTTTGGGCGGGGTCGGCGAATTCGTTACCAAGCGTATTGAAGATGAGACGGGACTTGAAACTCGCGTCACCGTTCTCGGTCACGTGCAACGCGGCGGCAGCCCGACCGCGTTCGACAGAATTCTTGCAACGCGATTCGGCACCGTCGCGCTCGAAGCCGCTTCACGCGGCGAGTTTGGCGTGATGGCAAGTCTGCAGCAGAACAACGTCGTCACCGTTCCGTTGAAAGATGCAGTCGGTAAACAACGCCTCGTTCCTCCTGATTCCCAGCTTGTGTTTGCCGCGCGGGCGGTGGGGACGTGTTTGGGAGATTGAGTCGTGCCAACCGTTCTGCGAGTCGGACCATATAGGATTTTCTTCTATGCTTCAGACCGTGATGAGCCAATGCATATTCACGTTGAGCGTGAAGACAATATCGCAAAATTCTGGCTCGA
>JANNUB010000149.1:0-2572 GCA_031394795.1 Ignavibacteriota bacterium | reverse complement strand
TTTTGCAAGTGCCACTGCTGTGTTCAGAGCAGTCTGTCCACCCATTGTCGGCAGAAGAGCATCGGGCCTTTCGCGCTCAATTATTTTCTCGACAAAATACGGGGTAATCGGCTCAATGTAGGTTCGATCCGCCATTTCCGGATCCGTCATGATCGTCGCCGGATTACTGTTGACAAGGATCGTGCGAAAACCCTCTTCGCGAAGTACCTTGCATGCTTGCGTTCCAGAGTAGTCGAACTCACACGCCTGACCGATAACAATCGGTCCTGCGCCAATTATCAAGATGGAATTAATATCTGATCGCCTGGGCAAATGGGTAAGTCCTGAAAAAGTATTGGATATGAATATAACAAGATTGGCTGTTCCGAGCAAAGGCTCTTCGTCACAAAGAGAATAGAATTACCCTACATGGTAGCTACGTAGAAAGAATGCTCGCCAAGCGCCACAGATCCTTGTCAATTGTCTTTCTCTTGGTCCAGGTTTCGTACAGCGGGGTGTGTGCTATCCTTCCATGAATTTCGCCTACCATCAAGCAGCTTTGCCCTTCGAGCAATGCATCCACTGACGCAACGCCTAATCTGCTTGCCAGAAGCCGATCGCGCGCACTCGGTGTTCCCCCGCGCTGGATGTGGCCGAGCACGCAAATGCGGTAATCGTACCCAGCCGCGTCTTTGATTTTTTCTGCAAGCCGCATCGCACCGCCGGACTCTTCGCCTTCTGCCACAATAATGATGGCGCTGGACTTATGTGCCTTCGACGCGACAAGGGCTTCTTTCAAATCTTGAATGTTCGTGTGCGCCTCCGGAACGGCAATGTGTTCAGAGCCAGAAGAAATCCCGACGTCGAGTGCAATGAACCCCGCATCACGCCCCATCACTTCAACGTAAAAGAGTCGGTCATGCGACGCGGCAGTATCGCGGATTTTGTCAATCGCCTCCATTGCGGTGTTGACCGCGGTATCGTAGCCAATCGTGTAGTCGGTGCCGAAGAGATCATTGTCAATCGTACACGGGACGCCGACGACGGGAATGGGGTGTTCATCGAAAAGTCTTGACGCTCCCTGAAACGTCCCGTCCCCGCCGAGCGCAATCAGCCCTTCGATGTCTGCGTTCTTCAAATTCTTCGCAGCAAGTTCCCTGCCCTCAACGGTGCGGAAATGTTCCGACCGCGCGGTGCGAAGGATCGTCCCGCCGCGTTGAATGATGTTTGAAACGGAGCGCGCCTGCAGGTCAACGAACTTGCCTTCGATCATTCCTTCGTATCCATACTGGATGCCGATGACTTCAAGTCCATTGTAGATGCCGGCGCGGACAACGGCGCGCACACACGCATTCATACCCGGCGCGTCGCCGCCGCTGGTGAATACTCCGATTCTTTTCATGAAACGAGGGGAGGTAAAGTCTGATTTTTCGAGAGTTGAAATTTATCCAACAATGGTGTGAGATGCAATTGACACGCTAACGGTTTTTGGGTATGTTTGCATCACAGTGCACTACCATCACCGATTTCAACAATCACCATTTCAAAAGAGCCATGCGTACAACATCGCCAAAGCAGGCAAGTTCATTCACGACTTCTGTTCTCGTTGAAAAGCGCGTCTTCAAGCCATCGAAGGATTTTTCGCGCGGCGCGCACATCAAATCTTTCAAAGAGTACGAGAAGCTCTACGCTCAAGCCGCGAAGAATCCCGACAAATACTGGGCGGGCGTCGCATCGCAATATCACTGGTTCAAGAAGTGGCGCAAGGTGTTGGAGTGGAAAGAGCCACACTCGAAGTGGTTCGTCGGCGGGAAGACGAACATCTGCCATAACGCGCTTGACGTTCACTCGACGACATGGCGGCGAAACAAAGCCGCCATCATTTGGGAAGGCGAGCCGGGCGATCAGCGAACGATCACTTACGCGCAGCTTCACATCGAAGTCTGCAAACTCGCAAACGCGATGAAAAAGCGTGGGGTCACCAAAGGCGACACGGTCGCAATCTACATGGGCATGGTTCCCGAAGCCGCCATCGCCATGCTCGCGTGCGCGCGCATCGGCGCGCCGCATAATGTTATCTTCGGTGGCTTCTCAGCGGAGGCGCTCAAGGAACGCATCAACGACTCAAAGGCAAAGCTCGTAATCTGTTGCGACGGAGCGTTCCGCCGCGGGCAGAAAATCAATTTGAAGAATGCCGTTGACGCCGCGCTCAACGAAACGCCGACGGTGGACAACGTCATCGTCTTTCAGCGAACGAAAGATGACGTGCAAATGGTCGAGGGCCGCGACCACTGGTGGCACGAGCTGATGAGCCTCGCGGCAAAAGAATGCCCAGCGGAAGAGCTGGACTCGGAGCACTCGCTCTTCTATCTCTACACCTCCGGCTCAACAGGAAAGCCAAAAGGTATCCTGCACACGACCGGCGGCTTCATGACGCATGTTGCATCGTCATGCAAAATGGTTTTCGATTTGAAAGACGACGACATCTATTGGTGCACGGCGGACATCGGATGGGTAACGGGGCATAGCTATGTCGTGTACGGTCCGCTCATCAACGGCGCAACGACATTCATGTATGAAGGCGCGCCGAACT
>JANNUB010000128.1:0-7891 GCA_031394795.1 Ignavibacteriota bacterium | reverse complement strand
CCCCGGCGCACGCATCTTGTGAATCGTTGCGAGGAAATTCACCGCGGTCAGAATTTATGAGAACCCGAGAATGAACGCGCCAATCACGACGGGCACGACGTTCGAAAGCGAGTAGGTCGAAGAGTACGGCGTGTAGAACGTCCAGCCCGTGTCCACGCCGCCGTTCACGAGAGCGTACAGCGCGAACACGCCGCCGATATTGTAAACGTACCAACTCAAAAGATTGAGACGCGGAAACGCCAAATCTTTCGCGCCTATCATCAGCGGCACGAGGAAGTTGCCGAGTACCGCGGGAATGGACGGAATGAGGAAAAAGAAAATCATCACGACGCCGTGCATCGTGAACATCTTGTTGTACGTTTCGGCCGAGATAATGTCCCCGGTCGGGGTCATCAACTCGAGCCGAAGCACCAGCGCAAAGAATCCGCCGACGAAAAAGAAGATGGTGATGGAAAAAAGATAGAGGATCGCGATCCGCTTGTGGTCAAGGGTCAAGAGCCACGACCTGACACCGTAGCCATGGTGAATGTAGTCGTTTTCCTTGTCGACGACGCTGTGATTGGGCCTCATAGTTACCTCTTTACTTCTTGCGCGGAGCCAAGCGAGCGAACATACTCGATAAGCTGGTTCACTTGTTCAGACGTCAGCTGGTTTTTGTACGTCGGCATAATCTGTGCGTAGCCGGCAACAGTTTTCGAGGCCGGATTAAGAATAGACTCCCGGACATATTCCTGGTCAGCGTTCACAATATCGCCATTGGCCAGCTTCACTTTCTTTCCCCACAATCCAGCCAGGTCGGGACCGCGCGGACCCGTATCTTTCCGATGACAGGTCAAGCATCCTACGCGCTGGAACAACTCCGATCCGCTGGATGCCATGGCGATTCCGACACTGCTCGCGCTCGCAAGCCATTTCTCATATGCAGCCGGTTCCATCGCAACAACTCTCCCGATCATGCCGCTGTGCGATGTCCCGCAGTACTCGGCACAGAAGAGATGATACTCGCCCGGCTTCGTTGCTTCGAACCATTGCTCGCTGTACCTGCCCGGGAGAACATCCTGCTTCAGACGGAACGCGGGGATGTAGAAGCTGTGAATCACATCCTGCGACGTCATGATCAGCTTCACGGGACGACCGACAGGAATGTGCAGCTCGTTGATTTCACGGTTTCCTTCAGGATGCTGAATCTTCCACATCCACTGTTTGCCGACGACATATATTTCCATAGCATTCTTCGGCGCAACGCGCATGTCGAAGAATACTTTTGCCGACCAGCCAAAAATGAACATCGCAATCACAAGCGGAATGAGCGACCATGCAAGCTCGAGCGGCAGATGCTCGTTCAGCGCGCCTTTACGCGTCGCTTCACTTCCCCGCCGGTAGCGAACCGCGGAATACGCAAGCCCAACAACGATGACGAGGCTGAAGAAGATGCTCACCGCGACAAGAAAGAAAAACAACGCGTCGACTTTATCGGCGACGGTTGATGCACTTTCAGGTAGTAAAGGAAAACTCCACATATTCAGAGGTCAGAAATCAGAAGTCAGGTGTCACATTTAGTTCAAACTCACAGCGGCAATTCGCTCACGCTGCTTTTTCTTCTCACGCCGCACGTTGAAAAACACATACAAGGCAATGAAAACCACGGTCAAAGCGCCGCCTGCGCGCAAAAGGTTCGTCACTACCATTCCGTACTTTCCCGTCGTCGGGTCGTAGTGATAGCAGAGCAAAAGAATCTTGTCAACGACCGAGCCTATTTTTTCCTGCGCCGCCTCCATCAGTGAGAAATTCAAATCCTTCGCGCCGTATTCGATGCCGTACAAGTAGCGCGCAATTTTTCCCTTCGGTGTCGCGACCATGATGCCGCTCGCGTGCGCAAATTGCTTCGTCGGTGTGTCGTACACAAACTTGAAGCCGACCGCGTCCGCAAGCTTTTTTATTGAAACCGAATCACCGACAAGGTAATGCCAACCCTCCGATACGCCGTTACGCCCGTACTCCGTCACGTACGTCTCCTTTTTCTCCGCCGCCATCTCCGGCGTTTCGTTATGGTCAATGCTTACCGTAACGATTTCAAATTCATTCCCCGCGGTCATCTTCATCGTGCGAAATGTCTCGACCATGCCATTCAGCACTTGCGTGCATAGCATCGGGCATTTATAATAGACGAGCGAGATGACGACGGGCTTCGTGTGAAAAAAATTCCTCAGCTCCACCACCTCACCCTTCTCATCGCGAAAGTTTAAATCGAGCGGAAGTTGGTCGTTCAACTTCTGGTCAATGCCGACTTCAGTAAATGCCCTCGCCGCCGCTTTCGTCGGGTCCATCATTTGCGATGACGCTAGGGACGCGGATATTGTCAACACAATCGTCAATATGGATTTCATTTCACCCTCGCGGAAACCACTGAAGTGGTTTCTGGTTATTTTCTTTCGCTTGGTCCCACAACTGAAGTTGTGGGCTGAACGGTAATTTTGCCAAAGCCCACGACTTTCAGTCGTGGGAAAAACACCAAGAACAATCACGGAAACCGATTCATCGGTTTCACTGCTTGCGGTGAGCAGCCCCTTCATGGTCAACCATCAACTCCATCGCCCGCTCAATCGGAATATGCACGATGCCCGAGTCCTTATTGACCCAGCCATAACGCGAAAGTTTTTCTTCTTCCCCTTCAACGAACGGAACGAGACTCACATGCGGGTCCGCTTGAAGCCGCGGCAACGGCGGCAAACTTGTCGAGTCTATCATCGCAAACGTTTTCGGCGCTTCCCCCGGCGTCGGCGAGTACGACTTGAGCATCGCGTACAACGCCCAGCACAACAAAATCCCAACCGCCACCAACCCGACCGAAAGTCCGACGCCGCTGATGGTGACGCTCTTCGCGTCGGCATCGCTGGTCTCGTGACCGCGAACGATGGGGTCGTTGCTTAGGTTCTTGTGTTCGTGTGTGTGTGCCACTTCGTTTTATGGGTTTAGGCTTTTCAATCGAGTCTATGAAGTTGTGATTCTGAGTCCCGTCATTTTTTGGCAAGACGAGGAATCCAGACCAAGAACATCTGTGCAAAATATCGGGGACTGGATTCTTCACTCCGCTTCGCTCCGTTCAGAATGACAAACGCAAACATCAATGCTGCTCCTCTACGAGACCGTAGGCCGCCATGCCGTTATGAAAACGCGGGTCGTTCAACGGAAGCAATGGCTGTTTTTTCAGCTGATAGAAAAACATCCAGAGCCAAATGCCGCCAATCGCAATTGGCGCAACAAGGGTCAGCCAATGAAACTTGAATTGATGATTGTTGAACGCCGGAAAAATCAGCCAGTACATGTCAATCAATCGCATGACCAAAATGCCGACGGCGAGTCGCGCGAGCGGCTCGATGTGCCGCTTCATCTGTCTCGACAACAGAAATAAAAACGGGATGAAGAAATGCCCGAGAATCAGAATCACCGCGAACGCGTTCCACTCCGTTCCCATCCTGCGCAAGTGCCACATGTTGTCTTCCGGAAGATTGCCCGACCAAATAATGAGAAACTCGGAGAACGCGATGTACGCCCACAAGATGGTGAACGCAAACATCAGGTTGCCGAGATGGTGAATGTGGCGCGTCGTGAGAATATCTTTCAGCGGCGGCTTGTCGCCGAACGCACGGACGAGCAGGATACAAAACGCGAGCGTCGCCAGCACCGCGCCGATGATTCTGCCGATGCCGTACATCGTCGAATACCATTCCGGCTCGAGCGACATCATCCAATCAACGGACGCGAACGTCGCCGTCAACACGAAGAGCACCATCGCCGGACCGCTGAAAATTTTTATTTTGCGAGTAAGAAGGACTTCGCCGGTTTTGTCTTGCTCCTGTGATTTTCTTATGAGCCAAAAACCAATGCTAATCCAAAGGAGAAAGAGAACCGCTTGTCGCGCAATGAAGAAGGGAACGTTCAGGTAGCCAAGTTTCTTCTCGACGACGTGGAGATACGCGTGCTCGATGGTTTCGTGCGGATGAAGCCATGGGTACAACGTGTTCATTCCCAACAGAATCGGAATGAACAAGATGAGCATCAACGGAAGATTTTTCACGCCCGCTTCGACATAGCGCTGCACGACGTGTCCCCACGAGCCGGAAACGAGATGATGCAAAATCAAAACGCCGAGACAGCCGAGCGTGAGCCACATCCAGAGGAGATAGCCGTAGAGGTACGACTGGAAGAAGTCGGTCTGCGACATCATCGCTCCGATTGCCAGCAGAATAATTCCCGCAACGCCGGCAATCATCGAGCGTTGTTGAAGCGTGTTGAATTGAGAAGCGAGATGTTCGTTATGGTTCATGAAACTCAATGTTCTTTCTGTCCCGAAGGGACTCTCGCCGAGTCGTCGATGACCCGACCCGTCGGGAGTCTTCGACCTTCGGAGCTGTTCAGGCGCGGGTGAACGGTCGCGTCGGAGACCTTTTTCTTTTCTTCGTCAGACAACGAGCTGTAGTCTATACGTTGGCTCAACTGCAACGCGCGAATGTATGCCGCAATCGCCCAGCGGTCTTTCGGCGTAACGCTCGCCGCGTAGTTGTACATTTTGCCGAACCCGTTTGTCATCACGTCAAAAAAATATCCTACGGGACGCGCACGCAGGCTGTCCGTGTGAAACGAATTCGGACGCGGGAAGCCGCGCTGAACAATCATGCCGTTACCGTCGCCCAGGCGTCCATGACACGGCGTGCAGAAGGTTGTAAATTGATTTTGTCCGCGCTTCACAAGTTCTTCCGTGACGACAAACGGAAACGCGTCCGCAAACTGTCCGTTGATTTTTCCTGTGCTCATCAAATCGTTGCCCGCTGCCGCGCCGCGTGCAACGGTTCCTTCCGGCAGCGGACGCGCCATCGCGCCGTCGGCGAAGAAATTGTTTTTCTCTAATGGCTTCCATCGCGCTTTGTCGTACATGTCGTTGCATCCGAGCGAGACGAAACAAAAGGCGGACACGAAGACACTAAGCCACGAAGATGCACAAAGATTTTTTTTCTGAAAGATAACCTTCGTGTAACTTTGTGTCATAGTGTCTTCGTGTCCAATTTGGCTTCTTGCCATGTTACCGCGACCTTTCATCCTTGTCCGACTCATGATGAAGATGCGGGTCACGAGTATGCACTTGGTCAACGACGTTGAGTGATGTTGGATTCAGACTTTTCAAAAAAAACCATGTCTTTTCTTTTTCAAATTTCTTGTCCGTTGCCTCGATGCAGAGAAAGAACCTGTCTTTCGATGCGCGCTCGAATGCATCAACATTGAACACCGGATGCACCGGACGCGGCAGACCGTTCTTGAAAATCATACCAACAACGGCTCCGAGCGATGAAAACAGAATCGTCAATTCAAAGGTGACCGGAATCCACGAAGGCCAACTGTTCAGCGGACGGCCGCCGATGTTGAGCGGATAGTCAACCACTGCCACCCAATACTGAAAGAAAAATCCCACGAGCGCACCGGTGATGCCGCAACACAACACGAAGAGCGAGAGCTTTGTATGCTTGATGCCGAGCGCATCGGTAAGCTCTTCCATCGGAAACGGCGTGTACGCGTCCATGTCATGGTAACCTTCCTGCTTGGCGCGCTCCGCCGCAGCAAGAACTTTTTCCGGTGCATCGAACTCCGCCATGATGCCGTAGATGTCGGGACGTTTTATGAAAAATTCCATTTGTCTCTACTCAAAAATGTACTTCTCATGAACTTCGTTCTTCGCTCCTTACAACCGGAATGGGAGAGCGGGAGAAGGGGTGAGTGGGAGAATTTTCGCCCTTTCGCCCACTCGCCCCTTCTCCCCCTCCATTTCAACAACACGCGATGAACTAATTCGCATCAGCACTCGTGTCAATAATTCTTCCGCGCCAGGGCAGCAAGTGCTTCACTTCCGCAATCGAAATCATCGGCATCACTCTCACAAACATATAAATCAGCCACACGAACATTCCCATCGTGCCGAGATACAATCCCCAATCCCACACCGTTGGATGAAACATATCCCACGACGATGGAAGAAAATCGCGATGCAAGCTCGTCACGACGATGACGAATCGCTCAAGCCACATGCCGACGTTAACGATGAGCGAAATGATAAAGAGCGCCGTAATGTTCGTGCGAATCTTTCGAATCCACAACAACTGCGGCGTCAAACCGTTGCAGAAAATCAGCATCGCGTACGACCACCAGTACGGACCGGTGATGCGGTTCTTGATCATGAATTGTTCATAGAGGCTTCCGCTGTAGTACGCGAAAAATAATTCCATCAGGTAGCCATAAAACACGATGAGTCCCGTTGCGAGCATAATCTTCGCCATGTAATCGAGATGGCGGTCGGTGATGTACGCTTCCATGTGATACCATTTGCGCGCGGGAATCATCAGCGTGAGCACCATCGCGAAGCCGGAGTAGATTGCGCCCGCGACGAAGTACGGCGGAAAAATCGTCGCGTGCCAACCCGGCACCATGCCGACGGCGAAGTCGAACGACACGACCGAGTGAACGGAAATCACCAGCGGTGTTGCAAGCCCCGCGAGCAGCAGGTACGCCGTTTCATACCGATGCCAGTGATGTGCAGAACCGCGCCAGCCCATCGCGAGAATTCCGTACGCGACTTTTTGCCATTGCTTCGTCGCCTTGTCGCGCATAGATGCAAGATCAGGTATGAGTCCAACGTACCAGAACATGAACGATACCAGAAAGTACGTCGAAACGGCGAACACATCCCAGATAAGAGGACTGCGAAAGTTCACCCACATGCTCATCGTGTTCGGATATGGGAAGAGCCAGTAGTCGAGCCACTGGCGACCGGTGTGCAGTGCGGGGAACATGCCTGCGCACATGACGGCAAACAATGTCATCGCTTCCGCAAAGCGGTTGATCGAGTTGCGCCAGTGCTGATGCAAGAGCAAAAGGATCGCCGAGATGAGCGTCCCCGCGTGTCCGATACCGACCCACCAAACAAAGTTCGTAATGTCGAACGCCCAGCCCACAGGATTGTTCACGCCCCAAACGCCGGGACCTTTGTAGAGCAGCCAGCCGACCGACGCACCGAAGACGAGAAGAAACACTGACGTAATTGCGAGCGTCACCCACATGCTCTTCGGCGTTTTCACTCGCAGAACAGCGTCGCCGATCTTGTCGGTGATGGTTGTGTAACTCTCACCGTGCGCGACGAGCGGCTCGGGGTGGAGGATTTCTTCCGTATGTTTGTCTTGCGCCATTATTCTAAATCAAAAAAAAATCCTCACGCCTTTGCGCGAGACATTTCTCTATCCGTTATGTTCGGTTACCATTTCCTTTTTCTCGACGAGGTCAGAATTAGGATTCGTGAGTTTCGCGAGATACGACGTGCGGGGCTTCGTGTTCAGCTCCGCGAGCAAGCCGTACTCGCGCGGCTCGGCTTTCATCTTCGAGATTTTGCTGTTCTTGTCGTTGATGTCGCCGAATGTAATCGCTTGCGCGGGGCACGCGGCTTGACACGCCGTCATCACTTCGCCGTCGCGAATCAAACGATTTTCTTTTTTCGCTTCGATGCGCGCCGCGCTGATGCGCTGAACGCAATAGGTGCACTTCTCCATGATACCGCGGTTGCGAACCGTTACGTCAGGGTTACGCATTAGCTGATACGTCGGCGTTTCCGTGTCGGAATATTGGAGGAAGTTGTAGCGTCGCACTTTGTACGGACAGTTGTTCGAGCAGTAGCGCGTGCCGACGCAGCGATTGTACGTCATCACGTTCAAGCCCTCGTGGTCGTGCGACGTTGCTGCAACGGGACAGACTGGCTCGCACGGCGCGTTCTCGCAGTGCTGACACGCGACGGGCATCATATGCGTTTCAGGATTGTCGAGGTCGCCGCTGTAATAACGGTCGACGCGAATCC
>JANNUB010000109.1:0-2838 GCA_031394795.1 Ignavibacteriota bacterium | reverse complement strand
GAAGCCCCCATTGCCGATCGGAGTTGACTCCATAACAGGTCTTTGCGTGACCGGTTCCCAACGACAGGATTCGGATGTCAGGCAATTCGATATTGAGCCGACGCTGAGCATCAATAACTGCCGCGAGCGAAGGGTTGTTGGCCCATAAACCACCATCGGCCAGCAGGTATTCGTTGACTTTAGTTGGGTTGAAGTATGTCGGAGCTGAACAAGAGGCTAAAACCGCCTGATGTAGTAGCACGTTGCCATCTCTGCTATAGTCTTTCTGATAGGCCGATTTGAAGACATGAACTCCACCGTTTCCGATATCTGTTGCTGGTATTAGCAATGGGATTGAAATCTCGCCAAGACTTACTTCTCCAAAAGTTTCTACAAGTGCCGTTTTCAGTGCTTCATTCTCGTACAGGTTTTCAAGGGCAGGCTGATATTTGGCTGGGAACCAGGACTCCTTTCTTGAAAAGATCTTTGGCCCGTGCTCACGATACATTGAAACTACTTTGCCCGGATCAATTTTGCATGCCACGGCTGCGGCGACTATAGAACCGGTGCTGGTGCCCGCTATCATGTCGAAGTGCTCTTCGATATTTATGCCGAGTCGGTGCTTCATACAATAAAGAAGGTGGGCAGGAAAAACGCCGCGTATCCCGCCGCCGTCGATTGACAAGATTCTGAAGGGTCTATCGCTCATTGTGGGATCCCTTCTACTACCTTTACCCGCCACTCCCCGGTCAACAGCTTCTGCATCAACCCGCGCTTCTGCCGGCGAAAGGCGTCGGCCTGCTTTTTCAGCAGTTCGATTTCCTGGCGGGCGGAGTCGAGGATGGCGGCGATTTGTTTTTGCTGGTCGATGGGTGGAAGAGGGATTTTAATCGTCATAAAATCCGGGATGCTGATTTGCTTGCCGTCCCGAATGCCGATTACGGCAATGCTGAGGTATTTTTCGATGAAAACATAGGACTTGAAAAAATGCCGGTAGAACTCATCGTGAAGTTCTACCTTTGGGCGAAGCACCGTATACGCCGGGCTGATAAGTCCCTGATACTGGGAATATTCAATGCCTCCCTGAAAGGAACGGAGGCTGATGGCAAAGTCACACTTCTTGATCAGTTTGTAGGACTCAGTGCCCCCTTCCGGCGACATTACGCGCCCTTCAAGCATGGTGCGCGGGATGACTCCCCGATCCTGAGTCACTGAGAGCAGTTCAGATCCGCCATTGCCTTTTTCCGAAACGCTTTTGAAAATCTTGTCAGCTCGAAGATGCTTCCAGTTACTGCAATTGTTGTCAATCATTGTCCGAATGAATCTGGAGAACTCCTTCTCCTTAGCCGCAATCAACCGCTCGGCCTTTTCGATGGCGAGATCCCATATAGAGATAATCGTTACAATTCTCTCTTGTTCTTCAATAGGTGGCACCGATATTTTGTAAGGATTAATATGCTTGTTGTTGATTTGTGGAATTGTTGAAGTATCTGCAATCTTGAATAGTTGTTCGTGAGTGAACGCGTAATATAAATATTCGGACAGCACCTTTTCATTTGGAATTATTGCCATCATATTTGTATCCATACAGAGAGCGCGGGCAGCGATTCTGACTTTGTTATTCATGATGGCAGCTCCCCTTTTGGGGAAAATTACCGCGCCTCTTGGTACAGAACGGGAGAGATCGTTAGTATATTCTCGACTTTCAGACTGGTATTTCTGGCAATTATTCATATCTTCGACCTTCACATATGGATAGTCTCCGATTGCCGTTAGCTGAAACATCGAAGGTGAGTGGCCACTTTGAATACTAACCAACTCCCGAAGCGCAACCTTGCAAGTTCTCATTCCCCGCCCTCCAGCTTCTTCTGTTCCCTTTCCAACTGCTTGGCACTCTTGTCCGGAACGGGAAGATCTTCCGGCATGGTCCCGCCAAGCTCCTTGATAGTCTGGCGAACCTTTGCCCCGACCTCGTAATGGGTCTGATTGGCGTTCTCCTTCCCTTTGACTTTATCCCGACGCAGTTTCTCTTCTGCCTGGGTAGCTCGGAAGAGATTGGCAGCCAACTCGGTGCTCCCCATGTGATCGAGAATCTTGTGGCTCTTTTTCAGCCCTTTTCGCTTGTGAATCCCCTGGGCATCCAGTCCTCCATAAAGTCCCTTGTACCCATGATTCTGGAAAACGGCAAAATCGAGAGTGGTCTCGACCCCTGCCGTTTGAGCGGCTTCAACCAGCTGCTTGTTATGCTCTTTCAGCTCGTTTCGCAGAAACAGCCGTTTTTCATCCTCTTTCAGTCGTTGAAACTGTTCGTCATCGGCCAGTTCCTGCCTGCGGGTCTGCAAGGCAAAATAGGTCTGGCCGTTGGCGATGACCGGTTTGGTCGGGTCGGCATTCTGCACGATTAAGTAGCAGGCATAGCGAGAAAGCCTGACATCCGCCACCTCACGCTTGGCACCTGAACCGATATCGACCATTCCGAGGAACTCCTCGAAATGGCCCTGAATAGCGTAACCGCTGTTACGGCAGGCTTCTCGGGCTTTTTCAATAACCGGCAGGAAATGCCGGTACTCGGAATATTCCAGCACCTTGGCCAGCTTGCGGGCAGTCCAGAACTCCTGTCCAGATTCATCGGTTTCCCGCAACCCTTCAAAGGTACGATGATGTTTCTTCTCGATCTCTTTTCCGCGCATGGTGCTTCCCTCCATTCAAACCATTTTGCTGGCGTTAGCAATATGGTTGCATCCTGCACTTGATCATTTTCGTGACCTCACGAAAATGATCAAAGCTTCCTTGTAATGACAGACCATATTCTTGACGCCACGAAAATGGTCAGAAACATCTAAAGCGCGCTTCGACTCC
>JANNUB010000092.1:0-5455 GCA_031394795.1 Ignavibacteriota bacterium | reverse complement strand
TCAACATCCGGGAGGCCGCTCAGTGATCCACGAGCATGTCCGTCCTCTGACGTTAGGTTTTGTGAGGGTTTATGTATTTCTGATCTGGCTTGTGAAGATCGTGCCTGATCCGGTTTCTCTTCTCGCAGAATTGCCGATTTCGATCTTCAAGCCGGTTGGCATCCTGCGGCTCGTGCCGGACATTGTGTGGCATTGGCTCTTCGATGCGCGAATCCTATCGGTATTCAAGGCTGTTCTCATCGTGTCATTGGTGCTCGCGATGATCGGTGCGCGGCCCTACAGGCCTATAGCAATCCTCAGCGCAATTCTGTTGACGCTGCACCAAGGGCTAGTACGGAGTTTTACTTTCGTCAATCATCAGGAGCTGGCAATACTCTTCTCTGTTTACGTTCTGGCGATTTTCCCCGCGGCGGATGGTTTCGCCTTAGCAAGACGAAATCGGTCAGCCTCGCCTCCACAAATCTACGCGGCGGCATTGCTGACGATGACGGTGCTTTTGCTGCTTCCCTATTCCGCTATCGGAGCGTTTCGGCTGGCAAACTCGGCTCCGGCTGTTTTCTTTGACAACAGTTTAGCCTACTGGCTCGGCTCACTGTCAGGCTTGGATGCCGACGGCTGGTCGCTCGGGGCGTGGACACTCAAGCATCCGATGCTCGTCTCCACTCTCAAACTCGGCTTTCCCGTGGTGACCTGTTTCGAGACCCTTGCTCCCCTATGCCTCATCCTGCCGCGCTTTCGAAGACTCTGGCTCGCTGTCATGATCCCCTTTCACTGCCTGTCGTGGTTGCTGTTGAACATCTTCTTCTGGGAGAACCTGCTGCTGATTGCGGTGCTGCTTACGGACGTGGACGATTGGCTCACGCGCTGTATTGACCGCGTACGCGACAGGGCAAAGCGGCTCTCTGCCTTAAATCCGATTTAGAAACCTCACGCAAAGCCGCAAAGTCGCCAAGAGATAGAATGAGACATTCGAGGGCAGAGCTATTTCGTTTCACCCAACAGATGAAATCTTAGACAATCAAAATGTTCATCTTTGCGTGATGCCTTCTATGTCGGGATTCGAGCTCTGGCAGTCTATTGACTTTGTATGGAGGCTGACGTATAATTGAAACAGTATGGAATCCGAAGGAAATTCATTTATTGGTTTGCCTGCCTGCCGCAGGCACGGCGCAACATCAATTTTCCACTGACGCTACGCAGTCTTTCTTTATTAAGCTCAAACAGTTTACTCCGTGATTGACATCGAAAGTGCTGTGCAGAATCCTGAGGAGCAATCGCTCTCGTACGAGCGTTACTGTTTCTTTGGCGTGGAGTTCAAGGTAGGGTTCGATCGTCCTTCTCTTCAGGACATTTATAGAAACACGTACGCTCATCTAAGAAAGAATTCGGACAAACACGATATCGAGAACTGCACAACGTTCAAGGTCCTGTCTCAGAGTCCGCACAACGGTGAGCCTGCAGTGATCGTTGAGAATGCACAACAGAAACATCTTGTCGACATCTTCAGGCGAGGCAGCAATCGCTTTCGATTTACGATACGAGACACGAACGATCCATCCTTGTATGAAGTGGCGGATGCATTCTTATCGCACACGCCGGTGATGTTGGTCGGCGAGCGCGTTTGCTATTTCCTCGATCGGGAACGGTGGCGGGCCTACACCGAATCGATCATCTTTCATACAGTTCTCTCTCGCATTCCCCATCACTACGCGATGCACGCCGGTGTTGTATCGTTGAACGACAAAGCCATTCTCCTCTGCGGAGAAGCCAACAACGGGAAGACAACACTGACGCTTGGGCTTGTGCGCGAGGGCTTCAAGTATCTTTCCGATGAAATAGCGTTCATCGATCAGGCGAGCGGGCAAGTTGAGCCGTTCCCACGGGCGTTGGGTTTGCGGCACAAAACCATCGGCATGTTTCCCGAACTTGATCGGTCGGTGCATTTACAGCCAACAAAATCTCTGAGCGGAGATGACAAGTGGCTTGTCGACATCGAGGAAATTTTTCCTAAGAGTCTGGGCGCTTCATGCAAAGTAGGTGTGATAATCTTCATGGAGGGTTTTTCTGAATCGGTGGAGCTGACGCCCATTTCGGCATCAGAAGCGCTGTTCAAGTGCATGAAGTACTCCCATACTGCAGAAAGCGATCCGTTCCAAGCGATGCTTCAAGTTGCGAGTGTTGTTGAAAGCGCCCGCTGTTATCGGTTGCGCTCGGGCGGCGTGCATGACACTGTCAGGATGATTGCTGATCTGGTCTACGACCCTTAGAGATGCCGTTGAAAACCCATCAAAAAAAAGAATCTAACCGCTGAGATCGCAGCGCGGCAGAGCAGCAACCCAAAGATTTGCCCACGAATCTCCACGAAGGAAAGAAATCAGAGTTGTTCTTTCCAAAAACAAATTGGTGACAATTCGTGCAGATTCGTGGGCAAAAAAAACGTTGCTCAAAAAACTGGAGGTGGGGTAATAATGGATTGTCAAATCACCGACTCTTTCACGGAACAGATGTTCGACATCTGGAAAGAAGTTGGCAAGGAGAGCACGCTGCAAGTGTCGGGTTGGAGTATGCACCCGCTTATTGAAGACGGCGACACGGTGGTGGTGAAGCATTCGCATAAAGACATTAAGCCCGGCGCGACGATTGCATTCTCCGTAAGGAGTCCTACGGACAAAAAGGATCACAGAATCGTCGTCCATCGCGTACTCCGGTGCTACACGGTGCGAGGCGAGACGGTGTATGTGAACAGGGGCGATCATAATCAACACATTGACTCCCGCGTACGAGAAAGCGCAATCCTCGGCAAGGTCGTTGCAATTGTAAGGAAGGACGGGAAGAGAATAAATCTCGAAAGTCCATTCCGGCGAGGCGTTGGGTACATGGTTGTACGGTGGGTGGACTTTTCCAGAATTCTGCCAAGACAAATCCGTGAGCTGAGGCTTGCTCGAGCGTGTGGTCGGATTGTGTTCAAAATCCTTAGCCTCGCGTAGCAGGGTGACCAGCAAGAATGGTTTTGCAGTACGTAAGACATGGGTGAGTTGTCTTCCTGACAAAGCTTTTTCGGCAATATCCCGGGTTTAGCTATTGACAAGGGAGACTTGATGTAGTATATTTGAACTAAACTTGCGCTTCCAATTGAGATAATATCGTCTTCATCCATCCCATCAATCATCTACTCAAAAAAGAACAGAAACGGAAGAGTACGTGAAGCCAACAATTCTTACAATCACAACAGAGGAAGCGATTCTGCAGGAGCACGAAGTTTGCGCGTTTCGCTTCCGCGCGCGAGCATTGGCAGATGCTTGATTTCACTTTGTGCCATCCTCGGCGGAAGGATGGAGTAGTCTTGCGGAGCTTGGGTGACGATGCAATCCTCTACGACCCGGGCACCAAGAAGGCTCACGTCCTGAATAAGACCTCGTTGTTGATTTGGAATCTCTGCACTGGAGATGTCAGTCTTGAAGCGATCGAGAGAAAAATACAATCTCAGTTTACGGTTGATGACGGTAGCGACGTGAGAATGGACATTGAGGAGACTGTAACGAAGTTCAGTACCGAGGGGCTTGTGATATTTAGTAAGTCCTGAGCGAAGCGAAGGACATTGCAGCATTTCAATTGCACTGAGGCCCTTCGCTCCGCTCAGGGTTTCAAAGTGTGCTGTTTCAGCTTGGGGGGTAAACCAGAAATAAGCCCCAACTGCTGCAATGAAGTCCCCTCTCACAACATGTTTCTGCCTGATCCTTCTGCTCTGGATTCTCCCGCGTAGTGGGTATCCTCAGTCTCGTTCCTCTTCAACCATCCCGTCTCATTCGATTAGCGCATCCGCAACAGGTTCCTCGAGAATTCTTCACGAGGAGCTCGACCTGTTGTATGAAGACTGCCACTTCTACATTGACAATCACAATGTCGCAAAAAGCGACACGACGACAATCACATCACTCAAAAGGAGGTCCTCTATGCAGAAGTACATAAAGCCGACGGTTGCGACATACACCGTCGAGCAAATCCTCAAGCAACATGAAGTGTGCGCGCTTAGTTTCTGAGCGGGTGTTGCTCTGAAGCCGGAGGTTCAGTATGCGAACCTCTGGCTTCGAGGGTTTTGTTCACATCGGATAAACAGTCCGATTCATTTTTCACTCGCATGACTTTAGGGGAAGGGGAAATGTAGTTCACCGTTCATTCACCCAACTAAGGAGGCTCTCATGAGCACGCTTGCAAAACCCCTTTCATGTTTGTTCGCCGCCTGCTGCATCATATGCACGGCAGCTTTCGGGCAAATAAGCCTTACGACTCTCGGCAGCACCTACTCACAGGACTTTAACACTTTAGCGAGTAGTGGAACTTCAAGCTCTGTTCCCGTCGGCTGGGCGTTTACAGAAACTGGAACCAATGCAAACACCACCTACACAGCCGGGACGGGATCTTCGGCTACGGGCGATACGTACAGTTTCGGTGCGAGCGGAAATACTGAGCGCGCCTTCGGCGGGTTGCAAAGCGGAACCCTCAGTCCCACCATCGGAGCGGGCTTTACTAATAACACGGGCTCTGCTATTACGTCCCTCAATATTTCTTATGTAGGCGAGCAGTGGAGATTAGGGGCTCTGAGCCGTGTTGATCGTATCGATTTTCAGCTTAGCACGGATGCAACCAGTCTCACAACCGGAACATACACAGATCATGACGGCCTTGATTTTGCAGCTCCTGTCATAGGACCCACCGTGGGATTACTGGATGGGAACAGTGCAGCCAACCGAACAAGCATCACCTTTACTATCACGGGGCTCAACATTGCAAGTGGGTCGTCCTTCTTTATTCGCTGGATTGACTTTAATGCCAGCGGCTCTGACGATGGCTTGGCAGTTGACGATTTTTCGCTCACGCCATCCGGCAGTTCCAGCGCCACCGCTCCGACAATCACGTGCCCTGCAAACATCAGTACATCAAACGCGCTCGTGTCGTTTACGGTAACCGCAACAGGCACTCCAACGCCGACTGTCGAGTGCAGGATTGGCAGCACAGTCATCACGTCGCCGCACACGTTTCCCGTCGGTACCACGACAGTCACTTGTACTGCTACGAATAGTGTCAGCTCCGCGAGTTGCACGTTTACAGTTACCGTAACAAGTCTTGATAACACGCCGCCCAGTTGTACCATCACGGCCGTAATTGCAGGCCCTCCAAAACAGGTACAAGTAACAGTGCGGGATTTGCAGAGCGGCTTGCAATCGGTCACAGCGGCAACCTTGGTCAATGCAACATTGAATGTTCCCTCCTTTACAATCGGGACAACAAGTCCGGTCGTAGTCACGGCAACAAAGGTGAACCAGAGCCAGGGTGCGACCGTGGTGTTGAGAGTGACCGACGTTGCGGGCAACTCCGTTACGTGCGACCCGGTGTACACAACAATCTCCGCAGCGATTCCGCAAACGTTCGGGCTTGGCGCGAACTATCCGAATCC
>JANNUB010000061.1:0-20417 GCA_031394795.1 Ignavibacteriota bacterium | reverse complement strand
CATCGTTGGGGCGGGGCGCCTACTGCTTCGCAACATCGCCATGTGCTTCGACGCATACGTTGACAAGGTTGGGAAGGAGAAGCCTGTGTTCTCGCGTACCGTGTGAACAGTGAAGCGTAACTAACCAAAAAAAAATATCCTCTGATGTGCGCGCGCCTCTTGCGCAAACGAGGCTCGCGCGGTATATTGAAATCACCAAATCTTCTCTCCCGATCTTTCGTCCGGCTAATCTTCTTCAGCAACAATGCGGCTCATTCGCGTTCAGCATTCAGCGCGCAAGACGGTCATCTATCATCCATCGTTCGGTGATGTGCTGAGGCGCGCGCGCTGTTTGCTCGGCGTGCATGTCTATGAAACCGTCCTCGAATACGCGAGCATCGGCGCGAAAGAAGAGCTTTGCGTTCACTGCATGAAGGCGCGCTATCGAATCGAGCACCCCTCCTCTGCTGCACTTACAGCCTCGAAATCGGCGTAAATCTCTGCATCGCACTTCCGCGGCAGCCTCGTCTTGAAATTAGCGGCGACACAAGCTATATTCTTGTGTCACATTTCTCATTTCTCACAGCAGCCAATCACATCGGGAGTTCATCATGTCACGCATTGTTCGCAGCGGATTGATTCAATGTTCCATCGCCACATCGAACGACCAGCCATTGGACGTCATCAAGAAGGAGATGATTGACAAGCACGTTCCGTTCATCGAAGATGCGGGCAGGCAAGGCGTGCAGATCTTGTGCCTGCAGGAAATTTTCTACGGACCATATTTCTGCGCGGAACAAAAAACAAAATGGTACAGCTCGACCGAACGAATTCCCGACGGACCGACGGTGAAGTTGATGCAAGAGTTCGCGAAAAAATATCAAATGGTTATTATCGTCCCGATTTACGAAGAGGAGATGACGGGCGTGTACTACAACACCGCGGCGGTCATTGACGCCGACGGTTCGTATCTCGGAAAATATCGCAAGACGCACATCCCGCAGGTTGACCCGGGTTTTTGGGAAAAATTTTATTTCCGTCCGGGCAATCTCGG
The DNA here is from genome assembly GCA_031394795.1 of Ignavibacteriota bacterium. Classification (GTDB taxonomy): domain Bacteria; phylum Bacteroidota; class Ignavibacteria; order UBA10030; family UBA6906; genus CAADGV01. The sequence goes on along the minus strand of JANNUB010000061.1, from coordinate 19,384 downwards.
TTATCCTGTGTTCAACACGCGCTACGCGAAGGTTGGCGTGTACATCTGTTATGATAGGCATTTCCCCGAGGGCGCTCGCTGTCTTGGACTGAACGGCGCGGAGATAATGTTCAATCCATCGGCAACCGTCGCGGGGCTTTCGGAATATCTATGGGAGTTGGAACAACCCGCTCATGCCGTCGCAAACGGATATTTCGTCGGCGCAATCAACCGCGTCGGCGTCGAAGCGCCATGGAACATCGGCGAGTTTTACGGCAAGAGTTATTTCTGCACGCCGCGCGGAAAAATTATCGCGCAAGCAAGCCGCGACAAATCTGAACTCGTCGTCGCCGATTTGGATTTGGATATGATCAAAGAAGTGCGAGAGACGTGGCAGTTTTTCCGCGACCGTAGGCCGGACGCGTATGAGGCGCTGACTAAATCCTGAGCGGAGCGCCCGCCTGCCTACACAGTGCAATGAGGCGGGCAGGAAGGATCTCGTCTGTTGGATATGTGGATTATTGCATTGATGTTGAATTGATTTGTACGTTCAAACGGAAATCGAGTTGATTGGAGTAGCTTTGTAGAGAGTGAACTGGTCACGATCTATCACTGGTTCATAGCGACTTATTGGACATGCCGAACCTAATTCCAGTCGAAGTCATCGAACAGCGCATCTTCCTGATCCGCGGCGAAAAGGTGATGGTTGATCGCGACCTTGCTGAACTCTACGGCGTGGAAACCAAGGTGCTGAATCAAGCCGTCCGACGCAACAAGGAGCGCTTTCCAGATAATTTCATGTTTCAACTGACAAAAGCCGAGCGAGACGAGGTGGTCACAAATTGTGACCACCTTTCCTCGTAAGCATTCGATCACCGAACCGATCACAATTTGTGATCGGTTACTCTCAAAAGGTCTTACGTATGTTGTGATTAGTTCAGGAGCAACAGTGGTTATGCCTAATCTCATTCCAGTAGAAATTATCGAACAGCGCATCTTCTTGATTCGCGGCGAGAAGGTGATGATTGACAGGCATCTTGCCGAACTCTACGGCGTAGATACGCGCACGCTTAATCAATCGGTGAAGCGCAACGCTGACCGCTTCCCTTCGAATTTCATGTTTCAGCTTTCGGAGAAAGAGCGCGACGAGGTTATCACAATTTGTGATAACCTCATGCCTCTAAAATTTGCTCGAACATTACCCTATGTTTTCACAGAGCAAGGCGTTGCAATGTTGTCGGGCGTTCTGAAGAGTAAACGCGCCATTCAAGTCAACATTCAAATCATGAACACATTTGTCGCATTGAGACGAATGCTTGCCGACAACAAAGCGCTGTCTGTGCGGTTGGATGAACTCGAACGAAAGTATGACGCACAGTTCAAAGTCGTGTTCGATGCGCTCAGAAAACTTATTGCGCCGCCCGACCCGCCCAAGCGACCGATAGGATTTCATGTTCGGGAAAAACAATCACCGTACATTGTCATCAAAAGGAAATCTTGAGCATGTACGGACAACTCGTTGAGTAATGTTACTACAGTAGGTTCAAGGTTCACAACCTTGAACCCTGAACCCAAAAGCTTTTGACTTAACCTAAAAGAGTGAGGTTCTTCGCTTCGCTCAGAATTTAATAGGAAACAAAATGACCTCTCAAGAAATTTCCGACATCACAGCAAAATACACCTACGGCACATGGCGCTTTCAGAAGGGATGGAAGCCGCTTCACGTTGTTGATGCCGAGGGCTGCTATTTTATTGATGGCAGCGGAAAGAAGTATCTCGACTTCTCGGCGCAGCTCATGTGTTCCAATCTTGGACACAAGAATCCAGCGGTCATCCAAGCGATTGAAGAGCAGGCGCGCAAGCTTCCGTTCATCGCGCCTGGTTTTGCTACTGATGTGCGAGCGGAGTTGAGCAAATTGTTGCTCGAAGTGCTGCCGCAAGGTTTAGAAAAATTCTTCTTCACAACATCGGGCACGGAAGCGAACGAAGCCGCATTCAAAATCGCGCGGATGTTCACGGGCAAAACAAAAATCATTGCGCGGTACCGAGCGTACCACGGCTCGACGATGGGCTCGATTGCCGCGACGAGCGACCCGCGCCGTTGGGCGATGGAGCCGTTGGGAAAAATGCCGGGCGTAATTTTCGCACCTGAAGTGAATTGCTACAAGTGTCCGCTCTTGCATCACTATCCTGAGTGCGGCATCGCGTGCGTCGAGTACATCGAACACATGATTGAAAACGAGAGCGATGTCGCGGCTGTTATCATTGAGCCAGTCGTCGGAACGAACGGCGTGTTGATTCCTCCCAAAGAATATTTGCCGCGGCTCCGACAAATTTGCGACAAGTATGGAGTGCTGCTCATTGCCGATGAAGTGATGAGCGGTTGGGGACGAACAGGCGAGTGGTTTGCCGTTGACAATTGGGGCGTGAAGCCCGACATCCTCACGACCGCGAAAGGAATTACGACGGCGTACGTTCCGCTCGGACTTTGCGCAACATCAAAGAAGATTGCCGAGTATTTCGACGACCATTATTTTTCTCACGGTCATACGTACGAGGCGCATCCGCTCACGCTTGCGCCAGCGATCGCGGCGATCAATGAGATGAAACGATTGGACATCAATCAACGCGCAAAAGAAGTCGGCGCGTATCTCGGCGAAAAACTTCACGCGCTGAAATCAAAACACAAAAGCATCGGCGAAGTGCGCGGCATCGGAATGTTCTGGGCTGTCGAACTCGTGAAGAACCAAACAACGAAAGAGCCGTTCAACACGAAGGCAGATAAAGTCGGAGGAAAGCCGCTGCTTGTTGATAAGGTCGCGGCGGAGATGATGAAGAACGGTGTGTTCATTCAGGCGTGGATAAGTCATTTCGTTGTCGCGCCGCCGCTTATTATTTCGATGGAAGAGATTGATGCTGGTGTAAAGACTTTGGATGAGGCTTTGGGGATTGCGGATGTTGAGAGCGCTTGATAGGTTCAGGGTTCAGGGTTCAAGTTTCACGGTTCAAGTTTCATGGTTTAGGTTTTTGGTTCAACATTCACGAAAGGAGATTATCAAATGGATGGCGGATACAGGAAGTTAGAAATCTACAACTTGGCTCATGCTCTTGCGGTCAAGGTTCACAAAATGACAATGCACTTACCGAAGTTTGAGTTGTACGAAGAGGGTGGGCAAATTCGTCGTTCTTCAAAATCTGTGTCTGCGCAAATCGTCGAGGGCTACGCGCTGAGAAAATACAAGAATGAGTTTCTTCATTATTTGTGGCGAGCATACGGTTCCAGCGAAGAAACGTCAGAACATTTGTTGTTTTTGTTCGAGACGGAATCGTTGAAAGATGGAAAGTTGTATCAAGAATTGTCAGAAGACTACAAGCGTCTCAACAGGATGCTCTTCAATTACATCCAATCAGTCGAACGCACGTTTGAAACGCCAGCATTCCTAAAAGAGCCGTCCGCCGAGTATCGTGTAGGTTCCACATTCAATGATGAGCTTAGCCCGAACCTCAACCTCCAAACCTCGAACCTCTCCGAAGGAGTCCATTCAGACAAACCCCGAACGACGAAACCCTGAACCCTGAACCTTGAACCTTGAACCTTGAACCCTGAACCCTGAACCCGATATGAAAAACATCGCCACAAAACTGAAGCCCGAGCAATACGAATCCAACTTCGCCGAACTCCATCCTCCGTTCACTCCCAACTCCGCGACGACGGAAGCGAACCGTTGCCTGTATTGCTACGACTCGCCCTGCATGAAAGCGTGCCCCACGCATATTGACATTTCCACGTTCATCAAAAAAATCGCAACGGGAAACATCAAAGGCTCGGCGAAAACGATTTTGAAATCGAATTGGATTGCACTCACGTGCGCGAAGGCGTGTCCGGTCGATGTGCTGTGCGAAGGCGCGTGTGTCTATAACGAACGGGGCGAAGAGCCGATTCAAATCGGACGACTGCAACGCTACGCTATTGATTGGTATTTCGAACACGGCATGCCAACGCTGTTCACCCGCGCGCCGCAAAATGGAAAATCGCTTGGTGTTATTGGAGCGGGCGCTGCTGGACTTTCATGCGCCGCCGAAGCCGCGTTGCTCGGTTACGATGTAACGATTTACGACGCAAACGAAAAGCCCGGCGGACTCAACACGTGGGGCATCGCTCCATACAAGATGACGCAACAGGATGCGATGAACGAAGTGAAGCTCGTTGAAAGTTTCGGCGTGAAGATAAAGTCGAGCATGCGAGTGGGAAAAGACATTTCGCTTGCGGAGTTGGAGAAGAAGCACGATGCAATTTTTCTCGGCGTCGGACTTGGCTCCGCATCGCGATTGAACATTCCCGGCGAGAATCTTCCCGGCGTTGTTGACGCGCTTGACTTCATCGAACAAGTTACGACGCGCAACTGGTCATCGGTTGATGTTGGCAAACGCGTTGCCGTCATCGGCGCGGGGAACACGGCGATTGATGCGGTAACGGAAGCGCGTCGGCTCGGCGCTGAACATGTGATGATTATCTATCGAAGAAGCCGCGACGAGATGCCGGCGTATGATTTCGAGTATGAGTTGGCAAAGAGCGACGGTGTGCACTTCCAGTTTCTGAGCGCGCCGACCCGCATTATTGGCAATAGTCAAGTGGAGGCGATTGAGTGCGTTCAGATGAAGCTTGGTGAGCCGGATGAAGAAGGACGACGAAGACCGGAGGTGGTTCCGAACTCTGAATTTCAAATCCCGGTGGACATGATTATCAAATCCGTCGGGCAGAATATTGAAAAGACATTCCTTGCCCAAATCCCGAACCTCAAAACCGAGGGGGGAAGAGTCTGGGTAGATCCCACCACGATGCAGACGAGCAACCAAAAATATTTTGCCGGCGGCGATTGCATCAACGGCGGAAAAGAAGTGGTGAACGCCGCGGCGGATGGGAAACGGGCGGCGTGGGGAATTGATGCACTGTTGATGAAGCGCTGAGTTGGGTTCAGGGTTTCAAGGTTCAGGGTCTGAGGTTCAAGGTTCAGAGTTGCGTGAACAACGCGGTCAGGAAGTCAGCGCCGATTATCCAACAAAGCAACAGCAATAGCGAACAATGAAAAGCACCGACAAAGTATTTACCGACTTGCACAGACTTCTTGAAGCACAAAACTTCAAGAGTAAGGAAGAAATGCAGGAATTCTTAGATTCGCTCACGAACAAACCGATCCCTTCTTTTCCAAAAGAAGTTTTGAGCGACCGAGAACGGGCGCAAGACCTCGTTTTTGAGGCGTATGAGCTTCCTCAGCAGCAGGCAAAGAAAAAGATTGATGAGGCGCTGCGGCTCGACCCCGATTGCATTGAAGCGTATGAGTTCTTAGCAGAAACCCAGCGCTCGCCCGCAACGCGAATGCCGTTTTATAAGTCAGGTGTTGACATCGGTCGAAGAATTTTCGGAGGAGAGTCTCGGGACAAACGCAAGGGCATGTTCTGGGGAATGCACGAAACCCGGCCGTTCATGCGCTGCATGCAGCACTACGCCGATTGTCTCTACGCGACGGGGAAGAAACAGGAGTGTGTCGCCCACCTGGAAGAGTTGATCGAATTGAATCCGAACGACAATCAAGGAGTGAGAGATCAATTGTTGTTGTATCTCATCGAGTTGAGTGAGTTCGAGAAGTTCAAGAAATATGACAAGCAATTCGACGGCGATGTTGGCGCGTTCCCCCTTTTCAACAGAGCGCTCTTTGCATTTAAGACCGAGGGAGAAACCGCGGCATCGAATAAACTGCTCAAGCGGGCGATAAAGCACAACGTGCATGTGCCCGCGAAACTTGAATCCGCAAAACCCATCAAAGATTTTCCCGACACGTATGGATTTGGAGATGAGAATGAGGCGTTGTATTACGCGGCATTTGCTCGCCATATTTGGCTGCATACGGTTGGAGCAATTGGGTGGATGAAAGACCGTGAGAAGAAGTGAGTCCAAGGTTGTCGCTCTCGACGCTGCAGACGAGCAACCAAGAATATTCGCGGGCGGCGATTGCATCAACGGCGGATGGAAAGAGGGCGGCGCGGGGGATTGATGCTGTGCTGATGAAGCGGGTTTGAGGTTTGGGGTTCAGGGTTCAAGGTGTGCTTTCTGATACTTGTCTGTTTTGGAACGGCTGAGGACAATTCGCTACGTCATCTGGCTTGATTATGTCGAAGACAAACTGCTATGTAACGGCGGATGAAGTTGAAGGAGTTCTACGGTCAAAACCAAGAATCCTCTTCAAGGAAAAAGGTGATGTTGAGGGAGAAGATTTGTACAATGCATTTGGTAGAACCGAAGCAGGAAGATATTTGTCGGTCTTTTACATTCACAAAAAAAGCAATGACGCGCTCGTCTTGTCAGCGAGAGATATGAGTAATGCAGAAAGGAAACGCTATGGCAAAAAATAAGAAGAAAATACCTGCTGGCTACAAAGAACACATGACAATACGTGAAGCGTCCGACTTCTGGGATGAACACAGTTTTCTGGAATTCGACGACGTCAAAGAGGTGCATGACGTCGAGTTTGATTTGGTAGGAAGAAAACGCGTCGTGTATATTGACGACAAGGTCGCGAGGAAAATCGCAACCCTTGCGCGAAAGAAGAACCAACCGCAGTATGAACTGGTGAACGAGTTGTTGCTCAAATCGCTCGCGAAAGTTGCTTGAAAGCGGCGGCGCGGGGGGGGATTGATGCGTGGGTTCGGGGTTTGGGGTTTGGAGGTTCGAGGTTCGGGGTTCGAGGTTCAAGGTTCAGGGTTCTGGAAATCGAATGAAAAGAAGCAGTACACCAAAGCAGAAAACGACTTATTTGGTTCGGATGAATTCAGAGGGTAATTCTTCGCCGATAAGAACGATTGGATTTTGATTGAGCATGGCATCGCGGAGAAAATCGAAGCCCTTGCTCGAAAGAGAAATCAACCTTATAGCGAACTTGTCAAGGAACTGTTGATGAAGTCCCTTGCGAAAGTGAACGGAGCGATAGCAAAAAAATGAAGGAGATATCGTTTCTATTGGGAGCAGGCTTCTCAAAACCTGCTGGCTATCAACTGGGTTGTGAATTGAGCCAGCAGCTTAGCGACGAATTGAAGAATGCACGCCGCCGATGTTCTGCCCTCGCAGAGATTTCGAGTCAGGCGGAGGACTACCGCAAGAAACTCCTTACGCGGAGGTACCGCGAAATTATTGAAGCAGATTCTTTTGCGGAAGAGTTTCTTGAATTTTATACAAACATCTGTAATGCAAATAGTCAATTCAATTATGAAGATTTCTTTGACGATTACAACAGTTTGCTGAATGGTTACACTTCGTCAACCGATTGCAAACGTCTCGCAGACGAATTTAGACACTTCGCAGACGAATTCAGACGAAAGCACAATGCAACCACAAACAATTTGGACCTGCTAGGAAACTTTCATGAGAAGTTCGAGCAATGTATAGCAAAATTGCTTGCACGTCCGTCGGAGCCTGTAAAAAGTAGCTATGGCGCGTTTGATTTGTTCTTGGATGATGTGAGGAAGATTTACGACAAAGTTCATGTACATACTCTCAATCATGACTTGTTTTTTGAAAAATTGGCCGCTGACTTTATTTGGGAATTCTCCGATGGTTTTGAAGAGGCAGGTTCCCATTACTACAGCAAGGTGGAACTTAAGAATGCAGACGAATATCTACATCGACCAATCACATTACGGATTCCACAATTCTCCAATCGATTTAATCACAAACTTTGTCTGTACAAACTGCACGGTAGCATTGACTATTATTCATATAGGCTTGAAAAGAACGAAGTTCAATCAATAAGAGTCAGCCCACCAGCAAATCCCGAATGGCTGTTAAGGGAGGTCAAGCAAGAGAATGGAGAATCAGACTACGAGAAACGAGTGGGAAAGTTCTTTCCCGATTTTCTTTCTGGGCTTCGGACAAAGCCGCGACACTACGGTTTGGATTACTACTACGGACAGATATTCAATCGCTTCGAGGCCAATCTTGAAGTTTCCGACACGTTGGTCACAATTGGATATGGTCAAGAAGACAAAAGAATTAATGAACTCATCATTGAGAGGTTTAGATGTTCCTCAGCCAAGAAACTGATCGTAGTCGACCCTAAGCCGAAAAGACGCACTCTGCTTGGTTTGCCTTGTGCATATCACTTTGGTGAGAACCTTGGTGTTGATGACATTACATTTGAAGGAATATCAAGATTAGCAGGTTGGCAGACAACAGATCTCGAACAATCCTTGGGTGAATTATGGAAAATCTCTCAACCAACTGCGGCGGAATAAAATCCACATTTTAGTTCGCGTCCGCGCCGCCAAGCAACTCCGCGTATCAAGTCTGCAAAGCGTTTGAGGCGAAGAAAGCAAAGCCTTATCTTTACTTCATAGAGAGAAAGGAATTGAAAGCATGAGTGTAGAACCCAAGATGTATGCTGATTTCGAACTTGAAGACGCTTTCTTTCAAAAAAAGTACGGGATATCGTTTGTGGAGTTCGAAGCGAGAATCCATTCCTCCGATGAAGAGCGATTTGAAATGGAGGACGATTATCTCGCATGGAAATTCGCTCACGATGGCGCGAAATATTTTCAATCTCGCATCGAACCCTGAACCCTGAACCCTGAACCCAAAAAGGAAACACCATGATAAGCCTCGCTACCAACTGCGGCGGAATAAAATCGCCGAACCCCTTCTGGCTCGCGTCTGCGCCGCCGAGCAATTCCGCGTATCAAGTCTGCAAGGCGTTTGAAGCGGGCTGGGGCGGAGCCGTTTGGAAAACGATTGGCGAGCCTGTGATGAACGTGTGCAATCGCTACGGCGCGGTGGATTACAACGGACAAAAAATTCTCGGACTCAACAACATCGAACACATCAGCGACCGACCGATTGAAACGAACTTGCGCGAGATTGCCGAGACGAAAAAACTCTGGCCCGACCGCGCCGTGATTGTCTCGCTCATGGTCGAGTCGAAGCGCGAAACGTGGCACGACATCGTGAAGCGGACGGTTGACACCGGCTGCGACGGCATCGAGCTGAACTACGGATGTCCGCACGGCATGAGCGAGCGCGGCATGGGCTCCGCAGTCGGGCAAGTGCCGGAGTATTGCCAGATGATTACCGAGTGGGTGATGGAAGCTTCGACGATTCCCGTTCTCGTGAAGCTGACGCCGAACGTTGCCGACGTTCGTTTTCCTGGACGAGCGGCGAAGCGCGCAGGCGCGAACGGAATCTCGCTCATCAACACCATCAACACCATCATGGGCGTTGACCTCGACACGTTTGAGCTGAAGCCGTCGGTCGGCGGTAGAGGCGGGCACGGCGGTTACGCTGGACCTGCGGTGAAACCGATTGCACTCAACATGGTTTCGCAAATCGCGCTCGACCCCGAAATCAATTTGCCAATCTCCGGCATCGGCGGAATTTCAACATGGCGCGATGCGCTTGAGTTTATTTTGCTCGGCGCGTCGAGCGTGCAAGTTTGCACGGCGGTGATGCATTACGGCTTCCGCATTGTTGAAGACATGATTGAAGGCTTGACGAACTGGATGGAGGAAAAGCAGCTTACGTCTCTCGACCAAGTCATCGGCAAGTCACTTCATCGCATTTCTGATTTTGGAAATCTGAATCTGTTGTTCAAAGCGGTTGCGCGCATTGACGAGTCGAAATGTATTCAATGCAATCTCTGCTACATCGCGTGCGAGGATACTGCGCATCAATGTATCGACTTAACTCCGAGGACAGTCGGCACAAACGGCTCTTCCGAAACAAAGAATCAACCAAAAGTGAGAGAAGCAGATTGCGTCGGTTGCCGCTTGTGTTACATCGTCTGCCCAGTCGAGAATTGTATTTCGATGGTGCAACTCGATGATGGAACGAAATCGAAAACGTGGAATGAGTTGGTGAAGGAACTTCCCCAACCGATGACGTGGGAAGATTTAAGGGCATTTCAGAAGAAGCACGGCATCGAAATACATTAGGTAAATTCCAAATATCAAGTTCCTCAGTAAGTAAATCCCAAATATCAAGTTCCAAGTTCCAAAGAAATCTCAAAAAATCAAATTTCAAAGTAAGAGATTCAAAGAACATGAGATTTAGATTGGGGTTTGTAAATTGGAATTTCTTTGGAGCTTGGAGCTTGAATATTGAAGTTTTTTTCACAACGTGAAGTGCCACTTCACTATTCATTCACAAACAAACAAAGGAGTCAGCAATGAAGAAACAACATGTTCCCCTGGCACTGCTCATCGCAGTGCTTGTTGTGTGCTTCTCGGCGTCGTTGACGCTTGCACAAGATATGGCAAAGGTCGCGCCCGAAAAGGTTAAGGTTGTGCTCGACAACGACAAGGTGCGCGTCTTCGACGTTCAAATCAAAGCAGGAGAGAAACTTCCGATGCACTCGCATCCCTCGAACATTGTCGTCCCGATGAATTCAGCCAAGGTGAAGACGACGTTGTCTGATGGCAAAGTAATGGAAACCGAGTTCAAAGAAGGCGTGCCGCGTTGGAGCGATGCGGTAACTCACGCAAATGAGGCGCTCTCCGATTTACATGTTCTGGTCATCGAGTTGAAAGACAAGAAGATGATGAAGAAGTAGGTTCGTTCTTGCAACAAAAACGCAAACATCAGCCGCCGGGTCTTGTCCTCGGCACTTCATAGGGCCCGCGGCTGATCGTTTGTTGTGTTGCCCGGAACTTGTCGACAGTGGTGTGTTCCTCCCGGAAGGCTCGGCAAAATTCGACTTGAAGCCTGAGGAACAAAAGAAGGGGGGAGTATTTCATTTGAGTCGGAGGAACGTCCTCATTCCTTCGACTCATAACACAAACAATCACAATACAAGGAGTCACAAAATGAAAAGCGGAAAGTTTTGGCTTGCGGTGTTGGCGGCGGGTGTGGTGGTGAACGTGTACGATTTTGTCATGCACGGCATGATCCTCGGAAATACGTACAAGAGTATGCCCGAGGTATTCAACCAAACGGAGAATCCGACGTGGTTCATCGTCGGAGATTTTGTTGCGGTGCTTGTCTTCGCTTGGTTTTATGATAAAGTCTATGCAAGCTTCGGCGGCGGTACGATGGGCGGCTTGATGTACGGGTTGTACGCGGGCGTGCTCGTCAGTTTTCCTACATGGATTTTCAATCATCTCATCTTCGCAGGATTCCCGTACGGAATGGCGTGGCAGATCACGCTTCTCAATATCATCTGGGGAGTGATTGCTGGCGCTGTGCTTGGTGCGATATACAAGAAAGGCACCGTCGCATCTGCCGCGTAATTTTCGCGCATAGATTTGGGGCGACGCATGAGTCGCCCTGAATTTTTTTCTCTCGTTCATTTTCTAACAAGAAACTCCCATGAACACATCTATCAAATTCCAAAGAAATCTCAAAATTCAAATTACAAAGCCAGAGTTTTCTGTAACGCGAAATTAACTTGAGATTTGTGAATTGGAATTTCTTTGGAACTTGTCCGAAGGACTCCTTCGGAGGAGCTTGGATATTCGAACTTCAGACTGAACCTGCAAAGGAGAAAGACATGAGTACGCTCATCAAAAACGGTCGCATCATTACTGCCAGCGAAGATTACGTCGCCGATATCTATTGTGAAAGCGAGCAAATCACGCGCATCGGCAAAAACTTGGACGCGCCGCCGAATGCAACAGTCATCAACGCGACGGGTAAATACGTTTTCCCCGGCTTCATTGATCCGCACGTGCACATTTATCTGCCGTTCATGGGCACGTTTGCCAAAGACACACATGAGACTGCCAGCAAAGCGGCGCTTGTCGGCGGCACGACGGCGTTCATCGAGATGATTTGCCAGTCCGCCTCACAGCAGCCGCTTACCGATGGATTCGAGTTGTGGCGGAGCAAAGCCGAGGGGAAAAGCGCGTGCGACTTCACGTTTCATCAAGCAGTCACTCGCCTCGACAAAGAAACTGAAGGGCAACTTACGGAAATCGTCCAGAGCGGCATTGCCAGTTTCAAAGTTTTTCTGGCGTACAAAGGCGCGTTGGGAATCTCCGACGAAGAACTCTATCACACATTGAGATTGGCGAAGAAACTCGGCGTCATTGTCACCGCGCATTGCGAAAATGCCGACGCCGTGCTCGCGTTGCAGCACAAGTTACTCAGCGAAGGCAAGACGGGGCCCGAATGGCATTACTGGAGCCGACCGCCTCGCATCGAAGCCGAAGGCGTACATCATTTGATGACATTTGCCGAGATGCACGGCACGCATTGTTACATCGTCCATACAAGCTGCGAAGAAGCGTTGCAAGAAGCGTTGTTCGCGATGCAACGCGGCGTCCATGTGTGGGTCGAGACGTTGATTCAGTATTTGGTGTTGGACAAAAGCTACGCCGAGTTGCCGAATTTTGAAGGATCAAAATATGTGATGTCGCCGCCGTTGCGCGACAAACACAATCAGGAAATTTTTTGGAACGCGTTGCGGCAACGGTTTGTCTCGACGGTTGCCACCGACCACGCGCCGTTCGATTTTGCAGGGCAAAAAGAAATGGGCCGCGATGATTTCACCGCAATCCCCAACGGCATCCCGTCGCTCGAAGACCGTGTCAACGTGTTGTACACGTACGGCGTGTGCGAAGGTCGAATGGATTTGAACACGTTCGTGGACTGCGCCAGCACGCAAGCGGCGAAATTGTTCGGGTTGTTCCCGCGCAAAGGCACCATCGCCGTCGGCAGCGACGCCGATTTGGTCGTATACGATCCGGATTATCGCGGAAAAATTTCAGCCCAAACGCATCTGCTCAATATCGACTACAGCGCGTTTGAAGGATGGGAGATCAAAGGCAGGCCGCACATCGTTACCGTTCGCGGTGATGTCGCGGTGCACGACGGCAAATTTGTCGGCACAATAGGCCGCGGCAAGCTACTCAAGCGTGAACCGACACATTTTTGAGCGGAGCGAGACGGGCACGCGCATGTGAGAGCGAAGCGGTCGTTCACCATCAGAGCGCAAACCAATTTCATGCGCGTCGACTACTCGATGTTTGAAGGATTCAAAATAAAAGGGAACGCGAAGACTGTGCTCTCCCGCGGTGAAGTTGTTGTTGCCGATGGGAAGTTTCTCGGCAAAGCAGGTCGCGGTAAGTTTGTGAAACGAGATGCATACGCAGGGGCATGGAAATGATCGGGCTGCTCTCCCTCTCGCACCTGCGCGCCGCCGGATAATAAGCTCCTCGTAATCGCAGAGCGGAGCTGACGGGGAAAATTGACTTTTTCGTCATTCAGGTAAATCAACTTTTTCACTAACTCCCCTGTTTATCTATGTCATCTTTTCTCGATTCCGAACTGGTCGAAGCCGACCTTTCATCTGTTGAGCACAGCCCCCTCATCAACGCCGACATCGCGCCGACAAAAATTTCTCAGCGCACGTGGGGCACATACAACATCGCCGCGCTCTGGATCGGCATGAGTGTTTGCATTCCAACGTACATGCTTGCAAGCGGATTGATTGCGGGCGGCATGAATTGGTGGCAAGCCCTCATGACGGTCACGCTCGGCAACGTCATCGTGTTGATTCCGATGATACTGAACGCGCACGCGGGGACGAAGTACGGCATTCCCTTTCCGGTTCTCGCCCGCGCATCGTTCGGAACGCTTGGTTCGAATGTTCCCGCGTTGCTGCGCGCAGTTGTCGCGTGCGGATGGTTCGGCATTCAAACCTGGATCGGCGGACAAGCGTTCAACTCGATGATTGTGTTGCTTCTTCGTGAGTGGGCAAAATTTGAATGGGGTCCAGCGATTGGCTTTCTCATCTTTTGGGCGATGAATGTCTATTTCATTATGAAGGGAACGGAATCTATTCGTTGGCTCGAATCGGCGTCGGCGCCGTTCCTGATCATCGTCGGACTTGGATTGCTCGCGTGGGCGTATGTTCGCGGCGGCGGCTGGGGACCTATTCTTTCGCAGCCGAGCAAGTTTCAAACCGTCGGCGAGTTCTGGAAGTTCTTCGTTCCGTCGCTCACGGGCATGGTCGGCTTTTGGGCGACGCTGTCGTTGAACATTCCCGACTTCTCCCGCTATGCAAAAAGTCAGCGAGCGCAAATGCTCGGTCAGGCAATCGGTCTGCCGCCAACGATGGCATTGTATTCATTCATCGGAGTTGCTGTTACATCGGCGACGGTGTTGATTTTTGGCGAGGCGATTTGGGATCCGGTTGTGCTTCTTTCAAAATTTGAAAACCCCATTGTCATTGTTCTCGCGCTCATTTCGCTTCTCGTTGCAACGCTCACGACGAACATCGCCGCAAACGTCGTCTCGCCCGCGAACGATTTTGCAAATCTTATGCCCAAGAAAATCAGTTTCAAAACGGGCGGACTCATCACCGCTGTGCTCGGCATTGTGATGATGCCGTGGAAATTGTTGTCGGATTACGGAACGTACATCTTCGGCTGGCTCATCGGCTATTCGAGTTTTCTCGGACCGATTGCGGGCGTTCTGATCGCAGACTATTTTCTCGTGCGCAAGCAGAAACTCAATGTTTTGGACTTGTATCTTCGGGGAGGAGAATACGAATTTAGCGGAGGTTTCAATTGGAAAGCGATTGGCGCGATGGCGGCAGGAGTTGTTGTTGCGTTGATTGGTTTGATTGTTCCCTCACTTGCATTTTTGTATGACTACGCGTGGTTCGTTGGGTTTGCGGTTGCGTTTGTTGTTTATGCGATGGTGATGCCTAAATCCTGAGCGAAGCGAAGGATCTCGCACTTATTGTCCTCCATTCCCTTCCTCAAGCGGCCGCAACGTTTTGGTCTTACATGTTTGCAACTTACAATGTTGTAAGTCGCAGAGTTGTGAGTTTCACGGCATTCATTTCAGTCTTTTCTTCGCGGCAATTTCCCTTAGATGCTTTGCGTTCAGGCGGCTGACGATTTTCTTTCCCGACTTCGCTTCGATCGCTTTTCGTGTGTTGCCTGCTATCGTTCCACCTTGAAGCGCAACGGTCTTGTTTTCTTCGAATGTTTGCGGCTTCTTCTCACTGGAGATTTCGGTCGTTGTCGCTTCCGCCAACATGTTTAACACGAGTTCAAGATTGGTCATGTGGTCGCGCAAGTTTTCCTTTTTCAGCTTCTTGTGCTGTTTGTACTTTCTAACATTTTTTCCGCTCCATGCTTCCGTGATAATATCGGTGAGAGTTGCAAACTCCTGTCCCTTTCGCACGCCGCGGCTCTCCCATTCATCGGTCAACTCCTTTCGTACTTCAATACTCTTCAATCGCTGATTGATCCACTCCTTGCTGTAGCCCAGACGGAGATAGATTGAATGAGCCGCAGTAGTTGCTCCGTGTCGGCGACATCCGTGAGGTAAAGCTTACCATCGACTGACTGCATTTTCAGTTGACTACAATTTGTAGCCAACTCACTTCCCTCTTGCTTCAGTCGGGTTTTCAGAACACTCCAATACTTTCTTGCATTGGGGCTATGGGTCAAGATAGCAATCACATCTACGATGGAGAAGTACCACTTCTCCTGTTCCGCATCCCAATGGCTGCGGATTTTTTGTTGATGGAAGAGTTGTACTTTATTATTGCTCATGTTAGAAGGATAAATTGTTGGGGACTTATTGATGGTTGCTTTGGAGAGCGGGAGTTTTTGTTAGTGAGATTGTCCTTACATGGCCTTATCCAATTACTTCACACCACTTCAACCCTCAACTTGTACCCTCTACGAGGTCGTAGACCCAAGCGAGAGAGCATGTCGGAGAGTTCCTCATAACTTACATCGAAGTTCGTCGCATCCATCAAGCCTAGCCGCGCGACAATTTCTTGTATGTCCTCAGACTCGAACGTTGCTTCCTGCATGTTCTGCTCACACCATGCAATCAATCTCTCTTTCGAAATATCATGGTTGAGATAGCTGGACAGTTGCTTCGCCAAAAGATTCTTTGTTATGGTCATCGTATTCTCGAAATTTGGATACGCAACTATTTCTTGTTCACACCAAATGATACAATGATGCAATGATTCAATTTCACGACATCCATTTACCTTCGATTCCGCATTCCCTCCACCGAAGGAGGACGCCTTGCAGAAAGGGCAAGTCGAGTCAGTCCTCCTCAAACCCCCTTGCCCCCGAGAAAATGCTCCCCACCATATCTTTGTACGACGTGACGTGATCAATTTCGTCTTTTGCGATCTTCGAATTCTGGTGCAAGCCATCTAATACGAATTCCATCACCGAAGGAAGCTCGTATTTCTGTTCCACCTCCGACATGTGCCTCAGCGTCAGCTCTCTGAGGCCTTTCACCTTGTCGAGTTCGCGGAAGTAGTTCTCAACCGTCATGTCGTCGGCGATTTCGATTTTGTTGCCGCTCTCGAACCACTGAACGATCTTTCCATATTCGCCATCTTCCGATTGCTGACGCGGATGTCCTTCTTGTTGCGGCCTGTGAGGGCGCTTGCGCAACGGATCGGGGAAGTACTTCTTGAATGTCTCTCGCACGGCCTTGCCGACTAACGCTTTGCTCACTTTGACTGAGCCTTCCTGCTCGCCTTCAAACACCAGCTCGATTTTCCCCGTCATACCCGGAAGGACATGGGGCAGGTCGCAAATGCGCGGGACAATGACTTTGTCATTCACAATAATAGCACGGCGCTCGGCGTTGCTGACGAGATTCTCCATGGCGGCGATGGTGAGCCGTGCGCTCACGCCGCTCTTCTGATCAACGAATTCGCTCTTGCGTGCCTCGAACGCGATTTGCTCGACAATTTCTTTGAAGAAATACGGAACGTGCACTTCCCCTCCGTCACGCTTGATCGCGGCTTCCTGTGTCGTTATGCTGATCGCTTCTTCAAGCGAGCGCGGATAGTGCGTGAGAATCTGTGAATCAATCCTGTCTTTTAGCGGCGTAATGAGGTTGCCGCGGTTCGTGTAGTCTTCAGGATTCGCAGTGAACACGAGCAGAATGTCCATCGGAATGCGGACATTGAACCCGCGGATCTGAATATCCTTCTCTTCGAGAATGTTGAACAGACCGACCTGGATGCGCGGCTGCAGGTCCGGAAGCTCGTTGATCGCAAAAATGCCGCGATTGCATCGCGGAACGATCCCAAAATGAATTGCGCCTTCGTGGGAATAATGCAAGCGTTTTGCGGCAGCCTTGATCGGATCAATGTCTCCGATAAGGTCCGCAATGGTGACGTCCGGCGTGGCAAGCTTCTCGCCGTAGCGCTGATCGCGGTGTAGCCATTCAATCGGCGTGTCGTCCTGCATTTCGTTGACGAGATCGACCCCGAACTTACTGACCGGATGAAACGGATTGTCGTTGATTTCACTCCCCCGAACGACCGGAACGAATTCATCGAGCAGGCTTGGCAGCGCGCGCACGATGCGCGACTTCGCCTGACCTCGCAAGCCAAGTAGTATGATGTCATGTTCCGCAAGGATTGCGTTGATGAGGGCCGGAATCACCGTCTTCTCATAACCGATGATGCCCGGAAAAAGTACTTCCTTGTTGCTGAGCTTTCGGATCAGATTGTCGCGCAGCTCGTCTTTGACGAGCTTGACTCTGTAGCCGCTGCGTTTCAATTCACCAAGCGTGGCGGGACGATTCATGCTATTCCTCTCTTATGATTCTGTTTGCCAATGTAGTCGCTTTCATTCTGAAAATCAAACGTGGAAAGCGCTCGATGGGGATTTTGCTTTCGCATTGCTAATCCTGTCAAAAAACTTTACCATAGAGGGCAACCCATGAGCGCCTCTCCCGAGAAAGTACTGATCATTCGCTTCAGCTCCGTCGGCGACATTGTCTTGTCCTCACTTCTTGTGCGGGCGTTCCGTAAACGCTTTCCGTCGTGCAGACTCGACTATGTCGTGAAAGAGGAATATGCCGATCTCGTAATGCACAACTCGAATATTACGAGCGTCATTCGGTTTCCGAAAAGCGAAACGTTGGACGATCTGAAAAAACTTCGAGCACGAATTCAACAAAACCGGTACGATCTCATTATTGACATTCACGACAGCTTGCGGAGCAGGTTTCTGACGTTTGGAGCGAAGCGCGTTGTGCGAATCAACAAGCGTAAGCTTGCGCGGTTCCTTCTCGTGCGTTTCAAGATCAACACATACGATGCCTTCAACGGTGCACCGAGCGTTGCCTTGCGTTACCTGGAGCCTGTTCGTGCATTCGGTGTGGAAGACGACGGAGCGGGCTTGGAGTGTTTTGTCGGCGAGGAGGACGAAAGGGAAGTCGACATATTGGTTCAGGGTTCAGGGTTCAGGAGTAGTCAGCAATTTATCGGCCTATGTCCGTCGGCAAAGCATTACAACAAGATGTGGTTGAAAGAACGATTTGCGGAGGTCGCATCAATATTGAGTAGAACGCGGAATCAACCGATCGTTCTTTTTGGCTTTGGCGAGAACGAAGTGGTGCGCTGCAATGAAATCCAAAATCACATTCACAGCCTGAGACCTGTCCGAAGGACTCTCGCCGAGTCGAGTCTTCGACCTTACGGAGAACCCAAAACCCTGAACCTCTCAGGAAAAATCTCGCTAACAGAAACCGCCGCAATGATGGACAAGTGCTCGATCGTTGTCACGAATGATTCAGGCTTGATGCATCTCGCCGCGGCGCGAAAGCGAAATGTCGTGGCTATCTTCGGCCCAACAGTGAAAGAACTCGGCTTTTTCCCCTTCGGGACGAACAGTGTTGTTGTGGAGAACAACGGACTCCGCTGCCGCCCCTGTACTCACATCGGTCTGGCATCGTGTCCGAAAGGACATTTCAAATGTATGAATGACATCTCCGTTGAGCAAGTAATCGCATCCGCAAACACTCTTCTACAATGAGACCTTTTTGGGGATTTGTTTACAGCTATTTCATTCTGCCACTTATCTGGTTGGTGATTCGTTCGCTCGCACTCATCAGCAGAAAAGTTCGGCGAGGGATTCGAGGGCGCAAGGGACTTTTTGTTTCGCTCGAAACGCAAGTTGCAAACAAACTGCGCGCAGGAAAGCGAGTCTGGTTTCACGCATCGTCGCTCGGCGAGTTTGAACAGGCGAAGCCCATTATTGCGGAGCTCAAACGCCGTCACGAGAACGTTCGAGTCATCGTTACATTCTTCTCCCCATCGGGGTATGAACATTCGAAAAAATACCAGCTTGCCCCATTGGGGCTTGCCCCATTGGGGCTTGCCGACGTTATCAGCTACATCCCGTTCGATACAAGAAGAAATGCACAACGATTTCTCACCATAACAAAACCCGACGCGGCAGTCATTATCCGCTACGATGTCTGGCCCAATCATATTTGGGAATTGGAGAAACGAAACATTCCCATCGTCATTGCGAACGCGACAATGCGCCACACAACGAAGCGGCGCTTTCCCGCAGCCAGGAATTTTCATCATTACATCTACAACGCGATCGGCAGCATTCTCGCCGTTTCGCAGAG
>JANNUB010000060.1:0-22666 GCA_031394795.1 Ignavibacteriota bacterium | reverse complement strand
GGCGGCGCCGTCGCGCGGGTTGAACTCAGGATGAAAGGAGCGCTTGGTCCCGATTTGGTGATTGGCAGAGTGTTGCTCAACGGAAAGACATTAGATTTGAAGGAAGCCGTGGCGACTCCGGGACGCGTCGCATCCATAAATGTCGAGATTGTGAATGCAGGCGGACTCAAAGCGCGTTCGGTCATCGTCACGCCGACCATTGATGCTCCTTTTGTTCTGCTTCAGTCGGCGGGCCCGGTGGAGATTGGCGATATGGCTCCCGGCGAGAAACAACGCGTGGACCTTTCATTTCGAGTTTCCGGCGAATCGCGGCAGGCTTCTATCGTTTTGAAATTGCAAGTCGTCGAGCAGAGAGAGAGATTCTCACGCGTTCACAACGTGAACATCCCGCTTCGCAAGGCACGGTCAAAGAACCGGTAGATTCCTGCTTGACTTTCATTCTCAGATAACAATATATTGCTTCAGACGCTTCACTCGTCTCAAATCTTTTTTTGCGCTGCTTCCTGAAAAGCTACCGGATGCGGGGGGCGTGATGTGTATCCGACAAATGTAGCAATAATCCGACTATTTCTTGAGACTTCTATTGGCAAGAACGATAACAGCTGCCGGCGCGACGCATGTTGGAATGGTTCGTTCGGAAAACCAGGATACGTACGGGAAGTTTCCTGCCGGGAATCTGGAAGTTGATTCGCCGAAAGGACAGTTGTTCATTATCGCAGACGGGATGGGAGGGCACGCAGGCGGCAGGGAGGCGAGCAGGCTCGCAGTTGAAACTGTCCAGCAATCGTATTTCGCAATCAAACAGTCCGATATTGGGCAGGCGCTTTCTCACGCATTCAACGCAGCGAATCGTGCGATCTATCAATTCAGCCTGAACAATCCGGCATACCACGGCATGGGTACGACATGCATCGCGCTCGTTGTGAAAAGAGACTCCGCCTATGTCGCGCATATCGGAGACAGCAGACTCTACCGGATCACGTCGAAAGGAATCGAGCAGCTTACGAAAGACCATTCGAAAGTCGCCGAGCTTGTTCGGCGGGGGATATTGACTGAAGAGGAAGCTCTCTCGCATCCCGAGCGCTCGATGTTGTATCGCGCCATGGGCGTGCAGCAGGAGATAGAGTTCGATCTCATTGAGAATCTCCGACTCGGATCGAGTGAGTTTTTCTTGCTGTGTACGGATGGGCTGTCGAACCTTGCTCGTGACGAAGAGATGAACGACATTGCCCTCTCGCTCTCCCCGCAGGAGGCATGCGACAGGCTTGTTGAGCTGGCAAACAGCCGCGGCGGGCGCGACAACATCACTGTGCAAATTATTCATGTCCAGGAGGAAAAGAGCCTTCTGAAGAAGATGTTGCGATGAGCGCGCAAGACTCCATCGTCGGAAAAGTCATAGACAGCTATCGGATCACGGACATCCTCGGGAAGGGTGGAATGGGTGTGGTGTACAAAGCCAAGGACATGACGCTGGACCGTGACGTTGCACTAAAGATGATGAATGCGACCTTGGCGCGCGATGCCGAGTTTCTCAAGCGATTCAAATCGGAAGCAAAAGCGCTTGCGAAACTCCAGAACCCGAACATCGTCACGGTGTTCGCGATGCGCGAAACCGAGCTGGGATTTTTCCTTGTGATGGAATACGTCGAGGGCGGAACGCTTTCGGATCGCATTCGCTCCGGCGGTGCGATGCAGGTATCGAAGGCGATTCCCATCTTCAGGCAAATCACAACGGCGCTCGACCATGCTCACCGCGTTGGAGTTATTCACCGCGATATCAAACCGAGCAACATCATGCTTACCGACAGCGATATCGTGAAAGTCACCGATTTCGGATTGGCAAAGATTCAGCAAGTTTCAAACGTAACAGTGACGCAGGGGACCGGCGGCACACTGTATTACATGTCCCCCGAACAAGTGAAGGGCCTAGCCAATGTTGACGCTCGCGGGGATATCTATTCTATCGGAATGACACTGTACGAAACATTGATCGGGAGAACCCCGTTCGCAAATAACGCTATAGACTACGACATTCGTCAGATGATTGTTGAAGGGAAAATTCCTGCGGTGGAACAATTCAATTCCTCCGTTCCCAAAGAACTTTCCGAGATCATTCGCCGCTCCATCCACAAAGATCCCGCGAAGCGCTATCAGACATGTGCCGAGATGTGCGATGCGCTCTCGGCTGTGTCGGTTCCTCGCGATGAAGCTCATGCCCAGCCGGTCCGTAGCAAGGCTCACTATGTCTCCTCTTCGCGCCGGCCGCTTTACGCAACATTGCTTACAGGCGCACTCGCGCTCGTAGTTTTTTTTCTTTATCGGTGGTTCTTTGTTTCATCCCAGTCATTTCTTTCGATAAATTCAAATCCTGAAGGGGCGGCGGTCATTGTCAACGGAAGGGGAGTCGGCAGCACCCCGATCAGGTCCCTCGCCATCGAGGCGGGGAACACGACTGTGAGATTGGAGAGCGAAGGGTACAGATCGAAGGATACCACGCTGAGCCTGAAAGCGGGGACCATGTTGGGGCTTTCTGTTCCCCTCTCGAAAGTTCTCACAGCAGAGTCGTCGAACCGGACCGGCGTCGTGAGCGTTGCCGATGGTGGCGCTGACGCAAAGCCGAATAAATCGAAGAATGATTTGCCTGCTGATGCGAGCAGCAGTGTCCTCCTTCTGCGCGCAGTGCCGGATGCCGCAATTGTGATTGATGGAAAAAAAGTATCCGAACGATCGGATGAAGCAGTTTCGCTCGATGTGAGTCCAGGAACGAAGAAAGTCCTTTTTCAGCATCCGAACTTGGGAAGCAAACAATTCACCGTAACTCTTCGTCCGAGGGAAACAAAGCGGATGACGTGCTACTTCGAGGCGAAAGCGAATGTTACTGTTTCCGGTGGAGCGCTATGGGCGTTTATTGTGCGTAATGGAGTGACAACCGAAGAAACCACACCGAAAGCACTGATACTTCCCCCGGGCAGACATCGTATCGGTGTTTCGAAAGTCGGCTATGAAGTGGTCGAAGGAGAGAAGATCGTTCTCGTCGAGCCATCGCTTCAGCCGAAAGAATTTCAATTGGCGTTTACTCTGAAAAAACAATAAAGGAGGAGGTATGAAACATCTTGTCTCTATAGTTGTGAGTTTGCTCTTCGTGTTCATCGGTTCGGCCGGTGACAACAAGCGCATCGAAGAAGCGATGAAAGCTTACAACTCCGCGAACTTCGATAAGGCGATAGAGCTTCTCTCAAAACTCTCGGACGACAAATCCATCCCCATAGCCGACAAGAAAGATATTCTCCTCACACTCGGCAGGGCATACACAGCAAAGGGGAAAAACGAGAAGGCGTACGAAGCGATGACCCGGCTGCTGGACCTGGAACCTCCGCTCATCGCACCCGATCCCGACGCGGAATGTCCGCCTCTGATGAGAATCTATTACGAAGCGCGCAAGAAGAGGACAGGGTCCCATGAAGTGGAGCGGTCGGATCCCGGAGTCAAGACCATTGCTGTGCTGGACTTCATGAATCGTTCGGTTGATGACAAGGAGAAATTCGATCCCATGGAAAAGGGGTTCGCCGATCTGATGATTGACCAGTTGAGCGGTTCGGTCCAGCTGAAAATTATCGAGCGTGAGCGCATTCAATGGATTCTCGGCGAGATCGGGCTGCAGAACGATCCTTCGAAATTCGATCCCGCCTCGGCGGTGCGTGTAGGAAAGCAGCTCGGCGTTCACTCGGTTCTGCTGGGGAGCTTCATAAAAATGAGATCGCGTATGGAGCTGCTCTGCCGCCTGGTGAAAGTGGAAACGAGCGAAATCATCGCGACTGAGCGCACCGGCGGCGACGCCGATGAGTTTTTCGAGATTGCGGAAAAACTCAGTGTCAAAATTGCAAAGAAGATCAACGCGTCGATTTCCGCCGCCGATATTGAGCAATCACAAGAGACGAAATCACTCGACGCAATGATGGCGTATTCGGAAGGCCTTGTGCTGATGGAGCAGGGAAAATACAAACCCGCGTACGAGAAGTTCATGAAGGCAGTCGAGCTCGATCCGACATATGACAAAGCAAAAACAAAGGCGCAAAGTTTGAAACCACTCTTAGGTTAAGAAGCGAAACCGCGAATGCAATGGTGTAATTCAAAAAAGATATTCCTACTCCTTCCCCTCTTCCTCTTTGTTTCCTGCGCAACGACGCGGTTTTCCGATGGAACCGACTATTCCGACGACCTGCGAAATCTGCAGCGGCAGCTCAGTTTCCGTCCTGACGATCCCGGAGCATTACGCGATATAGGAGTCATTTATTTTCAAACAAAACAGTATCCCCTCGCGAAAGGACATCTTGCCCGTGCCTACGAGCAAATTGCGGACGACCCGCGTACGGTGTTTTATTACGGCATGACTCTGGAGTACCTCGCTGACATTGAATCTGCTCTTGGCGTGTATATCAAGTACACCGATCTTTCACCCTCCTCGCAATTCAGAAGACTCATCGAAGCGCGTTTTCGCACGCTGACACGTCAGCTCGTGCAGCAGGAGGTTCGAGCGATTCTCGCCGCGGAGCAACGATTGAACGCCGATTCGTTGTCTCCGACTGCGGTTGCGGTCTTCTCGCTGAAGTATCAGGGAACAGATCCGAAATACGAAGCGCTGGGCAAAGGCGTGAGCGAGATGATCCTGGTGGATCTCGCGCAAGTGAAACGTCTGACTGTCCTCGAACGCATTCGAGTCGAGGAGCTTGTCAACGAATTGAAGATGGGACAATCGGTACACATTGACAAGGCGACTGCTCCGCGCCTTGGAAAGCTCCTGAGCGCCGGACGCGTTGTAGCGGGAACGTTCAATGTGTACACGTGGAATCTGCGCATGGATGTAACGACATGGGATGTTGTGAACAAGAAGAGCCCCGACTTCAAAACAGAATCCGACGGGTTGGACAATCTGTTCAAGATGGAAAAGCGCCTCGTGTTCGGTATCATCGAGGATCTTGGCATTACTCTTACACCTGAAGAGCAGCAAGCGATCACGCGCGTGCCAACGCGAAATGCAATTGCTTTCATCACGTATTGCCTCGGTTTGAAGAGCGAGGACGCGCTCGACTTCCAAGCGGCGAGCAAGCATTACCGTCAGGCGGCGGCGCTTGATCCGGAGTTTGCGTTGGCAAGCATCAAAGCTGCCTCGGCTGAGGGAATGGTACTCGCGGGCGGCGCAAAGGAGAATGCCTTGAATGCCGCCGAAGCGATTGACCCTCAATTGAAATTGAAGAAAAAAGGTCGAGTGAGTCTTCTTACTCAGCGACTGATTCATTCAGGAGCGGGCGTCGGGAGCGGCTTCCAGCCGGGTCAGGATGACCGAAAGCCGGCGCAAGAAGGTTTCAGCATTCTTCCCGAGCCTCCGCGGCCTCCGGGGCAATAAGTGATGCAATGAACAATACGCTTCGACATTCCTTTCACGCTCTGTTATGCCTGCCTCTGTTGGCATTCCCAATCGTTTATGCGCAGACAGGTGTTCCTCGTTTTGCAGTCACCCCATCGCAAGTGGACTTCGGTAATGTCGTTACACACTCCACGCGTCTCGATAGCAGTGTTGTCGTACGCAACAACGGCGGGGGGCGCCTGATCATTTCGACGGTTGTTTCTTCCGACACGCAGTTTGCGATCTCGCCGCGCACAGCCGCTATCGATTCAGGAAAGTCGAGGCGCTTTACAGTTTCGTTTACGCCTGATGCTCTTGGAAATAGAAGCTCGAGCATCATCTTTGCGCACAATGCGGCTGGGTCGCCGGACACTATCATCGCATTAGGGCGAGGAGTCGTGACAACGTTTTCTGTTGTGCCGACCTCTCTTGCTTTCGGTGATGTGCGTGTTGGGACGAACAAGAGAGATAGTGTGAGAGTGCGGAATGAGGGGATGGATACGCTCAGAATCACGCCCGCTGCGTCCGACACCGCACAGTTTAGGATTGAGCCTTCGAAGGCGAGTATTCCGCGAAACAGTGAGACGATCTTTCGCGTGACATTCTCTCCGCGTGCCGCAGCCAGCGTCAGTAGCACCATAAGACTCGATCATAATACAGTCGGTTTGCCTACAAGCATTCCAGTCAGCGGCAGGGGTCTGGGTGCAATAATTGCCATTACTCCTCAGACTCTGCCGTTCGGAAATGTCCGTGTCGGTAACGACAGACTGGATACAGTCACCGTGAGAAACACGGGAACCGATACGCTCATTGTCAGGAATGCATCGGTGTCCGATTCCCGCTTTTCTGTTGTACCGGGCACTGCGCGGATTCCTGCTTCGGGCATCATGGGATTCCGCGTTACATTCGCGCCGACAACTCTTGGATCTGCGAATGCAGCACTCCGATTCGATCACAACGCGCCCGACAGTTCTTCGACTGTTGATCTTTCCGGAACAGGAGCTGCGCCGGCTCTTCTCTTTTCTGCATCGCTCGTATCGTTCGGCGCAGTTCCGTTAGGTAACAGTGCGAATGGGCGGATTGACCTCATCAACAGCGGCAACGCCTCGCTCACGATTGATAGCGTTCGCATTCGTGGCGTGAATGCATCGGAGTTCTCTATTACCGGTTCCAGGGGACCGTTCCTACTTGAGCCGGGAAATTCGGCGGGAGTGTTTCTCCGCTTCACTCCGCAAACCGTCGGCGAAAACAAATCCGCTCTTCTCATTGTCAACGGCGACATGCCGACTACTCCGGACACTGTGTCGCTGCTCGGCTCGGGACGCGACGCGCTTGTTCAGGTTGCGTTCAATGGCGACTCGACGATAGGCGGGCGCCTTGCAGTTTCTGTGACGGCGCCTGCGGGGTTCTCTGCAACGCGCGGAGCTCTCTTCTATAGACTCGCGGGGAAGCGTGCGTACGATTCGCTTGCACTTTCTCAAAGCGCTCAGTCATTCACCGGTGCCTTTCCCGAGAGTGTTCTTACGCCGCGTGGAATCGAGTATTTTGTCCGACTTGTTGGAGCGCAAGGGACCATCACCAATCCCGGAAGTGACCCGGTCAATAACCCCGCAGTGTTTCGGGTCGGCGTACCTCGCCTCTTTTCAACGCAGCGCTTCTCGCCGCGTGAATACAGAATGATCTCGATTCCCCTCGAGTTGCGCGACTCGTTGCTCGCTGTGCAGCTCACGGATGATTATGGACCATACAATCCGATCCGATGGCGTCTCTTTCGGTGGGAGAACAATACGTATGTGGAGTTTCCGGAGATTCGGAAGAACTTTTCGCCGGGCATTGCATTCTGGCTCGTGACACAAAGCGGACTCGGGTTCGATGCCCGCGAGGCAAGGTCAGTCCCTTCACGCGAACCATTTCCGCTTCGATTGGAGCCGGGTTGGAATCAGATCGCATCGCCCTTCGCCTTTTCCGTGGATTGGAGAAACATCCTCAACAGCAACCTTGTGCGTCCGCCGTTCTTTTTTGACGGTGTTGAATTCGTCCCGAAGATCTCCACGCTGAATCCATGGGAAGGTTACTTCGTACTCAACGACTCTTCGCAGGCAGTCACACTCTTCGTTCCTTCGGTAGAGGCGAGTTCTATTCCAAAAGAACCGTCGCAGCTTTTTACCGGAGGGGAGCGTGATTACATTTTGCAATTCTCCGCAACGGCGGGACCAGCTCGCGACACCTACAACTATGTCGGCTTCGTGGAAGGGGCGTCGGCAGGTGATGATAGGCTGGATTTGCCTGAGCCTCCGTCGGTGAGCGGGAATTTTCAGCTCTCGCTGATCGCAGGAGGGAAAAGGTATGTTGCTGATTTCAGACCGCTCTCTCCCGATGGTCAGACGTGGGAGCTTCGCGCAACCGCTCTCTCGCCAGACCAAGCCGTCCGTGTTGTATTGAGCGAAACAGGAGTACTGCCGTCGAATTTCAAACTCTACATCCTTGACAAGGATGAGTTTGCTTCCGTTGTGGTGCGAGACAACTCCTTCGCGTTTCAAAGTCGTGAGGCAGTGCGCTCATTCAAGATCATTGTTGGAACGGAATCCTATGCGCAACAAGCGAGCGAGGGCATCTCGTTGCAGCCAGTCGAGTATTCGCTTTTGCAGAACTACCCGAACCCGTTCAATCCATCAACAACCATCCGTTATTCAATTCAAAAGCTCAGCGGCGTCACATTGGAGATCTTCAATATCCTCGGAGAAAGAGTGAGGACGCTTGTACGCAGTGAGCAGATTGCCGGCGTGTATTCTGTAACGTGGGATGGAGCCACCGATGCAGGCAGCGCTGCATCGAGCGGCGTGTACCTCTATCGTCTGCAGGCAGGAGAATTCCGGGCATCGAAGAAACTTGTAGTGATCCATTGACAGTATGATCTCGAAACCGGTACGTATATTTTTTCTGTTGCTATGTGCAGCGCAGTCTTTGGCGCAGATGTCAACGGAACATGATCTGGACATCGTCAGCCAGCGCGGGACGGTGCGCATCATGCCGCTGTATCAGCGATGGTCTCTCGCCAACGCTTCTTTCTCGGAGGCGAGCGCCGTGCTTTCGTGGTATCAACCGATCGGCAGGACAGCGAGTATTTCGATTCGCAGTGCCTACGGCGCAGCTCAGAGCGGCGACACATCGCTGAACGGACCTACGGACGTTCAGCTCGCGGGAACGTATTACATTGAAGACGTCGACCTCGTGTTCAATCTTGGCGTCGGCATCCCGAGCGGGAAAAGAAATCTGACATTTGACGAATTTCTCACATCTGTCTGGCTTGCGAATAATGTCTTCCGGTCACAGGTTGCGCGCTTCGGCGCCGGGTTCAATGTTTCGCCAAGCGTTGTGTGGGCGATTTCTGCGAGCGATGAAGTTGTCATCGGGCTTGGCGCGATGTTTCAGTATCGAGGGAAATTCTCTCCGCTTGCGACTTTTGACTCTTACGACCCGGGCGACGAAGTCTCGGTCACCGGGGGCGTGGACATTAAACTCGACGAAACAAGTTCTATCGCCGCCGACATGGTGTTTACTCTATTTGGGAAAGATAACGTCGGCGGACTTGACGTGTTCAGCGCGGGGAACAAGCTGCTCGCAAGCGTGCAGTTTCAGAAGTTCTTCGAGATGGATGCTCTCGGCATATTCTTCACATTCCGCACTAAGGCTAAACCGGTGATTGGCTTCGGCACACTTGAACCCAATCAATCTGAGATAGTCGCTACCTACGCGGCGCATTTCTCCAAACGAGTAAGCACGCAATTCTTGCTCGAAGGACGGTTCTTTCAACAGACGCCTGCGCCTCGTACAGGGTTCAACATGATAGGTGTGGGAGTCGCGCCGGAGTTCAAACTCTCAGAGACCTTATCACTCCCACTCCGGTTGAAATATTTGTACGCGTCTTCGAAGAGGGATGGCAAGCTGAATGGTGTGGAGGTCGGTCTCGGCGTTGTCGTGAGATACTGACATCGTTCGCCAAATAATTTTTTTTCCGCCGTGGGCATTGACTTCCGCCTGATCGTTGTTGTATATTACCAATAGAGTTATACACTTCTGGTTCAACTGTTCAGTGAAGTACGGGGAGGCAATGAACGTCCGCAAAGCAGTTGTGAAGAACCTGACGCGAATGTTTTTTGAGCGGTGCATCGGAGATCGCTTGGTCTCGCAAGCACCCGAGTGGAGCGCTGCACACCCGATAACATTCCGGTCGCGCGACGGCTTGCGTCTTCATGGCTGGACGCACACGCCGCCGGAGAATCCTGCAGCGACGGTGTTTTTCTGCCACGGCTACACGCTGCATTCGCGACACACCGTATATCTCCACTACGCAAAGCATCTCACAAAGAAATTCAACGTTGCGACGCTTGGGTTCGATTTCCGTCATCACGGTTTATCGGACGACGCGCCGGTCACATTCGGCAGTGCAGAGTCGCTTGATGTTCGTGCAGCGATGGATTTTGCCGATGAGCACGATTTTCCCAAGCCGTATATTTTGTTTGGCGATTCTCTCGGCGCTTTAGCTGCACAGCGAACTATCGTGGACGACGAACGTGTTGCCGGGGCGATCATCAAGTCGTGTCCCTCGTCTCCTTGGGAGGCCATACAAACGTTCTTTTCAAACATCGATGTCTCGCCCACGATCCGATTCCTCGCTGAACGATATCACTTTCCCGTGTTCAGTATCCGGAAATTCGATTTGCCCTGGCTTGTTCCGATTGCCTCGATCCTCAACGATATCTATGAGCGCGATGTGTTGAACGACGGTGATATTGCGCGGCATAATGCAAATCCTTCTCACAAACCGCGTCTTCTGTATTTGATGGGGGATCAGGATCATTACGGATGGGAGCGCTCCAAGATCCGCTACGACCATTGGTACGCAGGCGAGCCATCAACCTTCAATGTATGGCCTGCCGACGCGCCGAAGGAAAACAAATGGTTCGTTCTCGCGCCCGGCAAAGCTCACACCTTTGGCAGCTGGGACTGGGACGGATTTTACACCTTGATAGATCAGTTCTTTACGATCGTGGTGCCGCACAAAAGCTGATCGCGCCTAAGCTCCCGTTGCAATTCTTCCTTCCGATTTCGATATTGTCCGAAGGACTCCTTCGGAGATCCCGACGTTTCTCCAACCCCAATCATAACTTCATGCAATCACGATTCGCCCTGTTCCTGACAACTCTCGTTTTCATTTCATGTTCCATGCAAAAAGAAAACCCTCGCGTTGCTGCGTTGCTTGCTGAAGCCAAGAAGAAGTTCGCCCCTGATAAGAGGACTGCCGTATTCAATGTACGCGGGTCGTTGAACGGAAACGCGTTGACGCTGGCGGGTGAAGTACACGATGAAATGATGAAGCAAGAACTCATGCAATTCATCAAGGACAAAGAAAACTACACACTTGTTGACATCCTCATCGCGCTGCCGCATCCGTCGCTTGGCGGAAAAGTATTCGGCGTGGTCAGCACGAGCGTCGCGAACATGCGCGTAAAGCCGGGCCACGCTGAAGAAATGGCAACGCAAGTGCTGCTTGGGACGCCATTGAAGATTCTGAAACGCGACGACGATTGGTATTACGTTCAATCGCCGGATCAGTACATTGGTTGGACGGATGACATGGTAACGCACATGACGAAAGACGAATACGAGCAATGGTCGCGGCGACCAAAGATCATTGTCACAACGACATACGCGCATTCGTATCGCACGAAAGAGAAAGAGGAGACGCTCACCGATATCGTGGCCGGAAATATATTAGCCTTCAAGAACGATGACGGGAAGTATTTCGAAGTCGAATACCCGAATGGAAAACAGGGATTTGTCGCAAAGGAAGATGCGCGGCTGCTGAGTGAATGGCTGACGAACGCGAAAGATTCTCCGGAATCCATCATGACAACAGCGAAGCGCTTTATGGGCGTTCCGTATCTGTGGGGCGGCACCTCGGCGAAGGCGATGGATTGTTCCGGCTTTACGAAAACTGTTTTCTTTTTGAATGGCGTAGTTCTGCCGCGCGATGCAAGCCAGCAGGCATTGGTTGGCGAGCCTGTAAGTATCACCGATGGCTACCGACAGTTGAAAAAAGGCGATCTCGTCTTCTTCGGAAGGAAAGCATCCGCCGAGCGCGGCGAACGCGTTACGCACGTTGGCATCTATCTCAGCAATTACAAGTTCATTCACGAAGGCGGCGACGTGCGCGTCAACAGCTTCAACCCGAGCGATGCGGATTACAGCGAGTATCGAACAAGTATGTTGTTGAGTGCGAAACGCATCATCGGAGTAGGGGAGGAACACGGCGTGAAACGACTGGCATCTCTTCCATATTATCGAAGCAGCGAAATAGTTGGTACAAACAAGTGAGCGTTGACCGCCGAAACTTTTTGAAAACTACTTTTATGGCCGGGGCTAGCGTTGCGTTACAGCCATTTCACCTATTTCAAGGCAGCACGAGAATTCAGCTGGAGGCAGAAGTAATGAACGATATGCAATTCCGATTCTACCCATATACACTTGAACTCAAACATGCCTTCACTGTTGCCGTGAACACGCGAACGACGACGGCGGTCATGATGGTCGAAGTGGAGAACGATGGCATCATCGGTTACGGCGAAGCTTCCATGCCGCCGTATCTTGGCGAGAGCCATGAAACGGCGAAAGCGTTTCTTTCAAAAGTTGACTTGAAAAAGTACGACAACCCGACAACCTTCGAGGACGTGTTGAAGGATATTGATGCAATTGCGCCAGGGAATCACGCGGCGAAGGCGGCAGTGGATATCGCGCTGCACGATTGGCTCGGCAAGAAGTTAGGCTTCGCATGGCATCAGGTCTGGGGATTGAATCCGGCAAGAACTCCGGTGACGACATTTACTATCGGCATTGACAAAGACATGGAAGTCATTCGTCAGAAAGTTCGCGAAGCGGATATCTATAAAGTGCTGAAAGTAAAGTTGGGAAGAGACAACGACAAAGAAATGATCGAGACGATTCGCGAAGTAACGGACAAGCCTCTTCGTGCCGATGTGAATCAAGGATGGAAGGACAGAGACTACGCGCTCAAGATGATCGAGTGGCTTGCGACGAAAAACGTCGAGATGATCGAGCAGCCGCTGCCGAAAGAAATGCGCGATGAGCATGCATGGCTCAAAGAGCGAAGCCCGATGCCGATCATCGCCGACGAAAGCGTAATCCGATTGCCCGATGTGAAAAAAGCCTGGGGTGTGTATCACGGCATCAACATCAAGCTGATGAAATGCACGGGCATGCACGAAGCGTACAAGATGATGCTGCTCGCGCGCTCTCTCGATATGAAAGTGATGTTAGGCTGCATGACCGAGACATCGTGCGCAATTTCCGCGGCAACGCAGCTCTCTCCGCTCGTTGACTATGCCGATCTCGACGGCGCCGCGCTGATCAAGAACGATCTCTTCACGGGCGCCAGCATCGTTGACGGCAAAATGCGCATGCCGAGCGAGAACGGCATCGGCGCCAAGAGAATTTGAGCCTGTAACACTTGACACTTGAGTTTTCATTTTGTACAATTAGTTGGTCGGTTGACTAACAAACCATCCAGTCAGCCCACTCTCTTAGGGTTTCTGTCCTTTCCAAGACTACCGAGTATGGCGCTTAAAGCCAGATCAAAAATAGGAGAATGCGTATGAGTCGTTTTGTTACTCTCTCCGTTGTTCTTTCCATATTGCTCATCAACATAACATTTGCCGGCGTTACCGGAAAAATCGCCGGGACTGTTGTGGATGCAAAGACGGGCGAAAAGCTTGTCTCTGCAAACGTGCTTGTCCTTGGGACTAGCCTCGGCGCTGTTACGAATGTGGATGGATACTTTGTGATCCTGAACGTTCCTCCCGGAGGATACAGCGTTCAAGCAACTCTTCTCGGTTACAGTCAGAAGAGGTTTTCCGATGTCCGAGTGAATATTGACCAGACTACATCGCTCAAGTACGGTTTGGCGGAAGAATCTGTTCAAGGCGAAGAAGTTGTTGTTGTTGCTGAACGGCCAGTGGTGCAACGCGACGTTGCATCAAGCGTTGCAAACATCACAGCACTTGAAGTACAGTTACTGCCCGCAGCAGCCGTCATCACCAATGTTGTTGGCTTGCAAGCGGGTGTTCAGGTGAATCAGTCGGGTGATTTGGTAATCCGCGGTTCAGGTGGAACAAGTGATGCTGGAGGTGTAGGTTCCGACCAGACAGTGTTGATGGTGAATGGACTCGTCCTGCGCGATGGGAGAGATAATTCCCCATACACGGGAATCAGTCTTACCTCCATCGACAATATTCAAATAACGACTGGCGGGTGGAACGCTGAATACGGTAATGTTCGATCAGGGTTGGTGCAAGTTGTTACGAAAGATGGAGGAAGATCAAGATACAATATCGGAGTCTTTGCGCGCTACAGCGGCGCGTCGCCGAAACACTTCGGTCCCGCGATGTATGATCGGAATTCATATTTCATTCGACCCTATGTTGATCCTGCCGTTGCATGGACGGGAACGGGCAGACTGTTTGAGCCGGGCGCGTGGGACTATTGGACACGCTTGCAGTATCAAGAGTTCGAGGGTTGGAATTCGATCTCACAAAGAACTCTCCAAAATAATGATCCGGACGACGACCTGACGCCGCAAGCTGCCCAACAGCTTTTCCTCTGGCAGCATCGGCGGCAATCGGAGGTTTCTTTGCCGGACTACGATATTGACGTGGGAATTGGCGGCCCGTTGATTCCCGGACTCAGTGAAAGTCTCGGCGACTTACGCTTTTATGGCGCCTATCGGCGTAATCAGTCCGCGTATTTGATTCCGCTTTCCGATTCTGCGTATCGTGACGAGAACTTTCAGATCAAGATCACTTCAGACATTGGGAGTGGGATGAAACTCTCGTTTGAGGGCTTGTACGCGACGGCGAGAGGAACGAACGATAATAATAGTGGATTGGGGGGTGTGTACATCAGCCCGTCGAGTATTGCGGACAATTTAGACCGGGTGAGTTTCATTGACGCGAGGATCTTCACACCCGACTATTGGGCGCCGACAGCGATACGTCGGAAAATGATTGGAGCAAAATTTGTCCACAACCTTTCAAGCTCGAGTTTCTATAACGCATCCTTTACAATGTTTCAGTCGCGGTATAACACGGCTCCCGGCCGTGAGCGAAACAACGCGCGTATCTACAAGTTCGGCAACAATTATTATGTTGACGAAGCCCCGTATGGTTTCCAGGCGCTGCCTCTGCCCGGGAACTACAATAGCGGATCGGGCATTGGAGTCTCTCCGATATTTCGGATGGGGGGCGGCGGCACGAGTAATTCACGAGATCAGAGTATCGTAACGAACTACAGCGCCAAATTCGATTTCTCAAGCCAACTCGACCAATCTAATCTTTTGCAGGGGGGAGCCGAGTTCACCTATACCGATCTTGATATTTCGTACGAAACAGTTGATGCGTTCCTACCTAGCGGAAGAACACGATCCGTATTCAATCGCTTCCCGAAGCAGGGGGCTTTGTACGTCCAGGATAAACTTGAGTTTGAAGGGATGGTCGTCAACGCAGGCGTTCGTCTCGATTACTCTTACGCTGGGGGGGAATGGTACAAGTACAACAACTTTGATCGTTTCTTCACCGACATTTACAAGGGGAGCATAGATTCCGCGCTTGCGAAGGAACCAATTTCAAAGAATGTTAGCGTCAGCCCTCGGCTTGCGGTTGCCTTCCCTATTACGGTGGATTCAAAGTTGTTTTTCAACTACGGGCATTTCCGCTCGATTCCCTTGCCTGAGGACTTCTTCCTGTTGCGCGCTGAAAAGACGAGCGGTTCGCTCACGCGGATTGGAAGTCCGAGCAATCCTCTTCCCCGAACGATCCAATATGAGTTGGGTTATGAGCAAAATCTCTTCGATCAACTGCTCCTGAGAATATCAGGGTACTACAAGGATATTTCGGGAGAAGTGCTGCTGACCGAATATGTCGACGGCGATCGTAATATCGACTACTTCGTTAGCCTCCCGAACCGATACAGGGACATTCGTGGAGCTGAAATAACCGTCAACAAGAATCGCGGCAAGTGGATCCAAGGATTCATCAATTATACATTCGACGTTCGGTCGAGAGGGTACTTTGGATACCTGAAGTATGACATTAATCCACAGACCCAGCGCGAATACGAGCGACGACAATTTAAGCAGACGAAACCCTTGCCGGCGCCGTTTGCTCGTGCTAATCTCCTTTTTTCCACTCCGTCGGACCTTGGCGGCGGTCCGGAGGGTCTCAGTTTGTTGGGCGATTGGTCTGTGGCGGCAACCGTGAGTTGGTCTGCTGGTTCTCACTTTACATTTCCGACGATTCCGGAGACCGGCGAACCGCTCATTTTGGGAGAAGAGAATAATCTCCAATGGCGCGACAACTTCAACGTCAACATGCGCGTAGCGAAGAATTTCAAAGTGTTCGGCGCGGACGTACAGTTGTTTGCAGATATGACTAATCTATTTGACAATCGAAGATTTACTGAATTCGGCTTTTACAACAGGACAGACTATGAACTCTACATCCGCTCGCTTCATTTGCCGTTCGAGATTGCCGGCGATCCGCTCTCTCAAACTTTGAAGTACCCGAATATTCCGGGTGATGACAAACCGGGCGACTACAGAAAGAATGAGGTTTCGTTCCAACCAATCGAGGTCGTCACCACGTTCGCCCAACTTGGGCTAACGCCACAAACGAATTCCACACGACCATTCTACTATGTCGCGGATGTGCAGAAGTATTACCAGCTCCTGAATGGAAATTGGCAAGAAGTTGAATCCGGGAAGCTGCAGCAAGTCCTGGATGACAAGGGGTATATCGACATGCCCAACCTGGACACCTTCACGTTCTTGGATCCGAGAAGGATCTTTTTTGGCGTACGTCTTTCTTTCGATCTGTGAGATAACTGAGAGATAACTGAGAGATAACTGACAGGATCATGGCATGAGCAAGAAACCTTGGGTTAACGGAACGAGATCAGCGATAATTGTGCTCGCACTTGCGACAGGGGGGGAAAGCGCGTTTGCGCAGGGGATTGGCATAGTCAACAAATGGATGGCAGTCAACTCGCTGCACAGTTGGTACACCAGCGTCGGCTGCGAAATTGAGGAAGGCAGAGTTCGCGAGCAGCAAGATGGTTTGCAATGGCCGGCGTTATATCGCAATCAGGATATGGAAGCGGCAAAGGGCATGTGGCTTGGCGTGCGCGATTGGACTGACCACAACGGCAACTCGTATGCGTACAAGGTCGTACACAGCGGTCCGCGTGTACGAGGGCTGGGCGCCGGTTCCGACGGCGGCTTCTATCCGATGAAGCACGACCTCATCACGCGCTACCCGGTTTCATATCCGACAGCCGATGGTATTCGCTCAACCGGTCGCGTGGATGAATTCACCAGCGTGGATCCAACACTGAAGCCGGATAGGATGATCCTCAATGAGGTGAACACTTCTATCGGCATCACGATGACGAGGAAAATCCTCGGGTTCAACCAGCAGTTCCACGGCGATTATATTATCTATGAATACGAGTTCAAGAATACCGGCAATGTGGATGATGATGTAGAAATCGAATTGGCCAACCAAACCCTGAACGGCTTTTACGCATTCTTTCAATATCGCTATGCGGTGAACAAAGAAGGCGCCTACGTCATCTCGAACTCCGCGCGCTGGGGCATCAACACGATGAACGACACGCGCGGTGATGGACTCGTAACGCCGAACGGTGATACGACAGGCTCGGGTCTCCGCTGCCAGTATGCCTGGCATGGAAAGCACCGCGACTTTGCGCGATATGATAACCTTGGCGCACCGATCTGGGACAATCCCTTTTTTGATCGCGCCGATACCGTAGGACGTCTCGCATCTGCTCAGTTCGTCGGCGTCGTCACACTTCACGCGGACAGGTCCGCGACTGATCGAACTGATGACCCGCTGCAGCCAACAACGACGACGTACAAAGGTTCCGATCATTCTCTCAACTCTCGAAACGATCAATACAGTATTGCGGGCATGACCGCGGAATACAACTGGATGAGAGAGGGGCATGCGAATCCGCGCCACGCCGATGTGGCGCAGCCCGACGGGAAGTTCACCGAGCCGACCGGCGATCCTTCGTTGGGCGATGCCGGTGGTCAATCCTCTGCCAATGGGTACGGTCCCTATACGTTAGCGCCGGGGCAGAGTGTTCGCATTGTGATGGCTGAAGCTGCCGGAGGCTTGAGCCGCGAAAAGCAGGTTTCAGTGGGAAGACGCTACAAGGCTGGAACGATCAATGCCAAAGCGAAGAATGACTCTGTCTTCACAGGGAGAGATTCTCTGTTCCGGGTAATGCGCCGCGCATTGGCAAATTTCCGATCAGGCTATAATATCCCGCGGGCGCCTTTACCGCCCAAAGGTTTTACCGTCACCTCCGGCGGTGATAAGATTTCTATCTCGTGGGACCTTGAAGATCCGAATGACCCCAATCTCGATAGTATCCGCATCTACCGAACAAAGAGTCGCTACGATGCCGATACGGTGGCGTTGCTGCAAACGCTTGACAAGAGCGCTCGGTCGTACGACGATAGAAGCGCGGTGCGCGGTTTCGAGTACTTCTACCATCTTATTGCAGTCGGCAAGAGTTCAGCGAATACCGGAGGTGGGGGGACTCCAGCAGGAGTTCCTTTACTCAGCCCCCGCATCGCAACGCAGACCTATGATCCTGCATTTTTCTTAACCGAGGCTGGTCCGTCTTTGTCCGGCAACGTTGCAGCGAATCTTTCTAAGGTTCGTATTGTTCCCAATCCATTTGTTTCCGGAGGAAGAACATTTGGAGGAAACCTGGAGAACTCCGTCCAGTTCTTTGGAATTCCCGGTAACTGTATGATAAAAATCTATACCGAACTTGGGGAATTGATTAAAGAAATTGCCCACACGGATGGCAGCGGCAGTGAACGTTGGAACTTGACGACGTCGTCCAACCAGACCATTGTGAGCGGAGTGTATATCGCGGTTGTTGAAGACACTCAAGCCGGCGGGAAGACGATCCAGAAATTCGTGGTTATCCGATAAATAATGAAATGAGATTGCGCATGAAGAACGTAATACGAATAGTGATTGCGTTGATGGCGGGCGTGGCGTCGCTGCTTGCCCAGCAGAAGCTCGCCCAAACCGGCATGAAATTCTTGAGTGTCGGAACGGATACGCGCATTTCTGCAATAGGGGGTGGAGCAACAGCAACAGAAGGCTTTGCCTCCTCAGTGTTCTATAACCCAGCGAGCATGGCGCGTATTCCCGGACAGGTTGATGTCGTCATTGGGACGACACTGTGGATCGCCGACATCACTCATGGGTATGGAAGCATTGCGATCAGACCCGGCACAGGCGACCTGGGGGTGTTTGCGCTGTCATTCCAAACCGTTGATTACGGAGATCTCTTCGGAACCGAGGTCGAAGGGAGTAGTGGATTTCGAGAAACCGGAATTTTTTCTCCAACCGCCTACGCTATCGGTTTCGGCTACGCAGTCGCGCTGAACGAGAAGCTCTCGATAGGTGGACATGCTCGCTACGTTCAGCAGTCGATTGGGAGTTTTTTCCGAAAAGCCAACGAGCCGAAGATCGACTTTACGGCAGAAGTCGCGGCGTTCGATTTGGGAGTCCTCTACAAGACTGGTTACAAAAGTCTGAACTTCGGAATGAGCATTCGGAATTTCTCCAAAGAAATTCGCTACTTAGAAGAGAATTTTCAGCTTCCACTCACATTCAGAGTCGGGCTTTCGATGAACATGCTCGATCTGTTCGACGTTGAGAGAACCTCGCAAGCGTTCATGCTCACCGTTGACGCCGACCACCCCCGTGATTTTCCCGAGCAAGTGCGTGTGGGGGGAGAATACACATTCTTTGACATGCTTTCACTCCGCGCCGGCTATGTGTCGGAGTCGAGTGAGAAGGGGACTTCTTTTGGGGTCGGCTTTAGTAAGAAAGATGAAGGCGAGATTCTGAACTCTGTTGGAGTTGACTATGCATACACGCCGTTCTCCGTTTTCAGCAGTGTGCATCGTTTCTCCTTCCATGTTGCATTTTGATTTCATCGAGAGAGACATGAATACATTGATACAAACCAAGAGACGTATCGTATGGGTGGCAGCTGCTGCGATTTCTATTTTTGTACTCTCATGCAAAGAAGAACCCCCGCCAAGCCTCTATCAGCCAATCACGAGTACCGGTCCAACCATTACCACTGTATCGCCAAATGATAGCGCCCTTGCGGGGATAGGCATTGTGACGATTGTGGGAACAGGTTTCTCACCCGTGAAGGAGTACAACTTTGTGAACTTCGGATCGAAGTTGGCAACTGTTCTTGAAGCAACAGTCACGCAACTCAAAGTCAGGACGCCGAATCTTGTTAGCGATTCAACTCCGGTGAAGGTTGCAGTACAAGGTATGGATTTGTTCAGTAGTGCGATTGCCTACAAATTGAAACCTGCTGTTGTGGACTTCGGAGGAACGCCGAACGTTGTTGAGGAACCGGGTGGGATTGCGACAGATGCACGAGGTAATCTGTATGTCTCACTCCTGGGTAGCACTGGGATAATGCTTGGCGTGAAAAAAATTACCCCAACTGGGGCTCGGACCGATTTTGCTCCACGGAACAGCCGTGGCACTTCTTGGTCGTCACTTCGAGTTGGTCCGGGAGATACGTTGTACAATGCGGCGAATCAGATTGGTATGTTTCGAATTTTCCCAAATGGAGTAAATGAAGAACCATTTTGGTTCCGCGGTGGAGTAGGAAGTATCTTCGACGTTGATTTTGACCAGGGTCTCAATATTTGGGCTGGCGGAGATAACCAGGAGGTCTATCGAATCAAGAGAGACAAATCTATCCGATCATTTCCGTTTGCAGGAGATGTCCGCTCTGTACGTGTGTACAACGGTAATTTGTATTGTGCCACAAAAAACGATTCAGTATGGAACATCTGGCGTTCCCGTATTGTCTCCGCCGATAGCCTTGCGCCGCGAGAATTGTATTTCAATTTCTCGGCAAACTATCCGAACGCAGGCGCTTATGCGATAACGTTCAGCACTGATGGCGATATGTTCGTGGGAACAGACCCATTCGCAGGGTCAATGGTTGTTGTGCATCCTGATCGAACTCACGAGAAGTTCTATCCCGGATTGTTCAGCGGCACCTTTGTTACATTTGCGTACGGTATTGGTAATGAAATGTATGTCTCAAGCACTGGTACTGATGCGAACAAAAAAGTCCTGCGCGTTAATATGCAAAAGCAGGGAGCTCCGTATTACGGCCGACAGTAGTTTCTCAAGCCACGTCCTTCACCACAAGAAGGGCAACATCTTCAACTCATAAATATAGGAGAGTCACAATGAAACACCTCGCTACACTCTTTGCGCTCGCTCTTGCACTCGTCGGCACGAGTTTCGGGCAAAACAGATGGAACTTCGCAGGCTACTTTCCGGATTCGACGCAGGGGAAAAAAGGAAGCGGTATGCACGGTTTGGCAGTTGACCCAGCCGGAAAGGTCTGGGCGCAATGGTTCGGACGCACCGATAGCGTCCCGCTTGCCGGCGGAGGATTCGCTGGAACACTGGGAATCTATGTCTATAATTCCAATGGCACACAAGCCGCATTCTCACCGATCAAAATCCTTGTGGGACCCGGCGTGAACGACACATTGCTTACTGCCGGGGTTACCCCCGGCCTTAGCAATCGTGGCTTGAGAAGAGATCATCTGGGTAATATCCTGGTTTCAATTGGCGAACGTCTCTACCGCTTGAATTATCTAACTGGCGCTGTGATGAACAAGGTAATCGGTATTGTCGGAGTTACCACGGCGGCTGCGGTTGATACTCTTGGTGAGATTTTCGTTACTCCCGTTCTTCCCGGAAACCCAATAAGGATTTATGGTGCAAATTTCAGTTCTCTCGGCAATGTCACGGACTCGAGTGCTGCCAATGGATTCTGCAGAGGGTCCGAGGCGTCAAAAAACGGCAACGACATCT
This sequence comes from Ignavibacteriota bacterium, assembly GCA_031394795.1. GTDB lineage: Bacteria > Bacteroidota > Ignavibacteria > UBA10030 > UBA6906 > CAADGV01. Next base: position 1,213 of record JANNUB010000060.1, on the reverse strand, counting down.
ATGTCCCTTACTATGAAAGACGTCAGATTCTTCGCTATCATAGCAATTTCGGCTCGTTCGGTCCGTATGTCGTGGGTCCGAGCGATACATTGCTGAGGGGATATGCATGTGAGTCCATCGGATGGAACCCGGCCCGCACTCGTTTGTGGTTTAGCACCGGCAGCACGTTGACTCGTCCGACCACGGACGTTGCCGTGAATATATGGTACGCGTTCAGTCCGCCAAACTTTACTACTCCTGTGGACAGCATAAAGTGGAACTGGGGTGTCTATCTTGACAGTGCGAACATCCGACCACGTGCGATTGCATTCACGGATAATGGCACTACAGCGTACGTGGGATGCTTTGGGAGCGGCACAGTGCCCTCGCTCCAAAAATTCACTTTCACTAGTAGTGTTGAACAAGACCTAAATGTTGTTCCAGTTGGATTCGAGCTGTCGCAAAACTATCCCAACCCCTTCAACCCGACAACGGAAATCAAGTTCACGGTAACAAAGGGCGGATTTGTGACATTGAAGGTGTACAGCACGCTTGGTCAAGAAGTTGCCACTCTTGCTAACGAGCAACTACAGTCCGGCGCGTACAAAACCAGCTTCGGCGGAGAGAATCTTCCGTCCGGCACGTACATCTATCGCCTGACCTCGAACGGTCAAAGCATCAGCAAAAAAATGATGCTCGTGAAGTGATGTTGATGACCAACAGCGTTTGTTGTTGATCTCCGAAGGCACCTGACGGTCATGAGTCGGGTGCCTTTTGTGTTAGTTTTTTCGATGCGAACTTCGGCGTTCGAGATTCAGTATTCGATATTGAAAAGAAATCTCGAATAGCGAATATTGAATGTTGAAGACGAATTACTGTTGAGAATAGGGGAAATGAAATCCATGCAAACGATTTTCAAGGCTGCGTTAGCGACCCTGCTGTTGGTGCAGGGGATTCAGGCGCAAACCATTTCCCCCATCCTCAAACGCGAATTCCGCGGCGTCTGGGTCTCGACCGACGCGAATATTGATTGGCCCTCGTCGCCGGGATTGCCGGTGCAAGCGCAAAAAGATCAGCTCGTCGCAATTCTCGATAAGATCGCGGCAACCGGGTTCAACGCTGCCGTGTTTCAAATCCGCCCCGAATGCGATGCGCTGTACCAATCGTCCATCGAGCCGTGGTCGTACTGGCTAACAGGGCAGCAAGGCGCAGCTCCGAATCCGTTCTACGACCC
>JANNUB010000595.1:0-2444 GCA_031394795.1 Ignavibacteriota bacterium | reverse complement strand
CGTGATGGTGTTCCTGACGAACTCGCTGACGTTTCTCGCGACGTATGACCGGCTCGATGGGTACGGGACGATTTCGAATTCGGTGTTTGGTGAATTGAGTGTAAGGTTTTAGATGATATCTTTGTGTCCTTGTTTTCTTTTCGAGATTTGCCAATTGTGAAAACTTTCAAGATGGGATGAGGGGAAGATGGAAACGATATACACGACACTGATTTTTCTCGTTCTGTTGACGGGGATTGCATTGCCATATTGGAGGAAGGTGAGCAGACAGCGGGGCGACGCTGCTCAGAAGTTCGACAAGAATCAGCGGATGGGGATTCATGCGCCAGTGACGCTTCATCCGCAATTCGATTTGACAAATTGCATAGGCTGTGCGGCGTGCGTGCGGTCATGCCCTGAACATGTGTTGGGAATTGTCAGAGGCAAGCCCGCGATCATCAACGGTGCGAAGTGCGTTGGACATGCATTATGTGCCGATGCATGTCCGGTAGACGCAATCACGATGGGCTTCGGCACGCCGCGGCAGGGAATGGAGATCCCATTCTACGACGATACGTATGAGACGAATGTTGACGGCTTGTACATTATCGGCGAGCTTGGCGGCGTTGGGTTGATTAAGAATGCCGTCGTGCAAGGAACGATGGCAATCGAGCATGCCGCGAAAAAGCGAGCACGAGGCGTTGATGAGCTTGATGTCGTCATCGTTGGTGCGGGACCTGCGGGTCTTTCTGCGGCGCTTGCCGCTCATGCGCGCAACCTGCGCTACGTCGTGCTCGAACAGGACGAAATCGGCGGGACGATTCTCCATTATCCGCGACAGAAACTTGTACTCACCAGGCCTGTGGAACTTCCGCTATACGGCAGGCTGAAATTTTCCGAAATCACGAAAGAGAATCTCCTCACGATTTGGCTGGAGATTGTCGGCAAGTTCGACTTGAACGTCAAGACCGGGCACAAAGTCGAATCCGTCAATAAGCTCGACAATCATTTTGTCGTGAAGACAATATCGGGAACGTTTCGTACCGCGAATGTCTTGCTCGCTCTCGGGCGAAGAGGAAGTCCGCGCAAACTCGGTGTGCAGGGCGAGAATCTCTCCAAAGTGATGTACCGTTTGATCGAAGCCGAATCGTACAAGAGAAGACATGTTCTTATCGTTGGTGGCGGCGACAGCGCAGTGGAAGCCGCAGTGGGTCTCGGGACGCAGATTGGAAACACCGTCACGATCAGCTATCGCAAACCGGAGTTTGTTCGACTCAAAGAGAAAAACGAAATCCGTATTCAAGAGTACATCGAGAAAGGCTTGATCCGCACAATCTTCGACTCGGAAGTTACCGACATCAAACCCGACTCGGTGGTTGTTCGGGAGTCAGGCAAGATCATGCACAATATTCCGAACGAGTTCGTCTTCGTTTTCGCCGGCGGCGAGCTTCCGACAAAGCTGCTCAAGGAAAGCGGCGTGAAACTGCGGACTTCTGAGATTGAGCAGGCGGAGGCTGTTGTGGCGTAAAAAATCATTTACCTCGTCTGCGCGAGAATTTCTGCGGGAGTTGAGGCGCTGTACTGATAGGCGTCGTCGAAGTCCAATCTCAACTCATTCATTGTCATTATCACTGATCGCATATCCAGCGGCGTCAATCGGATGACGTGGAGGTTGCATTTGTATCCACGAGATACAACTCAATCTCCCCACCACTCCAAAGCTCTCTTCAGCAAGTCTAACGAGGTGTACTTGTCTCTGAACTCCTTCAGTGAGCCAGCCCAATCCAATCGTAGCTTTCGGTTAGGATTGAATCGTTCTTGAAATGATCTTGGGTACTCTTGCATAACGACACCTTGATTCTCTATTGTGTTCGCAAGAAAGTTGTTGAAAGCCCAGAACAGAATCAAGCTCTCTTTCAAAACCGAACTTCTCTCCGTATATTCTTCCACTCTCTTATCACGTGACTCTTCTTTTCATCCAAGTCTGGAGACTTCCTCGTGGACAACTTCCAATATGATCTTCTCGTCATCGGCTCCGGCCCTGCCGGACAGCGCGCCGCAATCCAAGCAGCGAAGCTCGATAAGCGCGTTGCAATCATCGAGCGCAAGACAGTTGTTGGCGGCATGTGCATCAACACGGGAACGATTCCGAGCAAGACATTGCGCGAGGCAGTGCTCTATCTTTCCGGGTACCGCGAGCGAAGCCTGTACGGAGCGTCGTATGCCGTGAAGCAGAACATCACGATGGAGGATTTGCTGTTCCGAACAGACCATGTTATCCGTCATGAGATTGAGGTGACTCGCCATCAACTGATGCGCAACAAGATAGATATGCTGATCGGTACCGCCTCGTTCGTTGATCCGCACACGGTCCGTCTCGATGATATTGACGGGCGAGGGCAGCGCCTCGTGACGGCGAAATTTATCGCTATCGCAACGGGGACGTCGGCGACGCGCGATCAGCA
>JANNUB010000590.1:0-4901 GCA_031394795.1 Ignavibacteriota bacterium | reverse complement strand
TTTTACGAAAAATTCTATTTCACGCCCGGCGATTTGGGATTCAAGTCGTTCAACACACGTAAGGGGAGCATCGGCACACTCATCTGCTGGGACCAATGGTATCCCGAAGGCGCGCGTCTCACGGCGCTGCGCGGCGCGAGCATTCTTTTTTATCCGACGGCAATCGGCTGGCATCCGCATGAGAAAGCGAAGTACGGCGCACAGCAACGCGATGCCTGGCGGACAGTTCAGCGGGGACATGCAATCGCAAACGGTGTGTACGTTGCTGCCGTCAACAGAATCGGACATGAGAAAACAGTTGCGAACGAGCCGGGGCTGGAATTCTGGGGAACTTCTTTTCTCGCCGATCCGCAGGGAGTGATTCTCGCCGAGGCGTCCGTTGATAAAGAAGAAATCCTGATCGGCGAAGTTGATCTCAAGCGAATCGAAGACGTGCGGCGCAACTGGCCCTTCTTGCGAGACCGGCGCGTCGATGCATATCAGGGAATCGAGCAGCGCTTTCTCGATGAGGAGAAATGGAAAAAGTAAACGAGACGCCTGCGTCCCTGGGCTTTCGGATGCCTGCCGAGTGGGAAGAGCACGAGGCAACGTGGATCGGATGGCCGCACAACAGAACCGACTGGCCCGGAAAGTTTTCGATCATTCCGTGGGTGTTTGGTGAAATTGTTCGAAGGCTTTCAGCGGGCGAGATCGTTCGCATCATCGTCAATTCAAAGGACCATGAAGCAAGTGCGCGGCGCGTGTTGAAACGCGTTCACGCCGACATGTCGCAGATAGAATTTTTCCGCTTTCCTACGAATCGGGGATGGACGAGAGATTTCGGGCCGATGTTCGTGAGGCGGAGCGAACCTGAGCCGGTCCGAAGGTCCGAAGGACTCCTCACGGAGACTCCTTACGGAGAAGTCGCAGTCATGTCGTTCAAGTTCAACGCCTGGGCGAAGTATCCGGATTGGAAGAAAGACCGGCACATCCACGAGCGGGGAGCAAAAGCTCTGGGCACTCGACTTTTTCATCCAACTCACAACAACAGGCCTGTTGTATTGGAAGGCGGGGCAATTGATGTGAACGGTCGCGGCACATTGCTCACAACAGAAGAGTGTCTGCTCGATCAAACAACGCAGGTTCGCAACCCTGGCATGACGCAGCAGGAGATGGAAAAAGTTCTTCGCGACAATCTGGGGGCATCAAATGTCATCTGGCTCGGCAAAGGCATCGCTGGCGACGATACGCACGGACACGTTGACGACTTGTGCCGGTTTGTGAATCACAACACCGTTGTGCTGTGCAGTGAAAATGACCCGACAGATTCAAACTACAGAGCGCTGCAGGAGGATCGCGAGCGACTCGCAGGAGCAAAACTGGAGGACGGTTCACCCGTGAATGTCGTTTCCTTGCCGATGCCATCAGCGTTGTATCTTGACGATGTTCGGCTTCCGGCGAGTTATGCGAATTTTTACATCGCGAATGCTGCTGTGCTTGTTCCAACATTCAACGACTCGAACGACAGGATTGCGCTCGGCATCCTTTCTGAACTCTTCACCGATAGACCCGTGATTGGCATTCATGCGGTTGATCTTGTTTGGGGATTCGGGACGCTGCATTGTTTGACGCAGCAGCAACCAAAGGCATGAATATCAGATGGACTCCACCTCGCGTAGAAGGGAGATTGCAAGCGGAGTACAGGGAACGTGGAGACGCTCAGACAAAAAAGATGCTGCTCGTTCGCTGATGACCGCTTGAGTTCATCAGGCAAGCACGCAGTTCTTGAAAAAACAAGCCCCGCTCGCGCGGGGCTTCTTTTTGAAGCGGTCTATGTCGAATGCATGTTTAGTGTCCTCGTCCTCCGTATTGTTGGAGATGATGATGACCGCGCAGTGAGTCTGACGCGTAACTTGTCCCGAGAACTTTCTTTTGCTTACCTCTCATCGTCACGACGCGCGGCGTCATGCCGATGAATCTCTCCGCGACGTCCAACGAAGCGAATCCACTCTGTGTCCGAATCTCACCCGACGTTACCTTCTCAATCGCCTGCGTCACGGTAATGCCGTACACATGCGCGACGCTCAGGTCGCGGCTCTGAATATGTTTCAAAGAACCGGCGCTGAATTTTCCGCCGAGGACGACATCAACTTCGTCGGACGATGCTCGAACGAGAATCGAATGATGATCGTTCGGTGTGACGTTCTGTGCCGCGTCGAACGTCCGCGTTTCATCATCAACAATCAAAAACCACGCAGCATGCTCAAAGTGCTTTGCAACGAGACTGTTCAGTGTGCTGCTGACAGATGCGACGAGGAATTTCATAGGGGCCCTCCTTGGATTGGTGAATGATTGAAATCAGAAAGAACAGGGGAGAGTTGGCGAATGCCGGTGGCGAACGCCGATTCATAGTAACAGACATTCAGGAAAAAGTCAAGGCTCGCCATCAATTGCATTTTGTACAAGGTTGTTCTTCTTGAAGGCTGGTTGAGTCGGCACAAGCGAACTTTCTCATTTTCAATTCTCTCTTCTCAATTCTTGGAATTATCTCTTCTGCAAGAGTTTGATTTCCCTTCATTTCAGCCACTTTCTGAATGGCACGCATTTGGCAATTTTTTGTGAGTTCTCCGACACGAAAGTTGTCTTTCACCCAAAACATTCAAGGTTCAGGACTCATGACACGACAAATGGTCACCATAGACGGCAACGAAGCCGCCGCGTACGTTGCGCATAAGCTCAACGAAGTCATCGCGATTTATCCTATCACACCATCATCCAACATGGGCGAGTGGGCGGACGAGTGGTCGGCACAGGGAAGAAAAAATTTGTGGGGGACTGTTCCTTCCGTAACAGAAATGCAGAGCGAAGGAGGCGCGGCGGGAGCGATTCACGGCGCGTTGCAAACAGGCGCACTCTCGACAACGTTCACCGCGTCGCAAGGCTTGCTGCTGATGCTGCCGAACATGTTGAAGATCGCGGGCGAGCTGACGGCGACCGTGTTTCACGTTTCAGCGCGATCGGTTGCATCGCACGCGCTTTCGATCTTCGGAGATCATAGCGATGTGATGATGGCACGGCAAACCGGATTCGCGATGCTCGCATCCAACTCCGTGCAAGAAGTGATGGACATGGCGCTCATCGCGCAAGCGGCGACGCTTGAAGGAAGAATTCCCGTTCTGCATTTCTTCGACGGCTTCCGCACGTCGCATGAGGTAATGAAGATCGAGCAACTCGCGGATGAAGATTTGCGAGCGATGATTGATGATGAGTTGATTCGCAAGCATCGCGAGCGGGCATTGAATCCCGAACATCCCGTTCTGCGCGGCACGGCGCAAAACCCCGACGTGTTCTTCCAGGCGCGTGAGACGGTGAATCCCTATTACAACGCGTTTCCCGACATTGTGCAAAGAGCCATGAATAAGTTTGCCGTCGTCGTCGGAAGGAAGTATTCGCTGTTCGACTATGTCGGGTCGCCGGTTGCGGAGCGCGTCATTGTGATGATGGGTTCAGGCTCGGAAGCTGCGCAGGAAACTGTCGAGTACCTGAATGCGCGGGGCGAGAACCTCGGCTTGCTGAACGTGCGCTTGTTCCGACCGTTCGATGCGAAACGATTTGTCTCGAGTCTTCCGCTGACCGTCAAGAGCATCGTCGTTTTGGATCGGACAAAAGAACCGGGCGCATCGGGCGAGCCGCTGTACCAAGATGTCGTCACGGCAATCACCGAAGCGTTTCTCGATGATCATTTGCAGATGCGCTTCCCGAGAATCATCGGCGGACGGTATGGACTCTCATCGAAAGAATTCACGCCGGCGATGGTGAAGGCAGCGTACGACGAGCTTCTGAAGCCGAAGCCGAAGAATCATTTCACGCTTGGCATCAATGACGACGTGACGAACACGAGTCTCGAATTCGACGCGTCGTTCTCGACAGAGCCTGATGATGTCGTGCGCGCGATGTTCTACGGTCTCGGCGCCGATGGAACAGTCGGAGCGAACAAAAACTCCATCAAAATTATCGGTGAAGATACAGACAACTACGCGCAGGGATACTTCGTTTACGACTCGAAGAAGAGCGGCTCGACGACAACGTCGCACTTGCGTTTCGGTCCGAGACCGATTCACTCGACGTATTTGATTGAACGCGCAAGTTTCGTTGCATGTCATCAGTGGTTCTTCCTCGAAAAGTATGATGTGTTGCGGAACGCGATTCCCAATTCTACATTTCTGCTGAACAGCTTCTACGGTACCGATACAGTATGGGATAAATTGCCGCGTCACATTCAACAATCCATCATAGATAAGAAAATAAAATTCTACGTCATTGACGGATACAAAGTCGCACAAGCAAGCGGCATGGGCGCACGCGTCAACACGATTATGCAGACATGCTTCTTCGCAATCAGCGGCGTGCTGCCGAAGGACGAAGCGATTGCGGCAATCAAAAACTCCATCAAGAAAACGTACGGAAGGAAAGGCGACCAAATCGTTCAACAAAACTACGCGGCGGTTGATGCAACGCTCGCGAATTTGTTTGAAGTGAAAGTGCCCGACAAAGTCACAAGTACACTGGAAATGCCCCCTGTCGTTTCGCCGAAAGCGCCCGACTTCGTGAAGAACGTAACGGCGAAAATCATCGCGGGCTTCGGTGATGCGCTCCCCGTCAGCGCATTTCCGAAAGACGGAACATTTCCGACAGGAACCGCGCAATGGGAGAAGCGGAACATCGCTCTCGAAATTCCGATTTGGGATGAAGCGGGAACGTGTATTCAGTGCAACAAGTGCGGCATCGTCTGTCCGCACGCGGCGATTCGCATCAAAGTGTTCGACCCGAAACTTCTTGTAGACGCGCCTTCGACGTTCAAAACGATGGACTACAAAGGGACGGAGTTCAAAGGTGACGGTCACCTTCCCGCGCGTGCGCCT
>JANNUB010000583.1:0-2545 GCA_031394795.1 Ignavibacteriota bacterium | reverse complement strand
CAGCAATCTCCTGAGCAACGCGATCAAGTACACCGAAAGCGGCGGGACGATCAGGGTCAATGTTGCAAAAGCAAAACGAGGCATAAAAGCCTCCGTGTCCGACACGGGCGTGGGAATCCCGAAAGACGATCTGCCGCGCATCTTCACGAAATTCTATCAAGCAAAGAACGCGAAAAAGGGAACGGGCATCGGGCTTGCACTGGTCAAACATCTCATCGAGGCGCACAAAGGACGAGTGTATGTCGAGAGCGAGCTTGGCAGAGGAACAACTTTTTTTGTTGAGCTTCCTTCCGCACCCGCGGACGGAGCCGCGAAGGGAGCATCACATGCCGTTCAGTTGGAGGGGGCCGGATGAATCGCAACGCCGTTGCACTTTCACTGCTGCTGCTCTTGACCCTTGCTTCGTGCGGGCCAAGCTCAAACATTGAGCGGGAAGCAGAAACGCGCGCAGAATACCATATGCACCAAGCCGATAGTCTTGCACATGCCAATCTGCTGAGAGAAGCGGCGCTGGAGTACACACTCGTGGCGAAGCTGTATCCGAAGACCGGTCATTATCCTCTCGCCGTGCGAAATGCGGCGCTGCTCTACAGCAATCCCCTGAATCCCTCTGTTGACGACAGCATCGCGCTGAACCTCTTTCAGACCTACGCCGCTCTCCCGATTTCACAGGAGGAGAAGATAAAGGCGGACGTCTATGTGGTAATGCTCAAACGCATCACCACGATGGAGAGAGGAATAAACCGACGCATTCCAACCACGGACAGCCTGCAGACGATTATCCGGCGGCAAGGGAATGAGCTCAACAGCCGCGGCAAGCGGATTCAGGATTTGGAAACCGAGCTGAACCAAACGCGAACGGAGCTTCAACGCTTGCGCGAGGTTGATGTACGAATCAACAGGCGCAAGAATACCAAGTAGTGCGTTGCAATTCAAGATCCATTTCATTAGCTTTTCCTCACCATGAGCATCATGAAATCCACCGGGATCAGGAAATTATATTACTCCATCAGTGAGGTCAGCAAGATCACGGACCTGGAGCAATATGTGCTTCGCTATTGGGAAAGCGAGTTTGATGAACTCAAGCCGCAAAAGAACCGGGCGGGAAATAGGATTTACACGAATCGCGACATCAAGTTGATTCTGTATATCAAGAAGTTGCTGCGCGACGAGCGATACACGATCGAAGGCGCAAAGCAAGTTCTGAAGAACTACACGCCCGAGAATGACACCGGCGAGCAGCTCGAACTCATCGACGCGCCGGCGCTGAGAACGAAGATCAAGGATGAGCGATTACGCGCAGATGTGCTCGAGGTGAAAATGTTTCTTGAATCGTTATTGCAGAAGTTGAATTAGAATCTCCCCCCCTTTCCTCTCCAGATTTTTTCCCCCTCCCAAAGTAGTACCTCCTCTCAACTAGCCAGATGCACAAACTTAGCCACCAGGTTTGTGGCGCCGGCTCTACGGAATTCAAAGTACCTCAATGAGTGCTGCTCCTTTTGCTGGCACAACCATTGAACAGCTCAAACAGGGTACATCTCTCAATAGATGGAGGATCATAAATGCGAGCCATGCAATGTTCTCTGTTGGCTCTTTGCTTTGTCCGAGCCGAAGGCTTCCCTTTGGGAAAGGACCCCTTCGGGGGCGTGCGTACTACGTTAAGATCACTGAAGCCTGCCCGCCGAATCCCGATGGAATCGGGAGCTGGCGGGCGTTACCTTGGTAGCAGAGAGTAGAAAGGCTGAAGAAAATGAAGCGTGAAAAGAAAATAAAAGTTCATGCTATTGAAGAGCGAACTGCGATGCCGCATGTCGAGGAGCAAGATACAGCACAAGCAGCCAAGGAATTTCCTACGCCGGTTCGCTTGTTGATGATCACCGCAGTCTCGATATTCGCGGCAGAAACGTCTGTCATGCTTCTCCTGCCTGTTCTGCCCCCTTTATCCTTCTATGTGAATGCGCTCCTCGACTCGTCTCTGTTGACGATTCTGGTATTCCCGGCATTGTACGTTTTCTTGTTCCGACCAATGGTTCTGTTCGTCGCCAGAGACAAACAAGCGCAGGAGAAGCTGCGAAAAGCTCACGACGAATTGGAAGTTCGAGTAGCAGAACGTACAGCCGCATTGACGGCGACAAACGAAGCGCTGCAACACGAAATCACCGGGCGCAAGCGCGCGGAAGAAGCTTCGCTCGAAAGCGAAACACGCTTTCGCACGCTCTTTGAAAACAACCCCAACGCCATTTTCATTACCGATCCCGAGGAGTTCACCATTCTCGATTGCAATTCCAAAGCCTCTATTATGAATGGCTACGAACGCGATGAACTCATCGGGCAAAGCATTAATATGTTGCATACGCCCGACGTAGCGGCGATGCTTCAAGAGAATGTATCGCACAAAGCATCAATGGAGAGTTTACGCAGCGGTATGACGGTCGAAGGAATTCATCGTCGGAAGGATGGCTCACTGTTTCCCATTGAGAGTTCCATGTGCTTGGTTATGTTAGGGGGCAGAGAAGTGGTCATTGGAATTGACCGTGACATCACC
>JANNUB010000563.1:0-32071 GCA_031394795.1 Ignavibacteriota bacterium | reverse complement strand
CGCTCCAGCGGCAGCCAGAAGAATTGGAGAAGATACGAGGTGATCGCGACGAGAATTGTCAGGACGATTGGTTCCTTCGCGCGCAGTGCTTCAGCAAGCCCGCGGCGACCTTTCCAGAGCAACGCCATTCCGACGATCATTGTGACCGGACCGATAAAGTAGATGCTGCGATAGCCGAACGCGATCAACCGGCGTGCGAATGTTTCCGGATGAATGTCGCTCATCTGCATCTGCGTCGCCTCAATCCAACCGAAGAAACCATAACGAAGAACGAGCGGCGCGAACATCACAAGTGTCGTCGCGACGCAGGCCGCGCTCATCGTCACAAGATTCTTCTTCTCATGTTTCGACAGCGCGCCGTAAACAGCGAATGGAATCACCGCAATGAAATTCGATGCTCGAAAACCTGTCGCAATACCGAGAAGGACGCCTGCGAGAATGCTTTGTCTGCGGTCGAGCGCGATAAACGCGAGGAGGAGAAACAAGAGCGACCACATGTAGTCGATCGTCCCTGCGGAATGCTGCCACACGCTTGGCGCAAAGGCAAGTGCAATGGCAAGCAGCCGGTGATTCCGACCGTGTTGCTCCGCGATGCGTGACCAGACAACTATTGCGGCGATCGAAATGGCAAGCGTTGCTGCGTTCGAGAGTGGAGCGCCGCCATGCGCGACAAACGGCGCCGAAAAAATCTCGTGCAATGGATAGCCCGGCAATCGCGACGGATAGTAGTCGCCGGTGTGCCACAACGTAGCAGCGGAATTCGCGACGAGCCAGGAATCGGCGTCCGCGCCGTAGCCAAGGAATAAAAATGGCAGGCGCGTTACGACGATGGCGACGAGAAGAACCCAATGTCTCTCAAAGAATGATCTCATTGCATCAGCCAAAAAGAAAAAGGAACGCATGAGGCTGCGTTCCTTTCATCACGTACTCATTGTGCAACCGCTGCTACACAACTTTCGCCCTCAAGTATTCGCGATTCAAACGGGCAATATGCGTTACGGAAATTTCTTTCGGGCATTCCGCTTCGCACGCGTAGGTGTTGGAGCAATTGCCGAATCCTTCTTCATCCATTTGCGCGACCATGGCTTCAACGCGCTGCACACGCTCTGCGTGACCGTGCGGGAGAAGTGCGAGGTGGGAAACCTTCGCCGCAACAAAGAGCATTGCCGAAGTGTTTTTGCACGCGGCAACGCACGCGCCGCACCCGATGCACGCCGCGGCATCCATGGCTTCTTCCGCAATGGCCTTGGGAATCGGAATCGCGTTCCCATCGGGCGTGCCGCCGGTCTTGACCGAGACAAATCCTCCGGCCTGCATGATGCGGTCGAACGACGTCCGGTCCACAGTCAGATCCTTGATCACGGGGAAAGACTTCGCACGCCACGGCTCGACAACGATGCGCTCCCCGTCGCGGAAATGTCTCATGCGAAGCTCGCAAGTAGCGATTCCACGCGCGGGACCGTGCGGTCGCCCGTTGATCACTATGCCGCAGCTTCCGCAGATTCCTTCGCGGCAATCATGGTCGAATGCAATCGGGTCATCTCCTTTTTTCACCAGCTCCTCGTTCAGCACATCCAGCATTTCGAGGAAGGACGCGTCTCCGGAAATGTTATTGACAGTGTAGGGAACGAATCTGCCGCCGTCGCTCTCGTTCTTCTGCCGCCAGACGTTAAGTGCAAAATTCATTACTTGTAGCTCCTTTGCGAAGGTTTCACGTATTCAAAAGTGAGCGATTCTTTGTGCAGCATCGGCTCAACACCGTTGCCGAGGTGTTGCCATGCGGCGCAGTAGCTGAACTGCTCGTCGTTGCGTTTTGCTTCGCCGTCCTCGGTTTGATGTTCTTCGCGGAAATGTCCGCCGCACGATTCTTCGCGGTGCAGCGCGTCCTTCGCCATCAGCTCACCAAGCTCGATGAAGTCTGCCACGCGCCCGGCGTGCTCGATCTCCGGGTTCAAGCCGTCCGCCGAGCCAACCACTTTCACATCTTGCCAGAACTCCTCGCGCAGTTGTTGAATTTCCCGAATTGCGCTCGTCAAACCTGCGCGGTTGCGACCCATGCCGACCTTGTCCCACATGATTTTGCCGAGCGCACGGTGGAATTGCTCCACTGTTCGCTTGCCATTGATGGAGAGAAGTTCTTTGATTCCTTCGTTGACGAAGCTTTCGATGTCGCCAAACTCTTTTGCCTCCGCGGAGACATTGGCGAACGACGTGCTCGCGAGATAATCGCCGATCGTGTAGGGAAGAACGAAGTAGCCGTCGGCAAGCCCTTGCATCAGCGCGCTGGCGCCGAGACGGTTCGCGCCATGGTCGGCGAAATTCGCTTCGCCAATGACGTACAGCCCAGGAATAGTGCTCATCAGATTGTAGTCCACCCACAAGCCGCCCATCGTGTAGTGCACGGCGGGATAAATGCGCATCGGGGTTTCGTACGGGTTTTCGCCGGTGATTTCGTGATACATGTCGAAGAGGTTTCCATACTTTCCTTCGATCACGCTCCGTCCGCTGCGCTTGATTGCATCGGCAAAGTCGAGATAGACCGCAAGCGCCGTTGGTCCGACGCCGCAGCCTTTATCGCACATTTCTTTGGCCCGACGCGACGCGACATCGCGCGGCACGAGATTGCCGAAGGATGGATACATGCGTTCGAGATAGTAGTCGCGCTCACTCTCGGGAATCTCTTCGGGCTTGCGCTTATCCCCCTTGGTCTTGGGAACCCAGATGCGACCGTCGTTGCGAAGGCTCTCGCTCATAAGCGTCAGCTTCGATTGATAGTCGCCGCTCTGTGGAATGCACGTCGGGTGAATCTGCGTGAAGCACGGGTTGCCGAAATACGCGCCCCGTTTGTGCGCGCGCCAGATTGCGGTGGCGTTGCTCGCCTTCGCGTTCGTCGAGAGATAAAACACATTGCCATAACCTCCGGTCGCAAGCACGACTGCGTGCCCCGCGATGCGCTCGAGTTTTCCCGAGCGAAGATTCCGCACGATGATGCCGCGCGCCTTTCCATCCACAACCACCAGATCCAGCATTTCCCTTCTATCAAGAAATGTAATGCTGCCCAATCCAATTTGTCGCGACAACGCCGAGTACGCGCCGAGCAGTAACTGCTGACCGGTTTGCCCGCGCGCGTAAAATGTTCGCGCAACCTGTGCGCCGCCGAACGAACGATTATCGAGCAAGCCGCCGTACTCACGCGCAAACGGCACGCCTTGCGCAACGCACTGGTCTATAATAGAACCGCTCACTTGCGCGAGGCGATAGACGTTGGCTTCGCGCGCGCGATAGTCGCCGCCTTTGACTGTGTCGTAAAACAATCGCCACACGCTGTCACCGTCGTTCGAATAATTCTTCGGCGCATTGATGCCGCCTTGCGCTGCAATGCTGTGTGCGCGACGCGGCGACTCATGATAGCAAAGCGCCGTGACATTGTAGCCGAGATCCGCAAGCGAGGCTGCCGCTGATGCGCCCGCGAGTCCTGTTCCAACGACAATGATGTGATACTTTCGCTTGTTCGCCGGGTTCACAAGCTTCACATGAAACCGATGATTGTCCCACTTCTGCTGAATGGGTCCGTCGGGTATTTTGGAATTCAACGTCATAATGTTCCCTTAGTAGGCAAAAAAGAAATAGAGCGGGATGAGTGCAAACCCGATCGGGATGACGAGCCAGAAGAGCGCGGCAACCGCGTTGATGAGCGGCAAGTATCGGCTCGTTCGCCATCCCAGCGTTTGAAACGCAGATTGGAATCCGTGCCGCAGATGATACGCGAGAAAGACAAGAGCAACCATGTAGAACGCGACGTACGCAGGACTCTTGAACGCGTCGATAATAAGCTGAATCATCGGCCGGTGCGTGATGAATCTCGATTGCACGAAGAACGTGTTGACGTGCACGACGAGAAACACGCCGACAAAAATTCCCGTCAGCCATGCGAAGCGGGAGATCCACGGTGAGTTCTCACTGCTGCTGTTTACTTTGTAGTTGACGGGGCGCGCTTTCCAATTCTGTAGCGTCAAAACGATGCCGAGCACAGCGTGGAGAATGAACCCTCCAAACAGAACCCATTCCAGCGGACGGATGAGCGGACATGTCGCCATGAATGTCGCGTACATCTCGAACTCGCTGCCGCCGTCGTTCTTGACATTGAGCGCAAACAGATTGATGATGAGATGGACGACGAGAAACGTGCAGAGAAACAACCCCGACAACGACATGACGATTTTTCTGCCGACGGAAGAGTTGAGAAACTTTGTGGTTTTGTTCATCGAAAACTCATGAGAATGAAAAGAGAGCGGTCTGTAGAAGGGTTACTCGGCAAACAAGCATGGGAAAAGGTAAGAAGGAAATGCTAATTGTGCAAGATTGGGAATGGGGACGCATACATCTCACGGTAGGTACGTATCAAAGAACTCACAAATCCGGCGCGTGTACCCCTCGCCCCCGACCTCCATCATATCATGATGCCGCGCGCCCTCGATAAGCCAGAGTTGTTTCGGCTCGTTCGCGGCGGCAAAGACCTGCTCGGAATAGTCGTGCTTGATGAGATTGTCCTCGGTTCCGTGGAGAAGGAACACCGGAACACGAATCTCCTTGACGGCTTCAACGGGAGCGACATCGTTCGCTTTGAACTTTGCAAGAAACTCGGAACGCTTGATAACAATGTTGCGGAGATAATGCCACGGAAGTTTTATCATTCTCTGTTGATAGTCATCGAAGACCGTTCGCAGCGTTGCAAAACCGCTTTCAGCGACAACTGCTGCAACGCGCTTGTCAATCGAAGCGACGAGAATCGCGACCACCGCGCCCATAGACCAGCCGAACAATCCGATCTTTCCGACCTTCACATCCTTTCGGCTCATGAGATAGTCTATCACCATCGTCGCGTCCTGCTTCTCATGGTAACCAAGCGTGCAATACGAGCCGCCACTTTCGCCATGACGACGCGAGTCATAGAGAAAAACGTTGTAGCCTCGTGCATGAAACTCCTTCGCCATCGGCAAGCCCGCGATTTTTGACTCGCTTACGCCGTGCAGGATGATGATTGTTCCCCGTGCTGGTTGCGCCGCTTTGATGAGCCAGCTGCTGAGATTGAAGCCCTCTTTGGTTTTCAGAACAACATCTTCGTAAGGGAGATGGAGAGCGACGGGATGCAGAATTTTCGTGCGCTCGCGATACCACTCGATGGTCCGACGATACGGCTGAAGCAGCAACACGGGCCCGAGGACGAGCAGAACAAGCGATATCCCCGCCATGAATATCGCAACCATCACAATCAAAATAAGCAGAATGCTCAAGCGATCTCAATGCCCGCTGTGAATGAAATGCTGAAGGAAAATATAGGCACAGCGCAAGAGGGATGCAAACGGATGCGCCTGCCCGCCCTATTGCTCTATGAGGCAGGCGGGGGTGTGCGAGTATATGTCGGGGTGAAGTACGGTGGTGTAAAATCCACCACTGAATGGTGGAATTTACACCACTGAATGGTTGATTTTCACGGCTCATTTTTCTATTATTTATGCCATGATACAACGACGACTTCAATACGACCTTCTCCGCGCGCTGAAAGATACGCCCGTCTTGTTCGTCAACGGTCCGCGGCAATCGGGGAAAAGCACGCTCGTCAAAGCGCTTGCCGAGCACGCACACCCGGCGGAGTACATTACGTTCGACGAGGCGCCGGCGCTTGCAGGCGCGCAAGCGGACCCCGCCGGCTTCCTGCGCAATCTCACTACGAACATTGCGCTCGACGAGGTGCAACGCGTACCGGAGTTGTTTCTCGCCATTAAGGCTGAGGTGGACCGTGCACGTAAGCCCGGACGATTTATGCTGACCGGTTCGGCGAACGTTTTGCTTCTTCCCCGCCTCGCAGACTCGCTTGCCGGGCGAATGGACATTTTCACCTTGTATCCATTTTCGCAGGGAGAGATTGAGGGAACAAAGGAGCGCTTCGTTGACATGATGTTTTCCTCGTCGTTGAGTTTGTCAAGAATGCCGCCGCTGACAAAGAGCAATTTGTTTCGGCGGCTTCTCATCGGAGGATTTCCTGAGGCTGTGCGCCGCACCGACGAGCGAAGCCGTCAATCATGGTTCGGCTCGTACGTCACAACGATTTTGCAGCGCGACATCCGCGACCTTGCAAACATCGAGGGACTGGCTGAGCTCCCGCGCGTGCTGACATTGCTCGCGTCGCGTTCCTCGACGCTGCTCAACATCGCGGAGCTTTCCAACAGCACAACAATTCCGCAGACGACGCTGAAGCGCTACCTGACGTTGATGGAGACCACCTATCTCATACAATTTCTCCCGGCGTGGTCGAGCAATCTCGGCACGCGTCTGATCAAAACGCCGAAGGTGATGCTCTGCGACACCGGGCTTTCCGCGCATCTCCAGGGCGTCAACACGCAGCAGTTGACAAACCAGCCGACGCTGTTCGGACACCTGCTGGAGAATTTTGTCGCGATGGAGCTTGCGAAGCAATGTACGTGGAGTGATGCGCGACCGCAGATGTTTCATTTCCGCACATTGCGCGGGCAAGAGGTGGACTTGCTGCTGGAGGATAAGCGCCGCCGTGTCGTCGGCATAGAGGTAAAATCAAGCGCGACCGTAACGGCGGCTGATTTCAAAAATCTCAAGGTGCTCGCAGAGATTGCAGGCAAATCATTTCATCGCGGCATTGTCCTCTACAGCGGGTCCGATATTATTCCATTCGGCAAAAAATTGTTCGCCGTTCCGATTGTCGCATTGTGGAAGCTTGGCGTATGAAGAAGCCGCGCATCGCCATCGTTCACGAGTGGCTCACCGGCATGAGAGGTGGAGAGAAATGCGTCGAACCACTGTGCGAAGTCTTTCCCGACGCAACGCTCTTCACACTGGTGCATGTGAACGGCTCCGTCTCGCCCACCATCGAGCGGATGCCGATTCGAACGTCGTTCATTCAACAGCTTCCATTCGCGAAAAAAAAATATCGCCACTACCTGCCGCTGTTTCCGAGTGCAATCGAGCGGCTTGACTTGAGTGCATTCGACATCGTCATCTCATCGAATCATGCTGTGGCAAAAGGCGTTCGAACAAAACCCGAGACGCTTCACATCTGCTACTGCCACACGCCGATGCGGTACATTTGGAATTTGTATGACGAGTATTTCGGAAAGGCGCGCGCCGGACTTCTCACGCGACTCGGCATGAAGATGTTTGTGAAGTATCTTCGTCGTTGGGATGTTCGGACGGCGAAGAACCCGCATTACTTCATTGCGAACTCACACAACGTCCAGCAGCGCATCAAGCAGATTTACGGTCGTGATTCGATTGTGATTTATCCGCCGGTTGATACTTCTTTATTTCAACTCTCGAACACATTGGGCGAGTACTTTTTGATTGTCAGCGCGTTTGTGCCGTACAAACGAATAGACTTGGCAATCGAAGCGTTCAATCACACGGGAGACAAGCTCGTCATCATCGGCGACGGACCGGATGGTGCGAAGCTTCGTGCGATGGCAAAGCCGAACATCGAGTTTCTCGGCTGGCAGCCGGATGATGTTCTGAAGAAATGTTATGCCGAATGCAAAGCGCTCATCTTCCCGGGCGATGAAGATTTCGGCATCGTCCCGCTCGAAGCGATGGCTTCAGGCAAACCGGTGATCGCGTATGCGAAGGGCGGCGCGCTTGAGACAGTGGTTGACCGCGAGGATCTGAAGACCGGCGTTCTTTTCCCTGAACAGAAGGTTGACGTGCTCATTGACGCGATTCAAAAATGCAACGTGATGAAGTTCGATGCGGAAAAGCTCCGCGCTCATGCGATGCTCTTCGATAGGGAAGCGTACAAGGAGAAGATGCGGGAGTTTGTGGAGCGAATGTGGGAGAGGTTTCCTCAGCGCTGATTCGCAGCCGGAAGCTCGAAGGTAAATCGTGTCCCTTCGTTCACGCGGCTTTGCACCTGAATCTTCTCGTGATGCGCCTCGAGAATTTTTTTTGTGATCGCTAAACCCAGTCCTGCGCCGCTGTTGTTCACTTGTGTACGCGAACGCGCCGAGTAGAACCGTTCAAAAATAAACGGCAAGTCTTTTTCCGCAACGCCGACTCCCGTGTCCTCGACGGCGACAACGACTTTTCTGTCTCGCCGCGCGAGCGCAACATTCACGCGTCCCCCCGACGGCGTATGGTTGAGCGCGTTCTCGACAAGGTTCTGCAGCACGCGCTCGATCATGCCGATGTCCGCGGCAACGAGCGGCAAGCTCTTGGGAATTTCCGCCGAAATTGTGACGCCGTTCCGTTCCGCGTGCGGAGCGAATTTCATCGTCACGTCGTTCACGAGTTCGGGCATGGAGAACACCTCGATCTTCGGCTGGCTTTGCTTTGCTTCGAGCTTGGAGAGTTCAAACAATTCCTGCACGAGTCTGCCAAGCCGCTCCGCGCTGCTGAAAATCGTTTTCAGAAACTGCTGCTTCTCTTCGGCATTCAGCGAGTCTTCTTTCATCATCAACGTCTCGACATAACCCTGGATCGAAGCGAGCGGGGTCCGCAAATCGTGTGAGATATTGGCAATCAGCTCGCGACGCAGCGCGTCGGCGCGATTAAGCTCTTCCAGATTCTTCTGAATCGTCGAAGCCATGTCGTTGAACGAGGCGCCGAGATCATCCAACTCGTCGTTCGACTTGATTGCGACGCGTTGAGAGTAATCCCCCTCCTTGAACGCCATCACCGATTGCCTCATCCGTCGCAGTTTGCGCGTCACGAATGCGAGCGCAACAAGCCCGACAACCCCCGCGCCGATCAAGCTCAAAAGAAAACCGCGCAATCCAAGCGACAAGATGTTGCTCGCACGAATGCGCTCGGCAATCGAATCGAACTGCTCGCCGCCGAGGATGACGTAAATGTAGCCGTAGATCATTCCGTTCATAACGACGGGAGCGGCAGAGAAGACTTTCTGCTTATGAACGTCGCGCGGATTTTCGCCGAGCACGAGTTTTTTGTCGTCCGATTGGAGAAACTCTTGAATCGGCGAGAGAGAAACCGAGGTGAGCTTCACTTTTTCCTTCGGCGCATCGAACGTAAGAATTTTTCCCGTCGAATCGAGAAGATAGACTTCGACACTGGGATTCACGACCATGACACTGTGGAAGATTTTGTTCATCTCTTCGGTGTTCGGCTTACCGTCAATGAACGGCTGGACGTCATTCACAATATGCTGCGCGACCGATGCGTTGAGCCGCTGGCTCGTCTCGAAGAAATACATCTCCGTAGAAAAGAACGTCAGCCAAGCATATGCGGCGCCCACAATCGTCAGGACGAGCAGAAACACCGCTGAGAGCTTCCAGTAGAGGCTTTTGAAAAATCTATTGCGCACGCGTTACTCCTCTTCTGCGAATTTGTATCCCACTCCCCAGACCGTCTGAATAAATTTCGGGTTCGCCGGGTCGGCTTCGATTTTTGCGCGCAGCCTGTTGATGTGCGAGTTGACGGTGTGTTCATAGCCTTCGAATTGATAGCCCCAAACCGTGCCGAGAAGAGTTTGGCGCGTGTATGCCTTCCCCGGATTTTTCATAAACAGGGAGAGGAGATCGAATTCTTTCGCCGTCAAATCTATTTTCTGTCCGCTCAACTTTGCCGTTCGTTTCTCCATGTCGATGTGCAAGCCGGCAAACTCAATCTGTTTCTTGTCGGCGCCGCTCACGTCGTCCTTCACCGCTTCGATGCGACGGAAGATCGCTTTCACCCGCGCAATCAGCTCGCGAATGCTGAACGGCTTCGTGAGGTAGTCGTCCGCGCCGACTTCTAACCCCAACACCTTGTCAAGTTCTTCGGACCGAGCCGTCAGCATCAGGATCGGTGTGTAATGTTTTTCGGAACGTAGCTCTTTGCAAATCTCCACGCCATCTATGCCCGGCAGCATGATGTCGAGAATGATCAGATCGTATTTGTTCTTCAGTGCTTTTTCCAGGCCTCTCTCACCGTCTGTTGCCGCTTCGCACACGCAGCCCATGTCGCGCAAATGCAATTGCACAAGTTGTTGGATGTCCTTGTCGTCTTCAACGACGAGTACTTTGCGCTGCATTCGCCTCCCTTCCATTCATTATAAAAAAAATGGGAAAACTCTATTATCCCAAGGTGGACATTCCCCGAGTTAAAAAGCAAACGGGCTTGCCACGAAGACACTAAGACACGAAGGTTTCACAAAGTTCTTTTGGGTGTCGGATGCTCGATCATGTTTATCCTGCGATTGTTACCATATCTCAAAAGAGCATTTTCTTCGTGAATCCTTAGTGACTTGTCCGAAGGACTCCTTCGGAGGTGTCTTTTGCCGAAGGCATCACTTCGGAGGTGTCTTTTGCCGAAGGCATCACTTCGTGAGTGGCTATTTTTTGCTTTCTATTTTCGGGAATCTCCAATCCCAAGTAGGCGTTACGATTCTCACAATGAGACTACATCTCGATCGCAACGCCAAAACCAAGATTCAGCCCGGCGTAAATGTTCTTCACTGTACCGAATGCCGACGCACCATCGGCAGTCAGGCTCACGAGCGTCGAGACCGAATACGAAATCCCGAACCCAAAGCTCGTGTATTCAACCCCCTCGCCGACTCCGATCGCATTGAAGATCAAATTCTTGTTCGCAGTTCCCGCGGTCGCAAAGCGGCGCAGGTTGCCGAATAGCTGGAGCGCATCGAAGAGCTTGTATCCCGCCTGAAATCCGACTTGATACTGATTCGTCAGACCCTTCGTCCGAAAATTGTATCCCGCGTCCAGAGAGACGAATGCGGACACGGGATAAAATGAACGCGACGCGTAAGCGCGCAGCCACGTATTGAACTCGCCGTCGCCCGTCGGCTGAAACGAAATCACTTGCAGGTTTTTCAGATTGCGGGCGAAGGCTCTCTCGTTTCCGGTCGGCAGCTCGAACCCGACGCCGAGAGCCACGGGCACTTCTCCCGTGAGCGCTCCGTATTTGAACTCCACGCCGACGTCGCCAAATCCCGAGGCGGCTTCCGCCGTTTCAAACTTCGACCGCTTCAAGAACGGAATATCGAACACGACAGAAATATTTTGCGCGATGCCGTACTCGCCGTAGAGTTGCGCAGTTTGCGTGGTGAAATCCGCAGTTGTAACCAAGGTTCCGTCCGACGCGTGGAACGTCTTTGTGCTCAACGTTGTGAAGCCGATTTTCGCGTAGAGCGAGCCTTGCGGTCGAATCCAGCCGCCGCCGCCGAACGCGATGTTCGAACTGAACGCGAGTGCGAGCAGTGTTGCGAGCAGCTGGTTTCTGTAAGCGAGAAAACGTGTCATGGGTTTTGTAATGCTGCATTTCCAAAATTGATTCGCGCCGCCTGGCAAAACATCACGACGTGAGAATACGAACCGAGCCCGGGAGCTGGAATCGGGAAAGCGTATGTGCCCGCGAATCCGGAGTTGATTGTTCCGACTTGCACTTTCGTCGTCGAAGAATTCAAGTTCGTCGCGCCTGTCGCGTCGGTGAGCCATGCGGTAATCGTACCGGCGCCGCCGCTCACGCGGAAATCGGATTTCGTCAGGACGAACTCGGTTCTTGTCGAGTCACGAACGATTTCGACTCCGCCCGACGTTGCGTATCCATTTTGTCCTGAGAAGGCGCCCGTCTTTACCACCGTGCGTTGCGCGGGTGGATTGACGGCATTGGTTGATGTTGTCGGCGGGTCGTCCTTCTTGCATCCAAGGAGAACAGCGACAATAATGAACAACACTTGCTTCATCATCATATTATGGTTTTTGAAATGATTTTCCCGGGGTTCACATTGTTCAATTCATCGCCGCATTGCCGAAGTTGATTTCGGCGGTCTCGCAATAGAGAACGACATGCGAGAACCCTGTCGACGAGGCGCGAATTTTGATTGATTGCGCGCCATTCACCGCAACGAATCCCGCAGACAAAATGTTCGGAACGGGAGGCGGCGGAAGAGTCCGCTGCGAGCCGATGCGCGCATTGCTTTTCGCGAGATACACCGCGACAGTCCCCGTGGCAAATGTCGAAGTGAAGTTCGAGCCGAAGGATATCCATTCTTCGTTGTTCGCGTCTCTCACAATCGAAACCGAACCTGCAGTTGGTGTTGCGTTTTCTGCCGTCAACGTTCCGGTTCGGAGCGTGGTTGTCGGAGGAACGGGTCCGACGTTGAATACGGTTTGCGCTGGCGCCGGGTCATCTTTCTTGCAACCGGCGATGGCGATTAAGGTCGCGACGGAAAACATAACAATTTTTTGCCTCATGACAACCTCCTCGAATGTAATGGTAGATGATTTGGATTTTTCCCCAACGGTAAGATCGCTTAGAAGTATCACTTTTTGATCACAGGCAGTACACGATTCGTTGACGCGTTTCTTTCTCCGTAAAGAGAAAGCGCTTGAACGTTGTAGCGGCTTCCTCACAAATCCAACTCCTTTAACGTTTTACCGCGACCGTGCGTTGACATTCCCGCGACTTTTGTCTATATTTTTTTACAAATTTTTTCGGATTGCGTGATGTTTCCCTTAGGGAGCAAACGGAGGAAGAAGTCTAGAGAATTCGAAATCCTCATCGTCCCTCGAGGGGATGGCGGCGGTACACGAAGCATCACTGCAGGCGCGTCGAAGCTCGCGCTCTGGGGAGGCGCTACGGCATCAGTTCTCTTCCTGTTGTTCGTCCTTGCGTTTCGATTCACTCCTCTCGGTCGTCTTGCCGGCGCTCAACAGGTTGCGGTGAGCGCGGACAACGAAACCGAGCGGCGCATCAGAGCGCTCGCGGAAGAAGTCGCCGTGCTGAAGGATTACAACGAGACTCTACGCAAGGCGCTTGGTGAACGCGTCGAGAAGAATGAAAGCGACGCTGCACCGCAGAAGAGTGATGAACAGAGGCGAGACGAAACGCGGCAACCCATTCAATCGTCTCAAAGTGATTTTACAACGTCAATGCGAGACGATGTAAGTCCAACGCCTGCGAGTGCAGTCGTGAACGTTGAGGGCTTGCAAGCATCGCTCCCGTTGTTCGTCCCGACGAGCGGAGTGGTAACGCAAGGTTTCGAGCCGGAAGAAAAACACTTCGGCATTGACTATGCGGCGAAAGAAGGAACGCCCGTGCACGCCGCGGCAAAAGGCTACGTGGTGTTCAGCGGCTGGACGTACGATGACGGCAACACCGTCATCATCTCGCACGGAAGCGGAGTGATAACGGTGTACAAGCACAATGCGTCGCTCCTGAAAAGTACTGGCTCGATGGTGAAGCGCGGCGATGTTGTCGCGCTTGTCGGGAACACGGGGCGGACGAGCAAGGGTCCGCATCTGCATTTTGAAGTGCTGAAGGATGGGGTACCGCAGGAGCCGGGGCGGTTTTTGTTGAATTCAAAAATAACATTGTAAACAGGAAATCACGAGGGGAGGGTGCATCACGGAGCGATGCCCCGCTCTTGTAGCGGTTGGTTGAAGGGAATAGGAGAACGAACCATGGCAGACAAGAATAACGGCAGTGACCTGACGCTCATTGCAGCAAACACATCCTTCGAGGGGAAGATCAAGACCGAGGGGAGCATTCGCATCGACGGAAAATTCATCGGCGAGGTGAATGTTAAGGCGAACGCTGCTATCGGCATAACGGGAAGTATCGAAGGAAATCTTTCCGCGCGGACTGTCAGCATCGCAGGCAAAATTACCGGGACGGTTACTGCAGCGGAAAAGGTCGTACTCGAGGCGAAGTCCGTGTTGCACGGCGACATTCGCGCGGCGAAGCTTGTTGTTGATGAGGGCGCGATATTTCACGGCAATTGCGACATGAAGTCCGCCGCAGGCGGACCTTCCGGCTCGCCGCCGTTGCCGAAGAAGGAGTAGTGTGGCGCAACAGGACGACAATCTGGGCGAGAAGATCGCCGGGGGTCTCCGCAAAAACGTTACAAAGGATTTTGGACCCTTCCTCACGATGGGCATCCAATTAGGCGCCGGCGTCCTCGTTTTTTTCTTCATCGGGTATTGGTTGGACGGAAAATTTGGGACATCCCCGTGGTGCGCGCTCGGCGGCGTGACGCTCGGCGCAGCAGGCGGACTCTTCAAATTCATCCGTGATGCAAACGCGTTGGGCAAAGCGGCGGACGAAGAATTGAAGCTCGCACGCAAGTCAAGACCCGAAACCGAAAAGCAGAAGCGTGAAGGTCGATAAACGATTTCCGGTTCATGTTGGTGTGACGTTCACGCTCGGGCTTGCAGTTGCGATGCTTGTTGTTTCAGGGGAAGGTCGGGAAATCTCTCAGGCCGTTATCGCGGGGGCAATCCTCAGCACGCTCAATGTCATGGCGGGATTTCTTGCAATAGAGTTGTCGTTCGAGAAATCGCACACGACGTTCTTGAAAGCAGTGCTCGGTGGGATGGGAATTCGGATGGGGGTGATGCTCGTCGTTCTTGTTGTGCTCATCCGATTCGTCGGACTTCACACAACGGCGCTGGTTGTTTCTGTTTTGAGTTTCTCCATCGTTTATCTCGTTTTGGAAATCTTCTACATTCAAAAGAAAGTTTCACACAAAGCTCAATGAATCTGTTTACGTTCTTTTCCCAAAGGGATGGATTTCCACAAGCGGCACACGATACCACGGCGCAAGCAACCCAACATGCGGCGGAGGCCGCACAACGCGCAGCGACTGAAGGCCACGGCGGCGAAATGAGCGTCGGCGAGATGTTCAAAGAGTTGTTCGATCACATTCAAGACAGCCGTGAGTTACATCTCCCCTTTGCTCATGTCCATCTTCCTCACTTCGAACCGATACACCTCGGCGCTCTGACGCTTGATTTGTCCATCACAAAGCATGTCGTGTTCATGTGGCTCGCGGCGGTTCTGTTGATTGTGGTGATGACGATTGCTGCGCGCGCAAACGCGAAGAATCGCGTTCCCAAAGGCTGGGGAAATTTGGTGGAAGTATTTGTGAAATTCATCCGCGACGAAATTGCAATTCCGAATATGGGTCCCGGCGGGTTGCGTTACATGCCCTACCTCCTCACGACATTCTTTTTTATCCTCACCATGAATTTAATGGGATTGATTCCCTACGGCGCATCGGCAACCGGAAATCTCGCGGTCACCGCGGGTCTCGCGATCATAGCGTTTGTCATGATTCAGGCTGCCTCGATTCGCGCGCAGGGCTTCGGGCATTATCTTGCGCACCTGACCGGCGGCGTGCCGGCATTTCTCTGGCCTATTATGATTCCGGTTGAGATTCTCGGATTGTTCACAAAGCCGTTTGCACTCTGCATGCGTTTGTTCGCCAACATGACGGGTGGTCATCTCGTCATCGTCTCGCTCGTCGGATTGATTTTCATTTTCAAAAATTATTTTGTCGGCGTTGTGACGGGCGGGTTTATCGTTGCGATTAACTTCTTGGAGTTATTTGTCGCGTTTCTTCAAGCATACGTGTTCACGATGCTGACGAGTATTTTCATGGGGCTAGGAATTCAGGCAGGCGCCCCCAACCCTGAGCGGAGCGAAGGGTCTCATACTTAATTACAAAATGAGCGGCGGCTAGATTCTTCGCTTCGCTCAGAATTTAATATCATCACCATAGGAGAAAAAATAAGATGGAGCATCTTGGTTGGGCATATCTCGCAGCAGGCATCGGTGCAGGCATCACACTCGTTGGCGCTGGACTCGGCATCGGCAAGCTCGCCGCGGCAGCAATGGAAGCAAGCGGACGTCAGCCCGAAGCTGCCGGCGCCGTTCGTACTTCAATGATCATCGCGGCTGCACTCATCGAAGGCGCGACGTTCTTTGCGCTTGCGATTTGCATTCTTCTCGCACTCAAAGCATAACAGGGCGCATCAATGCTCGACCTGAATCCCGGACTGATTGTCTGGACAATAATTACTTTTGTGGCGGTGCTCGCGATTCTCAGCAAGACGGCATGGAAGCCGCTCGTCGGCGCGCTGACGAAGCGCGAAGAAGAAATCCGCACTTCGATTGAACACGCGGAAAACGCGAACGCCGAAGCGAAGCGCTTGCTGGAAGAAAACAAGCGGCAGCTTGCGATGGCGGACGCGCAATCGCAAGCCGCAGTGCGCGAAGGGCGCGAGATGGGCGAACGCTTGAAGGCGGAAATTATCGAGAAGGCGAACGCGAGTTCGCGGCAAGTGATTGAGCAGGCGAAAGAAGAAATTCGCCGCGAGAAAGACGCGGCTCTGATCGCGCTGCGCAGCGAAGTCGCTGACCTCGCGGTAAGCGCCGCGGGGAAAATCATCGACGCGAATCTCGACGTCAACAAGCATCGCTCGCTTGTGGATAACGTGATTAAGGATATTCGTCCGAGCTAACGTGCGAAAAATTTACCACGAAGACTCGAAGGACACAAAATTCCACAAGGAAATTTTTGAGATTCGACTCGAAAAACTTCGCGCAACTGAGCAGTATGCTGACAATCTCACTTCGATTGAACTATTGCCACGACCTTCAGGTCGTGGACAACGAAGCGAGAAAACACTTAGGCTTTAGCCAAATATGCAGGCATGTTTTTTTTGGCTAAAGCCCGATGAACGTTCTGATTTGTAACCCACGAGCTGAAGCTCGTGGCAATAATCAGAGTTCTGGAGTTCTTTGCCTACGGCTCGTTGAGTGCCGTGTGGTAGAAATTTTTTCGTTGAAAGAAATTGAATGAAGAACACTCGTGTCGCCCGGCGTTACGCGCAAGCTTTGATGATGTCCGTGGACTCGGCGATGAATATGATTGATACCGTCGCCGGCGACCTTGAGACAATCAAGAAGACGCTGGACGGTTCACGTGAGCTGCGACTTCTTCTCGCCAGCCCGATTGTGAAGGCGGACAAGAAAACGGCGGTGCTGCGCGAGTTGTTCGCCTCACGAATCGGGAAAGTAACCATGACGCTTCTCGAACTGCTGACGGAGAAGCATCGCGAAGCAATTTTGCCGGAAGTCATCGAGCAGTATAGCGTACTGCGCGATGCGAAGTACGGCATCGTGAATGTTGACGTTTCATCGGCGGTGGAAATCTCCGAACAGCAAGGAAAGAATTTGTCGGAGAAGCTTGAGCAGTACACGAAGAAAAAGGTGCGCGTCCGTTTCGCGCTCGACTCGTCGCTGAAGGGCGGCATGGTCGTCCGCATCGGCGACACGGTGCTCGATGCGAGTGTGAAGCGGCAACTGGAGTTGATGCGCGAGCGACTTGCGCAAGGGTCAGCGCTGAATTAGTTCTCTATCACAGGAGGGAAAGAATTATGAGCACGAAAGAGCTGGTGGTCGAGAAGATTCAACATCTTCCTGATTCTTTCGCGGAAGAGCTAAACGATTTTGTGGATTTTCTTGTGATTAGGCAGGACAGAACGCGATGGCAGTTGTGGCAACAATTTGCCGAGTCTTCGCAAATCGCCGAATCGGATTTCTCTGATTATCTCATCAACCTGGAACAGTACGAGAATCGTTTGGCGCAAGGAGAAATCAAGTGGTAGCGGTTACACGCGGCGATGTGGGTTGCAGGTGTCTTTCCAAGTTTACAAAAGTTTTGACATTACGAAGGAAAAATTACAATGGCTGAAGTAAGACCAGAAGAAGTCTCCGCAATCCTCCGCAAACAGCTGGCAGGCTTCGAGAAAACGACGGACATGTACGACGTCGGCACGGTGCTGCAAATCGGCGACGGTGTTGCGCGCGTGTACGGCTTGTCGAAAGCCGTCATGAGCGAGCTTCTCGAGTTTCCGCACGGCGTGTTCGGCATGGTGCTGAATCTTGAGGAGGACAACGTCGGCTGCATTCTCTTCGGCGAGAGTCACGAAATCAAAGAAGGCGACACGGTGAAGCGCACGGGCAAAGTTGCCTCGATTCCCGTCGGCGAAGGAATGTTGGGACGCGTCATCAACCCGCTCGGCCAGCCGATTGACGGACGCGGTCCTATCAAGACGGACAAGACGATGGAGATTGAACGCAAAGCGCTCGGGGTCGTCGCACGCGCGCCGGTCAAAGAGCCGCTCCAGACCGGACTGAAAGCCGTGGATGGTATGATCCCGATCGGGCGTGGACAGCGCGAGCTGATCATCGGCGATCGCCAAACGGGAAAGACCGCCATCGCCCTCGATGCTATTATCAATCAAAAGCATACGCATACAGAAGCCGCAAAGCGACAAGGCATCAAACCCGTCTATTGTATTTACGTTGCCATAGGACAGAAAAGCTCCACGGTCGCGCAGGTTGTCGGCAAGTTAGAAGAGGAGGGGGCAATGGCATACACGACCGTGATCGCGGCGACAGCAAGCGATCCGGCGCCGATGCAGTTCATCGCTCCGTACTCGGGCGCGACGCTCGGCGAGTTCTTCCGCGACAGCGGCCGCCACGCGCTCGCGATCTACGACGACCTGTCCAAGCAAGCACAGTCGTATCGTCAAGTATCGTTGCTGCTGCGACGCCCGCCGGGACGCGAGGCGTATCCGGGCGACGTGTTCTATTTGCACTCGCGCTTGCTCGAGCGCGCGTCGAAGCTCAGCGACGCGCTCGGCGGCGGAAGCTTGACCGCTCTGCCCATCATCGAAACGCAAGCGGGCGACGTGTCCGCGTACATTCCGACGAACGTGATTTCAATTACCGACGGGCAGATTTATCTCGAGCCGAACATGTTCAACTCCGGCATTCGCCCTGCGATCAACGTCGGTATCTCCGTGTCGCGCGTCGGCGGCAACGCGCAAATCAAAGCGATGAAGAAAGTCGCCGGACGTTTGCGTCTTGAGCTGGCGCAGTATCGCGAGCTTGAAGCGTTCGCGAAGTTCGGCTCCGATTTGGATAAAGCGACGCTGCAACAGTTGCGCCGCGGCGCTCGTCTGGTCGAGTTGCTGAAGCAAGGACAATACGTTCCGATGTCGGTTGAGAAACAGGTGATTTCGCTTTACGCCGGCACGAATGGCTATCTCGATGAGATTCCTGTCGAGCACGTTGAGCGCTATGAAAAAGAACTTCTCGAGATGATGGAATTGAAGCATGCCGATTTGATGAACGCGATTGCCGAGAAGAAGGACTTGTCGGATGATCTTGTTGGGAAGCTCAAGCCGGTGTTGCAACACTTCACCGAATCGTTCAAGGCGACGGTGAACCCGTCCGAGGTCGAAGACTCGACTCGGCGAGCGGGGAAGTAATGGCGACACTGCGCGAAATACGCGGACGCATTGTCGGCGTCAAGAAGACGCAGAAGATTACCAGGGCGATGAAGATGGTCGCCGCGGCGAAGCTCCGCCGCGCGCAACGGAATATGCTGCACGCGCGTCCGTATGCGGCGAAGATGAAAGAACTGCTCGGTCATTTGTCCTCAAATCCAGAGGCGGCGCTGAATCCGCTGATTGAACCGAGAGCAACGGTGAATGCTGTTGCACTGGTGATTGTTACATCTGACCGCGGCTTCTGCGGTGCGTTCAACACGAACCTCATCAAAGCAATCGAGCGGCACATCAACGCGAACTACGCGACATTCAAAGCCGAAGGCAAGCTGAGACTCTTCTGCGTTGGAAAGAAGGGCTTTGATTACTTCTCGAAGCGCGGCTACAATGTTGCGGGCAAATACATCGGCGTGTACAACGACCTCGTGTTCAGTTCAGCGCAGAACATCGTGCGTGAGGTGTTGGACGGCTACACGAACGGCGAGTACGACCAAGTCGAGATTGCGTTCAACGAATTCAAATCCATGACGACGCAGAAGAATTCCATCGAGAGGTTCCTCCCGATTGCAGTTGACCGTCACCTCCCCCCGCGTTCTCCTGCAGGTGAGGGTCAACTACGAGGTGACGGTCAACTGTACATCTACGAACCATCCGACGTCGCCATCGTGAATGCGCTCGTGCCGAAGCATTTGAACTTCCAGTTGTGGCGCTCGCTGTTGGAAAGCAATGCCGCTGAAGAAGGCGCTCGCATGGCGGCGATGGAAAACGCGACGACCAATGCGAACGAGATGATTTCATCACTCCAACTCTCGTACAACAAGGCGCGGCAAGCGGCGATTACGAGCGAGTTGTTGGAGATTGTTGGAGGAGCGGAGGCGCTGAGGAAGGCTTCGTAGCCCTCTCAACCCTGAACGCTTTTTGCGAAGCCTTCCTCCATTGCTTCATGAAGGCAGGCGGGGATATCTCACTATTGAGGCAATGAGAGTGAAAAAGAAAAATCAACCACCGTTAGGCGAGAGCGTAGCGGTGGTTTTTTGTTTGAGTAGGCACTGGAACTTGTTGGCTTCTTGAACATCGCTGCTGAATATTGTATTATGTTCAGGCAATAAAAGCCAACGGAGCAGAACCAATGAACTCTCTCGAATCATCAAACCTCACATCCGTCCAGCGCCAAGCTCTGAACGCGCTTCGCGCAAAGCTCTTCAACGAATTCGATGTCGAGAAAATTATTCTCTACGGCTCCGCGGCGCGCGGCGAAGCAACCGCCGAATCCGACATTGATCTGCTCATCGTCACAAAGAATCCGAAAAATAGATGGCAGCAGCATCAGATAACGGACGTCGTATTTGACGTAAACCTGCAATTCGATACGACGTTTAGCTCTCTCGTCGTCGATCGCAGTGAGTGGGAGAACAGCTACTCCTTCCTCGCGTTGCAGGACGAGATCGAAAAAGACGGCGTTGAAGTATAATGACGGACGATCAGAGGCGCGACATCGTAAGACACTGGTGGATGAAAGCAGAAGAGAGTCTTGCCTCGGCTAAACGCGAATGCAGCGCTGGGTCATATTCATTCTCAGTCAATCGGTTGTATTATTCCTGTTTCTATGCTGTCAGTGCTATTTTGCTTGAGCGCAAGTTTTCTTTCAGGAAGCATGTTGCTGTACGCTCAACACTCCATAAGGAGTTCATTAGAACGGGCGTGCTTGATACTGTGTGGGGAAAGCTCTACGATCAACTGTTCGAAGATCGTCAGATGGGAGATTACTTGCCGCTCAAGGCATTCTCTCGGGAATATGTGGAAAGTCAAATCGAAAGATGTGCTGAGTTCCTCAATGTCGTTCGCCCGCTTGTTCAATCGCTCGAAAAGAAATAGCCGAGATCCCACATTTGGCTTAGCGTCACTTTAAAAAACTCAAAGCCCCAGAAACACAACAGCCCGTCGTTATCACGACAGGCTGTTTTGTTTTTCATAAACCTTGAACCCTGAACCGCTCTTCAGAGCATCAGTCCATGATCTTTCTAAGGAAGGCGGGCTTCTCGTCGTTCCTCGCGACCATCGGCATGACCGCGACCTCCTCAACTTCGCCGCGCGCATTCAGGGGAGTAATATTGTACCCGCGCCGCATGAACGCCGGCTCATCGTAGCTCTTCAACTCCGTAACCCCGGTGGGGATACGGTCAATCGTAGGGCGGGGCGGCGGCACCTTCATGGCCTGTGCTATACCGCCAAGTCCCTTTACCAATTGAGGCGACTTGCGGTTGAAACCGGTCGCAATCACTGTCACCATGATTTCATCTCTCATGTTCTGGTCAATCACGGCTCCGAGAATCACGTTCACATCATCCCCTGCTGCCGAACGGATGATCTCCGTCGCTTCTTCGATCTCTACGAGAGACATGTTTTGTCCGCCGGTGATGTTCACAAGAACGCCCTGCGCGCCCGCGATAGTAACATCTTCGAGCAACGGACTCGAAATTGCAGCGTGCGCTGCTTCCGTGGCGCGATTCTCTCCTGTCGCAACGCCGGTCCCCATCACCGCATCGCCCATTTCTTTCATCACCGTGCGCACATCCGCGAAGTCAACGTTGATGAGCCCGGGTACCGTAATCACTTCCGAGATACCGCGTGTCGCGCCGTAGAGCACGGCGTTCGCCATGTCGAATGCCGCCACCAGCGGCGTTGTCCGCTCGACGACGGAAAGCAGTTTCTGATTTGGAATGATGATGAGCGTGTCCACCTGCTTTCTCAACTCTTCAAGGCCCATCTCCGCCTGCGCGGCGCGGCGTTTTCCTTCACAGTTGAACGGACGCGTCACGATGCCGACCACGAGCGCACCGACGCTTTTCGCAATATTTGCAACCAATGGACCCCCGCCCGTGCCTGTCCCGCCCCCCATGCCGGCCGTGACAAACACCATATCGCTCCCGGTCATTGCGCGCGCGATCTCATCGCGATCTTCCTCCACCGCTCGGTGACCGATCATCGGGTCCGCCCCTGCGCCAAGTCCCCGTGTCAGGTTTTTTCCGATCTGGATCTTGTTAGGCGCCAGATTCAAATTCAGCGCCTGTGTATCTGTGTTGATCGCGAAGAAGTCTACGCCCTGCAAACCTCGCGCAATCATGCTGCTCACAGCGTTGCCCCCGCCGCCGCCGACACCGACGACGCGAATCTTGGCACCGCAGTCGTAGCCGTTATCTAGTTCAATCACAGGAGTCTCTCCTTATTGGTTGTTAGTGTTAGTGTGAATTTCTTTGGACGATCTATTTCATTTCTAAAGCTCATCGAACCACGACCGCATCTTCCCCAGAATGTTGCTGATGTTACTCGGTCCGAGCGTTCTTGTTTTGAGAGCCAGCGGCTCGCGTGCGTAGTGCTGCTGCGATTCATTCCTCATCACATTCGTTGTCCGCTCTTGATACTTTAATCCATGATACACCAAACCGACGGCGGTCGAGTACACGGGGTTCTCGATCTCTCGCACGAGTCCGCCGGCAAAACCCGTCGGGATACCGATCTTCACCGGCATTCCAAGAACTTCTTTTGCCAGCTCGGCTGCGCCTTTTACCAATGCGCCTCCTCCCGTCAACACGATTCCGGCGGAAAGATGTTTTGCGTAGCCGGAACGTTTAATTTCCAGCGCGGCAATTTCAAAAATCTCCTCCATGCGCGGTTGAATGATCTGCGCAAGCAGTTTCTTGTCGATCGAAATTGGCGGACGCCCGCCGACGCCGGGAAGAATGATCGGGCCATCGTCAAGAACGGCGTCAATGTAGGCAAAGCCGTGCTCGATCTTCAGCCTCTCCGCCTGGTCGTTCAGAATGCCGAGACCTTTGCGAATATCGTCCGTAACTTTTTTCCCTGCGATACCGATCACGGCAGTGTGGCGAATCGTTTTCTCCTCAAACACTGCGAGGTCCGTCGTCCCGCCCCCGACGTCGAGCAGTGCGACGCCTACTTCCTTTTCTTCATCATCGAGTACCGCATAGCTCGAGGCCAGCGGCTCGAGAACCATGTCGGAAACTTCCAGCCCGGCGCGTTGCACACACTTGTAAATATTCTGCGCCGCGCTGACGAGTCCGGTAATGATATGAACGTTCGCCTCCATGCGAACGCCGCTCATCCCGATCGGTTCGTAAATCCCGTCCTGTCCGTCAATAATAAACTCCTGGGGAATGACGTGAATGATCTTTCGATCGCTTGGAAGCGCTATACGTTTACAATCTTCAATCAGGCGCTCGACGTCGGATTGCGTGACCTCATGCTCCGGTCCGCTGATACCGATCACCCCGCGGCTCTGAAAGCTCTGGATGTGGTCGCCGGCGATACCCGCAATCACGGAGCGTATGTCCACACCGGACTGCGCGCGCGCTTCTTCAACCGCAGCGCTGATTGACCGAATCGTCTTATCGATATTGGTCACCACGCCGCGCATCATGCCGTCGGACGGCGCCCGGCCGAGTCCGAGTATGTTCACGCGTCCCTGGTCGTCTGTTCCGGCAACCACAGCGCAGACTTTTGTCGTTCCAATGTCAAGACCAACGATGATATTGTCCATACTTTCCTTTCTCTAAACCCTGAGTCCCGCACCGCGGGGCGAAGGGCCTGAATGGTTATTGAATTATAGCCGCTTCTCAACAGAAGCGGAGTGTCGAACCAAAACCTGGTCCTCGAATCTCGCATCAATGTACTGTAACGCATCCGCGCCTTGCCGCGCAACAATCGAGCGCCAGAACGCGTCGAACCTAACGAGCATCTGCCCGACGCCGCTCCGTCCGATGATCACCGGAACGCCGAACTCGGCAGTGTAGAACACGATATCTTTCTCGCCGTCGAACCTGATCTCCGAGATATTGCGGTAGAGATCCTCATCAACCTGTTTTGCAACCGAGAGTAAGTTCAGCGCATCAAGCGCGTTGCGATTCCTCGTCGGCTTGCCGACGCTAAATTCGTCCGCGGGGAGTGTTCCCGTGAGGACCGGCAGGTCGAAGATGAACTGCGAGCGCGCCGGCGGAAGCACATATCCCCCGGCATCTATATACGAGAGCCTGCCATTCATCGTCATTGCCGCAACAGGGACGCGCTCCTCGACAACGATGCGAACGCGATTGGGGACGTCGCGGTGCACCGATGCCGATTTGACGAACGGATTGGTCTCAACCCGCTGCTCGATTGCATATAAATCCAGATCGAACATCAAGCTGTTTGCCGGGACCTTTGCCAGCGCAAGAATATCATTCGCCGGGATGATACGATTCTCCTCAACGACGACTTCTGCAACTCGGCTGTTTTCCTTCCAGACATTCGCGTACACCGCGACGCAAAGCGCGACGATGACGAGCGATGCCATCCAAAGAAAATGTTTCTTCGTCGAGGGTTTGTTCATTATGGAACCCTTTCTCATCAGACGACTTCCGCGAACGCGTGCTGGTCAAATCCCACAAGCTGAATATCCGTTTCGAGCGCGATGCCCTTTCGCCGCCACGCTTCCGCTTGAATGTGTCTGATGAGAGGCAGAACATCATCCGTCGTCGCTCGCCCGTCGTTCACAACCACGTTCGGGTCGTCGAGCGCGACGTACGCTCCGCCAAACTTCAGACCCTGCAATCCAAGCTCCTTGATAATTTCCGACGCGCTCGCATGGTCTGGATTTCTAAAGAGCGAAACCCCTTTTCGCTTTCGCGCGCGTGCGTTGTCATCATGTCCAAGAAAAACCGCAGCGCCGTGAAACCCGCCCTCGCTCACCAACATGTTGGGATGCACGATCACGTACGGAAAACCCCTCTCCTGAAAATAATCCAACAACTGCGCAAGCTCTTTCGAGGACGCCGGCTCGAAGAAATAATCCGCGTCCCCGCCGATGCCGATGGCGGTGTACTTCGCAAGCGGCTCGCTCAGTTTGATTGTCCCTTTGAAAAACGATTGAATGTCCCGAACAGAAATCATTTCTCTTTACCCTTGAGTTGTTTGATGAAGTCTTCACCGAATTTCCAGATGTCGCCCGCGCCCATGGTGATGATGATGTCGCCGGGTTGCTTGATGCTCATCAGAAAACCCGGCACCGTCTTTTTATCCGCAACGTAATGAACGTTCTTGTGCCCAAATTCTTTCGCGGTATTTGCAATCAGCTCGCCCGTGATTCCTTGAATCGGTTCCTCACGCGCGGGATAGATATCAGTAAGGACGAGAACATCCGCGTTGAAGAATGAACGTCCAAAATCCTCATAGAAATCGCGCGTGCGCGAATACAAATGCGGCTGGAACACGCAAACGACTCTCCGCCGCCAGCCCGACTTCACGCCTGCAAGTGTCACCGAGATTTCCGTCGGGTGATGCGCGTAGTCATCAACGACCATAATTCCCGCAACATCAGCTTTGACTTCCCACCGGCGGAACACACCCGTGAATTTCTCGATGCCTGCTTTCACTTTTTCAAACGGCACGTTCAATTCAAGTCCCACGGCAACGGCAGCCAGTGCATTCTGCACATTATGCTTGCCGGGAATTTGCAGCGTGATTTCGCCAAGCTCTTTCCCATCGCGCACCACGATGAACGCCGTTGTATTTTCTTTGTGTCGAATGTCCACCGCTTGCACATCAGCTTGCCCGTTCAGCCCATAGGTGATGATTTTCTTTTTGATTTTCGGCATGATGTTCTGCAACGCCGGCTCGTCGAGACACAGCACGACGAATCCATAGAAAGGAACTTTTTGCGCGAACTGAATGAACGCCGACTTGATGTCCTCAAGATCGCGATAGCAATCGAGATGGTCGGTCTCGAGTGTCGTCAGCACCGCAATCGTCGGCGTGATGGACAAGAACGAGCGGTCGAACTCATCCGCTTCGACAACGATGAACTCGCCCTTGCCGAGCCGCGCGTTCGAGCCTGCAAGCCCGCGCAATCGTCCGCCAACAATCACCGTCGGGTCAACACCTCCTTCCATCAGAACCAAACTCACCATCGAGGTTGTTGTCGTCTTCCCGTGCGTTCCCGCAATACCGATGCCGTACTTCAGCCGCATTACTTCCGCAAGCATCTCCGCGCGGCGGATGACGGGAATCTTCCGCCGCTGCGCTTCGACCACTTCGGGGTTTTCCGGCGTGACAGCCGAAGAATACACCAGCGCATCAACGTCAGGCGCCATGTTCTTCGCATCGTGGCCGATGTACACCTTCGCCCCAAGCGATTCCATCCGTACGGTGTTGTCGCTCGCTGCTTTGTCCGACCCGCTGATCGCGAACCCCTGATCCATCAGGATTTCCGCGATACCGCTCATCCCGATGCCGCCGATGCCGACGAAGTGGAGTTTTTTTATGGATGAAAACATAGCCTTGCTTGTGCCTTTCGGTTCAGGGTTCAAGTTTCAAGTCTTTCTCCTGAACCCTGAATCGTTCAACTTGAACCCTAAACCTTGAACCTCTTTTCTACCTGTCCATAAAGCTCGGCCTTCGCCACCGTGGCCGCTTTCGGTGCGGGACGCGCTGTGCGATGCGCTGCATCTCGTACACCAGCTCTTTTTCTTTCTCGTACCGTCCGACGCGAATGCGAACCCAGCGTCGGCGTCCTCTTAATTTGAAGACGATCACTTGGAACCTGCCGCTCGTCCGCACCAACCTCTCTCGCCCGATGTGCAGCCACTCAATATCGTTCGCGTCAATCCGCCGCTCGCGAAACCTGCTTTTGAAAACGATTGCGTTGTCATGAATGACCAGCCGCCGGTTGCGAATGAGATTCAGGACAAGAGCCACGAGCGACATCACCACAAAAAACAGGATGACGTAGATGATCGGGTCGTTCATCACGTAGGTGAACTCCTTCTCGATGAAACGTCCCCGGATTCCTCCATACACAACAAGCGTTATCAAATAGATCAACGCGGACAGATAATAGAAGTCGAGTTTGTATTTGAACAGCTTCTCGTTTTCCATCAGACTCTTTCAAACTGTCGTTTATGCCCTTGCCAGTGCAATCACTGCATCGGCAATCGTCGAAGCCGCTTCCGGCTTGCCCAGCGACTTTGCTTTTTCCGACATCGCTTTCAATCGCGATTCGTCGGCAAGAAATTCTTGTATCGTCGAAAACAATTTTTCTTTCAACTCGCTGTCCTTTATCATCATCGCCGCGTTTGCTTCAACCATCGCCCGCGCATTTTCCGTTTGATGGTCCGCCGCCGCGAACGGATACGGCACGAGTATGGAAGCAAGCCCGACGCGTGTCAGCTCTGCGAGTGTGGTCGCGCCTGCGCGGCACACGACGAAGTCGGCGGCGGCGTACGCGCATTCCATATTCTCAATAAACTTCAAAACTTTCACTTGTTGTGTGCTTGCACCGCCCAACATTCGCTGAACAGTGTTTTCGCTTCGCTCAAAATCGAGGCTTCCTGTTTGCCAAATAAGTTGCACGTTCAGTTTCATCAACTCCGGAAGAATTCTCTCGATCTCATTGTTGATGGACGTTGCGCCGAGACTTCCGCCAAACACCAACAACGTTTTTGTTGATGGAGTGAGCGAAAAATGTTTCGCGCCATCCTCCCTCGAAACTGTTCCGAGCTTT
Source organism: Ignavibacteriota bacterium (assembly GCA_031394795.1). Classification (GTDB taxonomy): domain Bacteria; phylum Bacteroidota; class Ignavibacteria; order UBA10030; family UBA6906; genus CAADGV01. The sequence goes on along the minus strand of JANNUB010000563.1, from coordinate 4,396 downwards.
GCGTTCGTCGGGTTGCCGCTCAGCTTCACGTTGTCGAGTCGTTGCAGATAGCGCTTCGAGTTTTCAAACGTGAGGTGAACTTCATTCACTCTCGACGCAAGCTTTCGTGTGGTAATGCCCGGATAACTGTTCTGCTCTTGTATCAGCGTCGGGATGCCGAGCAGCGACGCAACATACAACGGCGGACCGCACACGTAACCGCCTGTTCCGACGACAACATCTGGCTTCAATTTCTTCATGAGAAAGAACGATTGCACAAGCGCCGTTACCACTTTGACCGGAAAGAGAAGATTGCTCCACGAAAATCTTCTTCTGAATCCGCTAATCCAAATTGGCACGAAGTTGTACCCGCGCTGCGGAACGACCCGCGCCTCTATTTTTTCTTTCGTCCCGATGAACGTGATGTTCGCTTCGGGATAAATTCTTTTTATCTCATCGGCGATGGCGAGACCGGGGAATAAATGTCCGCCTGTGCCGCCGCCTGCCAAAACAATCCTGAGCGGAGCGAAGGATCTCAGGGCTGGATTCATACGCTGTCATCTGAGTTTCTTCGTTGACCTCGACTCTGAACCTTGAAATCGGCACCGAGATTCTTCACTCCGCTTCGCTCCGTTCAGAATTGAGAGTCAACCTTAAGTTCTGAGCGAAGCGAATTCCGACCCGAAGGGTTCCTTCGGAAAGGAATCCCTTCGGGAGAACCTCGTAGCCGATTAATCGTGGAGAGGCCCTTCGCTTCGCTCAGGGTTAAAAAATTTGCCCCACCGTCGGCTCCAGCCGCGGCTGTCGTTTTATCAAACTCCTCAGCGTGAACCGCGGATGCAAATCCGTCTGCGAGCTGATATTCAGCAACACGCCAACCGCCATCGAAGAAAAGAACATGGAAGAGCCGCCGTAGCTCACGAAAGGCATCGGCAAACCGGTGGTCGGCAAAATGCCGAGCGTTACGCCCGCGTTGATGAGCGCGTACAACGCAATGGACGATGTAATGCCGACCGCGAGCAGCCGCCCGAAATCATCTTCCGCATATTTCGCGATGCGCATTCCGCGCAACGTGATTATCAAAAAGAGCGTGAGCATCCCGAGCGTTCCCACGAGTCCATACTCTTCACCGATAATCGAGAAAACAAAATCGCCGTAGGACTCCGGCAGAAAATAGTCGCGCTGCTTACTCTCGCCCATCCCGACGCCGAAGATGCCGCCGTTCCCGAACCCGATGATGCCCTGCCACAACTGATGATTGACTTTCGCACTCGCATCGCTCAATCCGCCGGCGGCGGAGAACCCGATGAATCCCATGATGCGCTTCATGCGATACGGCGCACTCAGCATGTACGCAACGAGCGGCGGCACGAGCGCGACGAACGTCAGCGCGACATGCGAGATTTTTGCGCGCCCGACGAACAGCATTACGAGGCTGATGGCGAGAATCATCGCGCCATTGCTGAAGTTCGGCTGAAGCAGCACAAGCACGGTTATCATTCCAATCCAAATCATCATCGGCATGAACCCGCCCTTGAAATCTTTGATGCGTTCTTTCTTCTGAGTGATAAGCACGCAGAGATGGAAGATGAGGGCGTATTTTGCGAACTCCGACGGCTGCAAGCCAAGCCCACCAAAGCGGAGCCAGCGCGTCGCGCCTTTCACTTCGCCGCCGAGCGCGAGTGTGAGCAGCAGCAGCGCCGCCGCGCCGAGCAGGACCGGCTTCGTGTAGTTCTTATATTTTTTGTAATCAATATTCATGAAGATGAAGATTGCGGCGAAGCCCAGCAGAATTTTCACCGCATGCTTGATCATCATCGCCTCGCTGGAGCCCGTTTTCTCCAACGCCCGCGTCGAACTCGCGCTGTACACGACGGCGAGACTGAGCACCATCAACAGCAACACGCTGATGAGCATCCGGATGTCAATATGGTTTCGTTGTGCTTTCATTCTCTTAAATTCTGAGCGGAGCGAAGAATCTCCGCCTTTCCTAATACGAGAGCAGTAAGACTCTTCGCCCGCCTCCGAAGGAGTCCTTCGGACAAAAGAGGGCGGGACTCAGAGTTTAGTAACAATCTCTTTGAACACGCGCCCGCGATGCTCGTAGTTCTCAAACCAATCGAACGACGCGCACGCCGGCGAGAGAAGCACGACGTCGCCACGCGACGCAAACTCTCTTGCCTGATGAATCGCTTCTTCCATCGTCGTTGCTTTGCTGAGCGGCTTCCTGTTTGCGAATGCGCTCATCACTTTCTCCGCCGATTCACCGATAGCGACAATCGCTTTCACGTTCGCATCAACGAACTGGTAAAGCTGTGAATAATCGTTCCCTTTGTCGCGCCCACCGAGCAACAGCACGATGGGCTTTGTGAAACTCTGCAACGCGTACCACACCGAATCTACGTTCGTCGCTTTTGAATCGTTCACATAGATAACGCCGTCAAGTTCGCGCACAAACTCCAACCGATGCTCGACGCCTTTGAAGTTCTTCAACGTCGAGCGAATGGACGCGGTCGAGACGTTCATGGCTTCCGCCGCGAGCGTTGCCGCCATAGCGTTCATCAGATTGTGCACGCCTTTGATGCTGATATCTTCCTGCGCGATAACGTCGGATTCGTTTCCTTCGATTCGCGTTTTCAGAATGCCGTTTGCGATGAATGCGCCTTCATTCGGTTTCTGCTTGGTGCTGAAGGGAAGCTTCTTCACGGCTGAAGAAACCCGATTCTCAACAGCCGCACGAACAATCTCATCATCATAGTTGTACACAATCGCATCGCCCGCTTGCTGGTTCTCGAACACTCGACACTTCGACGCAACGTATTTGTCCAACGAATGCTCGTACCGGTCAAGATGGTCGGGCGTGATGTTCAAGAGCGCCGAAACTTTCGGATGAAACGAATCAACCGTGTCGAGTTGAAAACTGCTCACTTCGAGTATCGCCGTTGTGTTTTCATTTGTTCGTTCAACAACTTCCGAGAATGCTACGCCGATGTTTCCTGCAACGACATTCGGCTTTCGCGCATCTTCAAAGATTCTGCCGGTCAGTGTCGTCGTCGTCGTCTTACCATTCGTTCCCGTGATTGCGACGATTGGTCCTTTGCAAAACCAGCTCGCCGCTTCAATTTCCGCCACGAGCCGCAGTTCTCTTGCCACAGCTTGCTTCACAATCGGCGCATCATTCGGCACGCCGGGACTGAGGACCACGACATCGGCATTCAAAACTTTCTCGCTGTTCTCACCAAACTCAAACGCAATGTTGAGTTGAGTGAGTTCAGCGACTGCCTTCTGCATCTTTTCAGCGGGCGATTTGTCGCTCAGGAAAACTTCCGCGCCGTGATCCTTCAACAATTTCGCGACCGCAATCCCGCTCCTCGCTCCGCCGATGATGCTGTATTTTTGTCCACGAAGTTGCACAAAGAAAAAACTCAAATCTCAAGTTCCTCCGAAGGAGTCCTTCGGACAAGCTCCAAAGAAATCCCAAAAATCAAATATCCAAAGCAATAAATATTCTCACCTTGATAGCCGTCCCTGTTGTCTTTTTTTGATTTGAGATTTGGATTTTCTTTGGAATTTGGAGCTTGATTATTGGAACTTACTTATCTCACTTTAAACGTCGCCAAGCTCACAATCATCATCAGAATTGCGATGATGTAAAACCGCGCGACGATTTTCGGCTCGGGCCAGCCGCTCAGTTCAAAGTGATGATGGATGGGCGCCATTTTGAAAATGCGCCGCCCTTCACCGTACTTCTTCTTGGTGTACTTAAAATAGAAGCGCTGAACAATCACCGAAACTGTTTCTGCAAAAAATACGAAGCCGAGCGTCGGCAGAAGCAGTTCTTTCTTTATCAGCACGCAGAGCGCACCGATTGCGCCGCCGAGAGCGAGCGATCCCGTGTCGCCCATAAACACTTGCGCGGGATACGAATTGAACCATAAGAATCCGAGCGCCGCGCCGACCATCGCTGCGCAAAACACCGTCAGCTCGCCGTTGCCGCGAAGATAGGGAATCGTCAGATAGTCGCTCAAGATCGCATTTCCCGAGATATAGCTGATGACAGCGAGAGTCATCGCGACAATCGCCGTCGTGCCGATGGCGAGCCCGTCGAGTCCATCGGTCAAGTTCACTGCGTTCGACGTCGCGGTGATGATGAAGATAACCATCGGAACGTAGAGCAATCCGAAATCGAATTCTCTGTTCTTGAAGAACGGCACCGTCGTTGACGAATTGATTTTCCACAGATCCGGATCGATCCACTCCGGATAAAAATATATGACGCCGCCGACGACAAGCCCGACAAACACTTGCCCGACAATTTTGTAGCGACCGATAAGCCCTTTCGGTTTCTTCTTCACGACTTTCAAGTAGTCGTCGAGAAAGCCGACTGCCCCGAGCGTTGCTGTCACGAAGAGAATCA
>JANNUB010000548.1:0-6101 GCA_031394795.1 Ignavibacteriota bacterium | reverse complement strand
GAGAAATGAGCATTGTCGGTCCGCGTCCTCAGGTGCAGTGGGCAGTGGATTTGTACACGCCTGAAGAGCAGCGCGTACTCAGCGTTCGTCCCGGCATTACGGATTACGCGTCGCTTCATTTCTCGAATGAAGGAGAACTTCTCCGCGGCACTACCGATCCCGATAAATTCTACATGGAAATAATTCATCCTCAGAAAATGAAACTCACTATGGAGTATGTAAAGAACCGGTCGCTCTTGCTGGATGTGAAAATCATTCTCATGACGATTTTCAAGATCATGCCAAACCCTCTCGAACAGAGTTCTCGACCAAAATGAAAAAATTTCGCACGCGAGTTGAGCAACAAGTAGGGAAAAACATCGCTCGCATTTATGATGCCAATCCCGATCCGACGGTGACTAAACTTGAAAACTTTCCCAAGTATGTCCGCCGCCAGCATCTGAAACGATTTCTTGCGTTGTACGAGATCTTCAAGCTGGCAATGCCAGTCAAAGGCTCAATAGTCGAGTGTGGCGTGTTCCGAGGATTTGGTCTGATGAGCTGGGCAAAATTGAGCACGATGCTCGAACCCGAGAATCTTACACGACGCATTTACGGGTTTGATTCGTTTGAAGGATTTCCAACAGTCAGCGAGAAGGATAAGAATCGCAAAGCCCCGCCGAAGGTAGGCGGGTTGCGGGCAAATTCTTACGAGGAGTTGAAGAAGCTGCTTGTGGAGTACGACAAGGACAGATTTCTCGGGCACGTGGACAAGGTGCATCTGGTGAAAGGGGACGTGTGCAAAACGATCCCCAAGTTTGTGGAGGACAATCCGCACCTGTTGGTGAGCTTGTTATTCTTGGATTTCGATTTGTATGAACCGACGAAGGTAGCAATTGAGACCTTCTTGCCGCGAATGCCAAGAGGTGCAATCATTGCATTTGATGAGTTGGACAATCTTATCTGGCCCGGCGAAACGCTCGCTGCTATTGACACCATCGGCTTGGGTAAACTGAAGCTGCAACGCCTTGAATGGGACCCATACATATCGTACGCGGTTTTGGACTAAATCAGATGCACCGGATAACCGAACATAATGAACTTCAAGCATTAGCAAAGCGCCTTCGCATTCGTGTGTTGAAGATGTTGCAGATGTCAAGGGCGTCGCATATCGGGGGCAATTACTCAATGGCGGACCTGCTTGCCGTTCTGTACGGAAAAGTATTGAACGTTGATCCGCAAAATCCCTCCTGGTCGGAACGCGACCGTTTCATTCTCAGCAAAGGACACGCTGCCGCGGTTCTGTATGCTGTGCTTGGAGAACGCGGCTTTTTCCCGCTTGATGTATTGGATGGGTTTTACAAGAACGGATCAATGCTGGCAGGACATTCAACGCACACCGCTGTGCCAGGCATTGAAATATCCACGGGTTCACTGGGACACGGCCTTTCTGTGGCAACCGGAATGGCATTGGCGGCAAAGCGCGATGGCAAAGCCCATCGTGTGTTTTGCCTGCTGAGCGATGGTGAATGCGATGAAGGCTCAACATGGGAACCGATACTTTTTGCGCCGCAACATAAGTTGGATAACCTGATTGCAATCATTGATTACAATAAGATCCAAAGCCTGGGCAGCGTGAAAGAAGTAATGGAGCTTGAGCCGCTTGCAGATAAACTGCGCGCATTCCGATGGGCCGTGCGCGAAATTGACGGGCACAATATCGAAGAAATTGATGCTGCGCTCTCTGCCCTTCCAATCGAAAAAGGGAAACCGGGCTGCATCATCGCCCACACGATTAAGGGAAAAGGTGTAAGCTTCATGGAAAACACTCTGCTCTGGCACTACCGATCGCCGCAGGGGGCAGAGTTCCATGCAGCATTAAGAGAATTGGAGACGGCGAAATGAGAACCGCGTTTATAGAGAGCCTCTTGGAGGAAGCGAGACGGGACAAGCGCGTAATGTTGTTGACCGGTGATCTCGGTTTTGGCGTTGTCACGGAGTTCATGCGGGATTTGCCGGGCCAGTTCCTGAATATTGGAGTTGGAGAACAAAACATGACCGGTATCGCAGCCGGTATGGCTCTGAGTGGAAAAATAGTTTTTACATACTCTATTGCAAACTTCCCCGTGCTGCGGTGTTACGAGCAAATACGAAATGATGTCTGCTACCACAACGCGAATGTAAAAGTTGTTGCGGTGGGCGGCGGCATGGCCTACGGCGCGCTAGGCGTAAGCCACCATGCTACTGAGGATATTGCGGTGATGCGCGCACTTCCCAATATGATAGTAATTGCTCCCAACGATCCGGTTGAGACCAGTCATGCAACGAGGGCAATTGTTGAGCACAACGGTCCGTGTTACTTGCGACTAGGGAGAGCAGGCGAAAAAATTATCCACAACACCAAGATAAACTTTGAAATAGGTAGAGCAATTCGCGTTCGAGAGGGGAAAGATATTACAATGATTGTTGCGGGAGGGCTGCTTGGAAATGCTTTAGCAGCGGCGGGCGCGCTTGCGCTGAACGGTGTCGAATCACGCGTGGTCAGCATGCACACCATAAAGCCACTTGATCAACAAGCAATCATAGAAGCGGCTGAGGAGACATCGGCAATCTTCACAATCGAAGAACATAGCATTGTCGGGGGGCTTGGTGGCGCAGTCGCGGAAGTATTGTGTGAAGAAAGTGAGCGAAAAGTTTTGTTCAAGCGTATTGGAGTGAACGGATCCTTTACATCGAAAGTAGGGGATCAGGATTATCTGCGGTCTGTGTATGCGCTTGACGCGGAGGGGATCGTCCGAACCATCGAACGCTCTCTCTCTTTGCACGTGAGCAGTGAAAAATCTATTCTCACATTGTAGACTGCGACATCATATGGCATACAAAGTACAATTTGTCAACGCAGCGCTGAATTATCAGATGATCAAGGATGAGATCGACGCAGCATACTTCGAAGTAATGTCCAAAGGTGATCTCATTATGCGGGGCCAACTCAAGAGCTTTGAGGAGAACCTTGCAAAATTCGTCGGGACAAAGTATGCAATTGGGCTGAACAGCGGATACGATGCGCTCCACATTTCGCTCCGTGCGCTTGGTGTTGGTCCGGGTGATGAAGTGATCGTTCCTGCGCACACATTCGTTGCCTCATGCTCGTGCATCGTACATGTTGGTGCGACTCCCGTGCTTGTGGATGTTGCCAAAGATTTCAATATCGATGTGTCAAAGATCGAAGAAGCAATTACACTAAAGACGAAAGCAATTATCCCCGTCCATCTCAGCGGCTGGATGGCGGACATGCCTGCGGTGATGAAGATTGCAGAGAAGCATAATCTCTTCGTTGTCGAGGATGCTTGTCAAAGCCTCGGGTCCACTATCAATGGCAAAGGTGCAGGGTCTTGGGGAGATACGGGCTGCTGGAGTTTCTATCCGTTCAAAATTCTCGGGGGATATGGCGATGGTGGAGCAGTGACGACCAACGATCCGAAAATTGCCGAATGGATTAGACGTGCGCGCTATAACGGCGAGGACCGCGACTCGGGAGAGTACCATATGCACGGATTTACCGCGTTGCTCGATAACCTGCAGGCAGCGTTTCTTGATGTGAAGCTGCATAAACTTCCGTCATGGATTGTTCGACGTAAAGAGATTGCAGAGATGTACCGAAAGGGACTCTCCGATTTGTCTGACTTGCTGCTTCCGCATTACAATAAGCCGGGGTTCGATCATGTGTACCAGAACTACACAGTGCGCGCAAAACAGGGAAACGATTTTTCGGAGTACCTGAAATCGAATGGTGTCGAAGTGTTGACGCAATTCCGGAAGCCATACTACAAACATGAAGGCTTAAAGCTGGTCGATCGCGGGTTCCCTGAAACCGAAGCACTCAGTCGCGAGGTTTGTTCATTGCCTATGAATGTGGAGATTACTGACGATGAGGTTGCGTACGTGATTCAGGTGGTGAGAAGTTTCTATGACTAACTCATGTTACGCGAAACCCTCTAAAGTTACTTTTGTAGGGACGTGGGCTTGCCCCGTCCCAACCTTGAACCGCACAGTCCGAAGGACCCCTTTGGAGAACCGAGGCAGATGTTACGCTCGGTTGGGACATCCCGACAGGTCGGGAATGTCCCTACGGGGGGTTTGCGTTAGTGACTAAAAGCGTCGAGCAGTCATCTCTGTTATGGTCTAGTCCGGCTGTTGCGTCACGCATCAAGGAGATTGCCCATCCGTATATCGACGTGCTCAATGCGAAAGCCGCGACGCTGCGCTCAAGCGGTAAAGAGGTGATTAGTCTGGGGCAAGCGATTCCCGGGTTCAGTCCTCCTCCGGTAGCGCTCGACGCTGCCCGAGATGCACTCCGAAATCCTGAAACTCATATCTACAGCGCAGACGCTGGTATTCTTTCCCTTCGAGTTTCACTCTGCCATCGTTTGCATGCTTCCTTCGGGATTGAAGCAGATCCGGAAAGCGAAGTGATTATCACTACTGGTGGTAATCAGGCGTTCATGCTCGCACTCCTGACCCTGGTTGAGCAAGGTGACGAAGTTCTCCTTCCGACACCATATTATCTGAATCACGAAATGGCTGTACGGACTGTCGGAGCCGTTCCAGTCGAGGTTCCATTAGAAGAGGATGACGGGTTCACACTTACGTTGGAAAAGATTCAGCCCTATCTTTCGGAGCGATCGAAAGCGCTTGTGATTGTAAGTCCGAACAATCCCACCGGTACAGTCTACGACGAATCTGAACTAAAGAGAATTGTCTCGGCTCTCTCGCCCCGCGGAATGACAATCATCTCGGACGAAACGTATCAGCATTTTCTTTACGATGGGAAGAAACACTTCAGTCTTGGATCTCAGCGGGCTTGGCGGGAAAATGTTATAGTTGTGGGGAGCCTCTCGAAATCATTTGCCATCACCGGATGGCGCATCGGGTATATGCTCGCCCATGCAATGTTCATTGAGCAGGCGATGAAGGTCCAGGATTCCATGGTGATCTGTGCTTCGGTGATCGGGCAGGAGATGGCTGCGGCGGCTGTTGAACACGCGTGGGACTATCCTATCACTTTTAATGAACAATTCAATCAGAGGCGTCTGTATTTGGAGAGGCGCCTGAAATCCATTCGTGGTCTGCATTGGACTCCAACGTATGGTGGGTTCTTCGCTTTTGTACGCGTGGAAGGCTGCAAAGATTCGATTGCTCTTTCGGAGCAAATCCTCGACCGCATTCATGTTGTCACAACACCGGGACGGATATTCGGCCATGTGGGTGGAGGTTTTATTCGTCTTTCATACGGTTCGGTTGATTTGCCGAAGCTGGAAAAGGCGTGTGATCGACTGGAGGAGTATTTTTCTCAGGACTAATGGGTATGAAGGTGTTCGGGCCAGGGATGCCGATTATGATCCAAAGAAGCTTATTGAACTGCAGGTCTCCCGTCAAGCCTGCGAAAAGGAAGACGGCTATTAATAGCATCCAGGTGTGTCCAAGTGAATCGGGTGACTTGGAGCTTTTCCAAAGGCTTTGCACCACCGCTACAATCATCCAGCCGTAGAGAAGAAATCCGACGATGCCGGTTTCAGCGAGCAGAGACATATAGATGCTGTGCGGGCTATAATTAATCCCGTATTGAGGCGGTGTTAGATATCGTGGAGAAGAACGCGCGTTGAATGGGACTGCCCGCCCGCCTTAATGTGCAACGAGGCAGGCGGGGGTCCCGTCCGACGAGTCACGAGGCAACGGTTTCGACGGCACTGGTGAAAGGCTCGAAGCCAAACGCTCGTGGGAGGTCTCGCTGCCGATTTATTCAAAGATGAGTGATGACGATGTCAACGATGTTATCTCGGCTGTATTTTTTCGGTCGTCACGGCAAACTCGCACAACGCACGCGCCGTGACGAGAACAAGGCCGCCTGGTTCCTGATTGTTGTCACGGCGCTCGGAGAACGCGCATAAACCGTGACAACCCGGGAAACTCCACGCCTCACAGCAGTCGCGGCTATTTGGAAAAGCACACGCGTCGCACGTCAGTCTGAGCGCAGCGAGCGCTTTGTTGCGGGCGAAGTCGAAGACTGTTCAGAGCATCCTTCGACTCCGTCCTGACCTGAGAAGCGGTCAGGACTGCGCTCA
>JANNUB010000530.1:0-1687 GCA_031394795.1 Ignavibacteriota bacterium | reverse complement strand
TGTGATTCCCAAGAATCGGATAGATCGGCGGCACGGGCGTCGAAGTTGGCAACGGCATCGCGGTCGGCGTCGGTGGCGGCACTATAACCGTTGGTGTAGCCGTAGGCACCGCCGGCTGCGTGGCGGTGGGTGTCACAGTTGGGACATCGGTCGGAGTCGCGGTCGGCGGCACCGGCGTCTCAGTTGCCGGCGGGGGCAGTGTGGGCGTAGGTGTATCGATGGGACTTTGGAAAATCCCGCGCGAAGCCGGTCTCTCAGCCAGTGCCGGATACGCGGCCAGGCTGCTGAAAACCAACACCAACCCGATGAGGGACAAACGCACTACCAGTTTCATGGAACGCCTCCTAAAGAAAATCGATCAACAAGTTCCGCACAGTCATCAGTCTGCGGTGTTTGACTGCACTCCTATTATAGGCAAATTGGCCGATCAGTAAATTCCAGTCGCGTTACAAAACCCGGCGACATAATCGCCAGGTTTTGTTGGTCACGGCGTCAGCGTCAGGGTGCCTTCTGCATGCGCTTTGATGTCCGCCTCCGTCCACCACATGGGCACGTACTGAATATTGCGCCACTTGTCGATGAAATCGTCGTAATGGGGATGGGTGGGCAAGCCGCTCTCACCCGTCGTGTGGATGAAGCGCGACGCGTTCAGGTTGCTCAGATCGATGATCTGTCGCAGCGAGGGCACCGTCCGCTCGGCAAAAATCGCGTTGAGTTTGGCAGGCGGATTGCCGTACGCCTTGCTGAAGTTGCCGCCCGTGCCGGTATTGTTGACAGTGGCTGTGCCGCCATCCACTTCAACCGGGCCGCGATTGAAGATGAAGGACACGGGCGCGTCGCCCAGGGCCTGACTCTTGAAGGTGGCCGTGTGCAGCTTGCCCCACCTCCAGCCTGCCGGATCAGCGCCCAGTTCGGCTACGATCTGCACAGCGGCATCCTCGATCGATTTCTTAAGAACGTCCTCGCGCGATTCAACCGCAACGGTGTTGACATTGTCCCACCATTTTGAATCGGCCTTCGCCAACAGGTTGATCATCGCCACCCGATTGAGATCGCCTCCGTTGACGTAGTCGGGGGCCAGATCGCCCAATTCATCATCGACGGTGTTGCGCAGCAGATTGAGCCAGAACACTTGATACGCACTGGCGCCCACGCTGTCGCGCTGCTCGACGAAGTCCCAGCCTCTGATCGCGTCCAGGACTTTCTGCGCATCACCCGCCACCGAGACACCGTCAAGATAGGGCACAATGTCCTGCGCCGACAGGTTTAAGCCGTCCCCTTGAATTGCCGCGATGTCATCGGGACTGAGTTTATCTTTGGCTTCGATCAGATCGACGATACGACGCGCCCGCCAGCCGCGATCCCAATCCATGGAGATGAAGTGTTGATAATCGGGACCGACGACCGCGTTATTCGCCGTGGCGATGTAGCCCTGCGGCGGGTTGAATGAGCGCGGCAGTTCATCAAACGGAATGTAACTCGTCCAATCATATTCGCCGGTCCACCCGGGCACCGGCAGTTGACCATCGCCTTTCGCGCGAACGGGGATGCGCCCCGGCACCTGATAACCGATGTTGCCCTCAACGTCCGCGTACACGAAGTTCTGGCTAGGCGTGTCCCACATGCTCAGGGCCGCGCGGAACTCATCCCAATTCTGCGCCTTGTCGATGTGCAGGGCGGCATTCAG
>JANNUB010000526.1:0-3190 GCA_031394795.1 Ignavibacteriota bacterium | reverse complement strand
TGCCCGACGGGCTTCGTGGTGAAAAATGGCTCTCCGATCTTGGGCAAATTCTCCTCAGCGATGCCGCATCCGTTGTCTGTAATGCCGACATGAACGTGCGCGTCATCCCGTTCGATCACGACGCAGATCGTTCCCTCTTTTCCCTCAATTGCATCAACGCCGTTCAGCAGAATGTTGATGAACACTTGTGAGATTTGATCCGGCACGAGCATCAGCATCGGAATATCATGCCGCACGTCGACGCTGAACTTCACGCGCCGCGCTTTCTTCGCCATCTTCACGATCTCCACCGACTCCTTCACCACACTGACAACGTCGGTCGGCATGAGCTGATAGTTCGATGGACGCGAAAAGTCCACAAGATCCCGGATGATTTTCGTGATGCGTTTCACCTGCACTTGCACCAAGCCGAGCTTCTCTTTGGCAAAATCGTCGTTGACCGTCCGCTGGAGAACCTGCACGACGGACGAAATGGAGGTCAAGGGGTTGCCCACTTCATGAGCGATACCCGCGGCAAGCGTTCCCATACTTTCCATTTTCTGCGAGTGCATCAGCTGTTGCTCAAGCTGCTTCTGCTCCGTAATGTCACGATGCGCGCCGAGATAGCCGACAACGACGCCGTTCCCATCAACAATTGGCGAAATCAACATGTGGGTGAAAAGCGGCGAGCCGTCCTTGCGGCGGTTTTCGATCTCTCCTTGCCATGTTTTCCCCGTAGAGATTCTCGACCAGACCTTGCCCCAAAATTCCCCACTGTATTTGCGACTAGAGATCATGTTCGGATTCTGTCCAATCAACTCTTCTTTGGTGAACCCGGTCGTTTTTTCGAACGCTGGATTTACATACACCATGCGCCCCTTTGCATCCGTGATCTGGATGGGGTTGACCGTGTAATGAACGACATTGGAGAACCGCAGGAGATCAAGCTCTTTCTTTTTCTCCTCCGAAATATCGCGCGCAATAACGTAGAGAAACTCTCGGTCCGGTCCGGCAATTTTTCTGATCCAGAGCGCCGCTTCGATCTCACTCCCGTTGGGAGCTTTGAAGCGAACCTCCGCTTCATACGAAGGGTTATCAGTGCGCAGAACCGCCAGAAGCGGCCGCGGAGAGTCATCCGCAAGCAAATCGTAGAAAAAGATCGGATCGGTCGGCGAGTCCGGAAGGCCGAGCAGCTCGCGTGCACGCCGGTTATATGCCAGCACAACGCGTTCATCCGACACGACGAAGCACATGTCGGGGATGAGGTCAATGAAAATATTTGCAAGATTCGTTTGCATATTACTCCGTTGCCTTCGCCGGCAACGGGGCGCTTGTAAAGAACTCGCTGTAGAATCGTTGCGTGTAGCGGGTCAGAAGTTCTTCGACGCGTGCCTGATGCGCCGATCGGAAGATGATGCCGGCGTGAAATTGTTTCTTCAATCGCCAGACGACCTCGGGGTCGTCGTACGCGCTCAAGTCGGGCGACTCTTGCTTTGAAAGAGAAATCACGAGTCCTGCGTAGTCGTTGCGAAGCGGCTTCGGCGCGTAATTGCTGTCCGAGGTTTCAATCTTCGCCCACTCCGCCCACAGGTTCAAGCCGGTCGCGGCTTCAACCAAATCCGCGATATGCGCTCCGCCGACGCGTGCGGACGTTTCAAGGAAATAATATATCCCATCCGCTGCGCCGCGAATAAATTCCGTATGCGAAACACCTTCCACAAGGCCGAGTGACTTCAGCAACTTTTCGTTCAGCGATTTCAACGCTGTCTCTTCCTCCGAGCCGCGCAGCAGTGTGCGCGTGCTGAAGACACGTCCTTCGTGTGCGACTTCCATCGGCGGGCGCCCGTATTCGCAGACGATGGAGAAGACAATTTCTTTGTTGTAAAGGATGGAGTCAACGTGGTAGATATTTCCAGGAACGAACTTCTCCAACACATAGAACGATTGCTTGTCGCCGAGAACATCGAGCGCATCCCACAACTCCTGCTCGCGGTGAATTTTCTTGATACCGAGTGCGCCCGCTTGCATGCGCGGCTTCAATACATACGGCGGCGGCGTGCTTGCCATGTATGATCTGATCTTGTCGTAGTTCAACACGTGCACGAACGGCGGCACGGCAATGCCGGCGCTCGCGGCTTTGGTGCGCATCGCAAGCTTGTCGCGAAAATGGCGCGCTGTTGTTTCGCCCATGCCCGCGAGACGCAGATGTTCCCGAAGTGATGCGGCTTTCTCCACGTCGTAATCATCCAGCGCGACGATTTTGTCGAAGTGCAGCGTGCGCGCCATGAAACTGACGCCGTGAATCACGTCGCTCACGTTCCATTCCTTGTCAACGTCGGGAATGAAGAAAATCTCGTCAATGCTTTCGCGGGGCCACTCGGCGTCTTCGAGACTTTTAGAAGTGAGGAGAATGACTTTGCACCCCTGTCGCTTCGCTTCGCGCAAAAACTCGAAGCCTTTGTGGAAGCTGGTGATGCAGAGAAGAGTGAGGTGATGACTCATGTCGACAGTCAGATTATTTGATGAAAGTTAATGACAAAATACGGACAAGTCTGTCACTTTTGTCATTTTGAGATCTGAGACCGAAATGACAAACAGCGAAACGATTTGTCATTATTGTCATTTTCAATTGTTCGCACGTATATCCTGAACATTCTGTCAGGAACCGAGTAAAGTCCACGACCGCTCTTTGTTACTAACCTTTTCTCGACGAGCCTTTGTAGATACTTATTGATCCCACCAGCGGAGATCTTCAGTTTTCGTTCAACAGCCGAAGCATGAATTTGCTTGACAAGCATTGGTGTATCTTCCTCTGCCACAAGACCTAGAACCTTCGCTTCCTGGGCACTTGCTTGACCAAACCAATGACCAAAGACGGCAATCCCGAGATCATTGAGAGTCGATGCCAATGCCTTATCCCATACATCAACGTCAACCCGACGTGACAATTGATTATTGAAAAGATGGTGACATAGCACTTGCATCTCAAAAGGATGACCGTCGGTGTAATCAAACACTCGATCCATTACCTCCGAAGTAAAGGAAACCCCAGTTCCTGAGATCGATTTGAAAACTGTGTCGCGCATCTCGTCATGAGTCAGAGGGAGAAGTTCGACTCTCGACAGAAAGTACCGAGCAAGAGGATGATGCTTCTTGATAGCTGTAAGTTCAAGCCAATTTGTTTGTGTAGAACTTAAGCCAACCAGAATCT
>JANNUB010000506.1:0-3215 GCA_031394795.1 Ignavibacteriota bacterium | reverse complement strand
CTTGTTGCTCCCAATTGCTCGGATAGCGGTAACGTGGCAGTGTGGCTTCCTGACGGCGTGTGGTACGATTTCTGGAACGATGCGCGAATCAGCGGAAATCAAGTCATCAAGTATTCATCGCCCACTGGAAGGTTACCGTTGTTTGTCAAGGCTGGTTCAATAGTTCCGATGGCGAATTTTGCATTGAGCACATCATTGATTCCGAAGGATAGTCTGACGATTCATGTCTATCCGGGAAAGGACGCAGCATTCACGTTGTATGAAGATGACGGTATTTCTGAAGCCTACCGTACGAGGAACGAAAAGCGAACTACCGCCATTGCATTTAGCCAATCATCCTTTTCTTTAAACATAGCGCCCGCAATCGGCAATTACGACGGCGCGCCAAACCAACGTGCTAATCGAATAGTCTTTCATGGAATTTCGAAGCCGATGTGTTTCGAAGTGGACGGCGTACGAATGAAAGCGTTCCAAACGGAACGCGAAGTGATCACTGCAGAAGAAGGTGTCGTGTGGAATTCAAACACTCTCTCCGTCTTCGTTAAACGAACACCGATAACAAAACCACTTTTGATAAAGGCGATTCCGTCGTGTCCTTAATAACTGATGTTACGCACAGAGAAAAGATTCGCCACTCCCGAAGGGATGCCTGCGGCAAAAGGCTCTAAGACCACGAAGGTTTCACCAAGAAAAACATAAACTTTGTGAAGCCTTAGTGTCTTTGTGCCTTAGTGGCAAAGCTTTTTCTTGAGGCATGTGTAACATCAGCTAATGAATACGCCATCATTGCGACAAAGGCGAGAACCCACTTCTATTCCCGTTCGCTTGTAGTAGGAACAATCCGAAACAGACAACAGAAACCAATGAAATCATTTCTACTCATTTGCACTTTCCTTTTCGTTCTCAATTCATCCGCACAAACGTATCTCGGCAACTTTTCGGGACAAATACAAAAAGGAAGTACTGTGACCGTCAATGCAGATTCATCCACACTCCGGTTTACATTTTACACGCCCGATATTCTTCGCATTGATTTGCTGCCTTCGCGGCATTCAGTCATTGATTCATCATTTGTCGTCATTCAAAATCCAGTAAACGATGTTCCGATCTCCATTCATGAGACGGACTCGTCGCTGACTATGGCTTCTTCTAACATCCATATTCATTGCCAAAAATTTCCTCTGCGGTTTTTCTTTTCAGACTCAGTGGGTCGAGTGTTCTTAACTGAGCCGACATCAGGAGGAATGTCATGGAATCGCGAAGAGCGCTCCGTTCAATTCTCGTTAAATAAAAACGATCATTTTTACGGAACAGGAGAGCGCGGCACGAGTCTCGATAAACGAGGGCAGAGATTTGAAAGCTACAACACGCAGGTTCCCGGGTATTCCACTCCGCTTGCAACGATGAATCTTAACGTGCCGTTTCTTTCGACGACGAACGGATACGCACTCTACGTTGACAATATTTTCAGCGGACAATTTGATCTCGGAGCTTCCGACACAACAACATTTTCTTACACAGCAGCAGGCGGAGAACTTTCATGGTATCTCATCGCGGCGCCGACAATACCCCAACAGCTTGAAAAATACACATGGCTTACGGGAAGACAACCACTTCCTCCGCGGTGGGCGTTTGGTTTCATTCAATCGAAGAATCGGTACGAGAACGAAAGCGAGGCGCGTTCGATTGTACGAACAATGCGTGAAAAAAATATTCCATGCGACGCCATTGTTCTTGACCTCAAATGGTTCGACAAGATGGGTGATATTTCATGGAACGAATCGTTGTGGCCCCATCACGAGACAATGATATCCGATTTCCTTTCACAAGGAATGAAAACTATTCTGATCACCGAACCGTACATCATTCAGCCATCAAGAAATTTCAACCAGGCGGAAATGAACGGTTACCTCGCAAAGGATTCTTCCGGTCGCACCTTTCTCTTAAATAAATGGTGGTCATGCGGAGGCGAATGCAGCGCATCACTGCTCGACATAACAAATCCCGAAGCGCAACGTTGGTGGTGGAGTAAACATCCCGCGGCGTTCGGTTCTCACGTTGCCGGAATTTGGACTGATCTCGGAGAACCGGAACGTCATCCTGAGGGAATGATCCATTCTCTGGGAGGCGCAGCAAAAATCCACAACATTTACAATTTGATTTGGGCGAAAACGATTTTCGACGGCTTCAACCGTTTGCGACCCGGAGAACGCGTTATGAATCTCACGCGGTCGGGGTTTGCCGGCATCCAACGGTACGGCGTGCTTCCGTGGTCCGGCGATGTTGCGCGTAGTTTTGGCGGGCTTGAAGTGCAGATGCCGATGCTGTTGAACATGGGAATGTCCGGGATTGCGTATCACAATTCCGATATTGGCGGATACTCGCGAATTCCAACAACTCCCGAACTCTATGTTCGTTGGATGCAGTATGGTACGTTTTGTCCAATTGCACGTACGCATGGCGCCGGTGAAACAGTGCGCGGTTCTGCGACCGAACCGTGGCAATTTGGAGTCGAGGCGGAAATAATTTGCCGGGACTATATTCGCCTTCGCTATCGCTTGCTCCCATACATTTATACTCTGGCTCATCGCAATTTCGAATCCGGTTTACCGCTTGCGCGCCCGCTCTTCTGGCTGGATTCAACATCGTTCAACGAAAGTTCATCATACATGTGGGGAGATGCGTTTCTTGTTTCGCCGGTTGTCAAAGCAGGGCAAACAACAAAAAGCGTGTACCTCCCGCGCGGGACATGGATCAATTTTTGGACAGACGACGTTGTCCAGGGAGGAAAGACTATCGCCGTCGCAGCGCCGTTAGAACGGATGCCGCTCTTCGTCAAAGCGGGAAGTATTATACCGATGGCTACTGTTATGAATTATTCCGATGAACGCGCTCTTGATACATTGACTCTCCGTGTGTATCCAGCCGATAACGGAGGAACATCCTATACACTGTATGAAGATGATGGTAAGACGCTTGAGTATCAAACGGGATCGTACGCATTGACGACATTCACTCAACATTTGATCGGGAAAAAGGGCGGGAAGAAGAGCGGGAGTATGCTCATATTGACAGCCGGAAAGTCGCGAGGAAGGTATGCGCGAAAACTCGAAGAACGTGTGTACGTTTTCGAAGTTCACGGCATTTTTCAGAAACCGTCCGCCATTCAATGCAACGGCGTCCGCGTTACCGAACGCAACGAGTTCGAATTTCTC
>JANNUB010000490.1:0-1675 GCA_031394795.1 Ignavibacteriota bacterium | reverse complement strand
CGAGGACCGAATCGAGGTCATCACCCATCGAGGGTTGGACCATGACGCCGCGTCCGAGCTGGCCCGGGCCGCCGAGGCGGGGCGCCTTGCGCAGCTTCAAGTATGGACGGGGAGCGTGGTCCTGAACGAGTGCCACGGCGCCGATGCGCTTTCCTCAATCGATGTTCGCGTCTGGATCCCGTTCGCAGTGAGCGAGCAACTCAAGGGCGGCATCGGGCTCGGAGAAAAGCTGACGGGAGACCCCTACACGCCGGACGACTCCGAGCTGCTCGTCACCCTCGCCAACCAGACTGCGGTCGCCATCCAGAATGCCAAGTCCCGTGAAGAGCTGGTGCGCTACGCCGAGGAGTTGGCGGAGAGTCTGAGGCGCATCCAGATACTCGAATCCATGAAGGCGAACCTCGCCAAGTTTGTCCCCAAGACAGTCCGCGATCTTATCGAGGAGTCCCCCGAAGCGCCATTGCTGGACAAGCGCGAGGCCGACGTTTCAGTCCTGTTTGCGGATATCACCGGCTATACGCGGCTCAGTTCACAATTGGAAATGGAGCGCGTTAACCAGCTGGTCGAAGTTTACTTCGGCGCCTTCCTCGACGAGATCCTCAAGTACGGCGGCGACGTGAACGAGACCGCCGGGGACGGTCTCATGGTGATCTTCCGGGACCCCGATCCCCGCCGGCATGCGACGGCCGCCGTGCTTGCAGCTCTCGGGATCCAGCGCCGGACCCGGGAAACAAACGCCACCCTCGAGGGCTTCTTCGAGCCGGTCACGATGCATGTCGGGGTCAACTCGGGGATTGCCTCCGTGGGCGCGACCAAGATCGAGGGGGCGGTCGGCACGCGATGGACCTACACCGCTTCTGGCCCGACGACAAACGTCGCCGCGCGCCTCGCGGCGCTCGGCGAGGGCGGAAGTATCGTCATCAGCGAGGAGACGCGGCATCGGCTCGGCGATGGGTTCCAAGCCGAGGACATGGGCCCGCAGCAGTTGAAGAACGTGCCGCGGACCATCCGGGCATACCGGCTGACGGCCGAGGAGCGCGAGCCCGCCGCCGCCCTGGCGTTCGCCGAACGTCGGCGCCATCCGCGCCGTCCCGTTTCCTGGCCCATTCGCGTGTGGATCGGAGAGGACTCTTTCGATGGCCACGCCGTGGACGCAAGCATCTACGGCATCTGTCTGGCTACCGTCGCAAAGGACATGCTGAAAGTCGGTACATCCTACCGTGTCGAGATACTCACTGGCGGGGACGGCCCATTGCCTTGCACCGCTGAGGTCCGCACACTGAGCGACCGCGGCGCCGGGATGGAGACTAAAAAGCCACTTCGTCTCAACTGACAAAAATCAGGTAATCCCTGGACCAAGGTGACCCTGCCTACTTTACGGTGAACAACGATTTTGCGATCCGGCCCCGAGTTAAGTACCAGCTCAATGACGTTGTTTCACTATGGGCCGGTGGGGACTACTTCACAGGAGTGGTTGATGGGCAGCTAGGACGCTTGGTCAAAAACACAGCCGTCTTCATAGGCTTGACCGTAAGTCGATTGTCCCAGTGGTAGCAACTCCGGATGGGCATCGTTAGGCAACGATGTCCATCCATAATGACAATTAGCCAACACACAAAAACTTGTCGCCTAGTTTCCCTCCGACCTGCTAGTGGCTGTTGATCCACTCGAGCAC
>JANNUB010000453.1:0-10857 GCA_031394795.1 Ignavibacteriota bacterium | reverse complement strand
CTGCTCGCACACTCAGTGCATGGCGGGTATCATGCACAGACGACAATACCTCCATGGCTCTGTCCGTGTTCAAAAAAATCGTTTGCATGAGTTTCTGTTGTCTCATATCGCGTTTTTCAACAGCCTGGTAGTAGTTTATTTCTTCATCTGGTTCTTGATGAAACCGACAATCCCCATCAAGATGCCGCCGCCGACACCGGAAGACAGAACATTTGTGAGAATACCGGCGAGATCCATGCCTGATCCTGCTGCTGGGTCCGTTCCCGTCGCCGCAGCTGCTGCGCCGCCCCCGAGCACGCCCAGAGCGCTGAGCACCTGGCCACCGATACCGCCGCCGAGGACTCCCAGAACAGAATTCATCACAGTGCCCATGTTGATATTCTTGAACAACCCGCCGGCGACATTGCCCCCAACTGCACCACCCAAGAGATTCAATAGAAAATCCAGATTCATATACATTGAATTTCTCCTTTTGATTGTGAGTGAAAGTGTATCAAGGTATTACGATGGCGCCCAGATTTCTCTGAGCGCCTTCGCAAACCGATGTCCATCCGGTAGGTTGGAAGAGGACAACAGAATATATTGATTCGGTGTCCTTATTTCAACAAGAGCATCTTCTTCGTCTCGCTGAACTTGCCGGCTTCGAGCTTGTAGAAGTACACGCCCGTAGCTAACGTATTCCTTTCAAACAACGCGATGTACTTCCCTGCCGGCTGATTCTCGTTCACAAGTGTTGCCACTTCTTGACCGAGTAGGTTGTACACCTTCAGCGTCACACGCGCAGCCCCTGGAATCGAGTACTTGATCGTCGTTGTGGGGTTGAATGGGTTCGGGTAGTTCTGATCAAGTGTGTACGTCTGCGGAATGCCTGCAGTCAGATCCGGCTTCACGTCTGTGAATGGCGAGAATGGCGGAGTCTCACCCGGTAGAGGCGCAGGTCCCACCCATGCATCCTGCGGTGCAACATAGTTGCGTGGAAAGCTGTTGGCAGCGAGAGGCTGGACGAAGCGAACACGATACCCGCCTTGCGCGCCAAGACCCGCTCCTTCGCTCACATCGCCGGTGCCTGGTTTTGTATAACGCCATCCGTACAGAAGTCCATAGTGAGTGCGTCCCACAAACGTGAACGTTACTTGGTACAGCGAATCGTTCGCAGGCACCTGTCGAATGGCAGTGCGCACGATTGGAAACGAGGCTGCTCCCTGACGAGCCTGTTGCTGGCTCACCCAGAGACGATCCTGTAAGAACACCTTCACGGTATCGGTGGCTGGATTGAACGGCGGCACGGCGGCGCGTTTTGCCGGACCCATGTTCACTTTCAGCGTAACTGTAACGCTGTCGGTGTTGTTCAGCAACAAACCCTTCGGGTGAATCCCCTGCTTGTTCCACGGACCGGGAGATATATCACCTCCCGTGTTGACGGTAAATACCTGATTCCCATCGCCGCGAGTATACGGATGCTCGTAGGCGAAATCGTCGCGAGTGTTGCCGCCTCCGCTATGAAGGTAACCGGGGAACCTCGCAGTCGCTCCTGCCGAGTCGAGATCGTTGAAGAACTTGTATTGGAGTTGATCGCCTGAGGAGCCTATGAAAGGCAGAACAGCGAAATACGTCGAAGCGGTCAGAGGATCGCGTTGCAACGCGGTGCGAGTGCCGCCCCAACCGTTGAAGCCTCCGCGCACTTCCATGGTGTCGCGGTTTGCAGGCTGGAACCATCCAAGCGTCAAAAACGCATTCATGTCAACCTGCCATCGAACGTTTGCGCTAACCGGCGCGTTCACCACCGAATCGTTGTTGAACCACACCGCGGGAAGCGTAGTACCCCCAACAGGAACCGTGCCCCGACGATTGCCCGGACCGCCGGGCGGATCGCCTTCCCAATCGAGGCCGCCACGTGGCGTCTTCAGGAACTTGTAATCGAGCGCAGCGCCTTCGAGCATCGTAACGGTCTTTTGATAGATGCTGTCAAGAGGTGCAACGTCAATGAGTGTATCCCTTGAGTTGCCCCAATCATTGAAGCTTCCCGCAACGCGCACGATATCACCGGCGCCCGGTTGGAATGTGGTTTCAAGTATCTTCACGCGCATGTTCACCCGGAATGTAACAGAAACAGCAACTGGAGGAGTGAAAATGGAATCGCGATCGAAGAAACCCCCTTGGTATGTACCACCGCCAACAGGGACAACATATACCCTGTTATTCGTTGTTGTTGGAAAGTTCGATTCCCAATCGAGTCCGGCGCGTAGCGTCTTCAGGAACTTGAAATTGATCGAAGTGTGCTCAAGCATTGTGACTGTCTTTTCGTAAATGCTATCAATCGGTGTAAGGTCCTTGAGCGTGTCCCTTGAGTTTTGCCAATCATTGAAACTTCCCGCAATACGCACGATATCACCAGCGCCCGGCTGAAATCCGGTTTCACGAATCTTAATACTCATGTTCACCCGGAATGTCACAGGAACATTACTGGCAGCTGTGAAGATAGAATCACGATCGAACCACTCAATCGGCAATACGGCGCCGCCCGCCGGTACGGTATATTCTCTGTTATTTGAAGGGTTGGGAAAATTCGATTCCCAATCGATGCCGCCTCGTAACGTCTTCAGGAACTTGTACCCGTTCGTGATGAAGCCGGTGGGAAGACTGATGACTTTTTCATACACGCTATCCACCGCGCCGATATCACGCAGCGTATCTGTTGAGTTACCCCAATCGCTGAAGGCGGCGGCAACGCGAACGATGTCACCGCTGCCGGGCTGGAATGTACCTTCGCGCATCTTGATGGACATCCGGACGCGGAAGGTGACGGGGTTTTGTGCCGACGCTATGTCGATTGCGCCAAACGCAACGAACACGAGCGTCAGAACAACGAAGCGTAGAAACTGCTTGGTCATTACGACCTCCTTTGTTTGTGAAAATGTTTTTGTGAATTGTGGTACAGCGTTACTTGTGTTGTAGAATAATGGCGTCCTCCTCCATTGTGAATGGGTTCATGAATTAGAACAAAATGCTGATGGAAAAATGGCTTGGATTGCCGAGACGATCGATCTTCTGGTATGCATAGTCGAACTTCACAATCAGAGTTTCCGAAATGGGGTAGCGCAGCCCTGCGCCGAGGGTAAACCGCTCTTCGCTCTCTTTGAGACCGAGCGCCTTGTAGCCGCCCCGCACCGCAATCGTATTGTTGAACGCCGAATACTCACCGCCGATGTTCACGCTTTCCGAGTTATCGTTCGGATGCTGCGCGTCCGCGACGAGCAGCAAATGCTGGTCTTCGGTGCTGATCGGTTCATACGAAAACCCGATCCTCAGGTTGAGCGGCAGGTCGAATTGTTCGGTACCGAGGAAACCGTTCAGGTTGCTGTTGCTGCCCGCGTTCGGTGAGATGTCTTTGACGATCAAGAGATCATCGCCGCGGATCTGCATCTTCGTCCCAAAGTTAGAAATTCCCGCGCCAAATTTCAATCCGTGAAATGGCGTAGCGAAGAGAGTCCCGATCTCAAAGGCAAAGCCGGTTGCATTGGAGCTTGAAATGTGTTCGTTGATGTACTTGAAACTGCCGCCGAGAGAGAACCAATCCGTGAGGCGTCGCGCATAGGACACACCCGCAGCAATGCTCCCGACCGAGAAGAACTGTCCGGTCCCATCCTGGTTAAGCTCCGTGGTTTTCTCCATATCGTCCATTGACATGGAAGTAAAATACAAACCGATCGTGCCCACGCCCTCGATCGGCAATGCGAGCGCTGCAAAATTCAGGTTGATGTCTGCAATCCAGCTTGAGTGGGAGAACATCGCCTCATTCTGATAGATCCCGGCAATGCCCGCAGGATTCCAGAACATCGCCGACGCATCGTTTGCCACTGCCGTGAATGCGCCTCCCATGCTGATCGCTCTCGCCCCAACGGGGATGCTCAAGAATTTTGCCGCCGTCGTTCCAACCTTCGTTATCGTCTGAGCATCCAGCGAGTGAAGACCTATGAAGACTGCAATGACAATCACTCCCATATTCTGTATTCTCGTTTTCACGTTCGTCTCCTTTTCATTACTCTTGTAGAGCGACACTCCAGTGTCGCTCTTGCGGACGGAATGAGCGATTCTGGAGAATCGCTCTACAAGCCTATTTTCATAGCAGTTACTTAATCACTGCGAACTTGCCGACCTTTTCACCCAACTCACCAGCATCGACGTGGAAAATGTACACGCCGTACGAGATCGGCAGATTGTCAAGCGTCAGCATGTCCCACGTTTCTTCACCATCGAGAATGTCGGAGTTATGATCAATGGCTTTCACCAGCTCGCCGCTGATGGCGTAGATGCGGATCGTGCATTGCTGCGGCAGCCGCGTAAAATGAATCGCCCGCGCTCCCCGTCCGCTTGTGTAGATGCTCTTCTCTTCCCATGTTGCTGCTGCAATATAGGGGTTCGGAACAACCCTGATTTTGTCCAAGGATGATTTCGCGAGTTTCTTGTCAACGGTTTGAGCAGTTGTTGTAAACTCAAAAATGTCGGTCGAGCGAAAGAGTTTTGACAGGACGACATCGAGCGTATCACCTGCGGCCGGCAGCCGTCTTGCCCTGGACGTATCAAAGTCGAGCTGCACACTCCATGTCGCAACAAGCGAATCGCGCAAATCCTTTTCGAAAAAGACGACCACGTCGCTCTCGACTTGTCCGAAAAGTGCATCGAACCGAGAGGTAAAGCGTCCCGGACCGCCGGTTAAATCCTTCTCGAAAAACGCAACGCTGATTTTTCGACTTTCACTCGTATTGATGACTTTGAAGTTAACAGGAATCGCAGGTGGAATGAATGGGGCAGGCGCGCTTATCGAAAATGCACGCGACGTATCTGTTCCGACCGATCCGAAAACGATCCGGTAGTCATTCGGTCGCTGAGCACCGCGAAGAAACTGGTTCACCCACTGCTTGAAATCATAGTTTTGGACGCTGTCGTTGCTCCATCCGCTGCGATCCGGGTTGATGCCGAACCGCTCCTCATTTTTTATCGTTAAGCGGAAGCCATCGGTCAACGGCTGCTCGACGGTATCTTCCAGTGCACGGCTCTTGTTGATGATAGCGCGTTCCGCCAAGCCCGGCGTCGCATCGGTAAGTGTAAACGACTTGGTCTTGAACGTATCTGGCGCGCCTGACTGTCCCGCGAGCACTGTATCTTCGAACGTGAGCCGGTACTTGTGGTTGTTCAGGATTTTTGTCGGATCCACAATTGTGTAGTCAACAATCCCCGTCGTACTGCCTGCAACGAGCTGGATCTTGCTGACCCTCGGAGCAACGTAACCCGCGACAGCCGCATTAGGTGTAACGATCGCAAGAGATCTGCCAATGGAGAGAACGCGACCGGTCGCCGCATCGAGACTCAAGCGCAAGGGACTTTCCGCGGGACTGATATTCATGAAACGCGGAGCCTGCCCGGGAGGTGTTTGCAGCGGCAGATTCACTGCTCCCCTATCGTATGCGCGCACGCAATAGTAGTATTTTTGGCCGTTCTGAACTGTCGTGTCAACAAAGCTGTGGCGAAGGCCGCTGTCATTTCCCAAACGATATTGCACTCCATTGAATGCAACCGGATGGAGACTGTCAATGCCATTTCTCAAATCAAATGTGGCGATCGGCTCAAGCCACGGCGCCGGATTGCCGTATGCATCCTTGATGAGACGTGCATCTTCAAATGCGGGATCGGTCGCGCGAAATATTTTGTAGCCTTCAAAATCCTCCACCCGTGCCCCTGTGATCCCACTTAGGAATCTGTCTTCCGAATTCTCCGACGCATCGTCCCAATACAGAGTAACTTTCCTGTCGGCTGCCACGGCTGTCACAGCCGGTTCGATCGGCGCCTGTGCGAACTGATAATCCTGGGTGTACGCGAGAACTGCCGTTTCCCGTTTGGAGAGAATGCTTGCACGCGCACCGCTCGCATCTGCATTGCCTGCGCGAATTGCATCGCCCATCACGACCGCAATGGAAATGCGCTCGATCTGTCCCGGTCGAAGCGGAAAGACTCCCGAGGAGACGAACAGATCATATTCACCAACCTGAATGATCGCCGGATTGATGAACTGTCCCGGCAGCATATACTTCGCCCAAATGCCGGCATCCGGAGTTGTATTCCGGAGAGTTCCGGCAGCGTCGTACTGCACGTTTGTCAAACCAATTTGGTCAGCCTCCGACACATCCACTTTGTCGGTGTTTGGTTCGCCAGGGAATGACGTTCCTGCGCCGGAAGTCGGCTTGCGATCACCTTCGCCGAGGTCGCGGCTATCGGGAACGCCGTCGAGACCGACATCATCCGTCATCACGTTCCAGTCTTCATCATCATCAACGCCGTTGTTGCGCGACTCGTCGCACATTTCATCAATCCGCTCATCAACTCCTTGATTGCGTTGTCCATCGGCGGAAGTGGTGTAGTGTTTGCCGACATCTTCCGGTCCAAGGTCGTAAAGAATGACGTTCGTCCCGGGCACCCGGTAGCGTTTGTACAGATCACCGGCAGCTTGCTGCACCATTGCCGTCGTTACGGTGGGAAGACTTCCCGAGAATGTGGTATCACCGTCGCTATCAATGTTATCTTTGTAGCGCTTGCCAACATCTTCAGCCCCGATGTCAATAAGCCAAATTGATTCTTGCTTGAAGGGATTGTTTGGGGACCAGAACGGATCGCTCTCCGGATTCGGCGGCCATCGTTTCCATGGGTCCGTGGCCGCTTGATTGATCATCTGCTGTGTCACAGCGGGGCTGCCCGGTTCGCCATCATCGTTATTGTCTATGCCATCCGCATAACCGACGCCGCGCTGTTGACCGAATGCAATGTACGTGGAATCCTCATCAATCAAACCGTTATGGTTGTTGTCGAGTTGGTCGCCCGAAACTTCCGTCGCTGTACCGGGAATGTTCCTCGCCGCAAACATCGTCCCCACCACTTTGGGTCCTGTGTCATACTCAGGACTGTCGCCGTCGTTGTCAATTCGGTCAACCGCGTTCCCGGGCGTTTCGAGATAGAGCGTGCCAGCGCCTCCCACGAATGCTCCTGCAAATGCGGGGTTCGATGCAACGCCGTCCGCATCGAATGAGAAAGCGATATCGCGCAGGAGGTCAAAGTCGGGTTTATCGTCTTGCGAATCACCATTACCGCCAACAAAGTCGGCGAGCCAGAGGGTTACGGCAGCTTTATTGATTTGCTTCGTCCCATCATTCTTGATTTCATGGATAAAGAACACTGCGTCGGCGACGCTTGCCTGCGACCATTCCAATGCGCGCACATCAGCAGTCAGGCCTAAACCTTTGCGTGGGCGATCCGTCGTATCGGGTGTGTAGTTCCAGCGATCATAGTTGTCGTCGCCCGAGCGATAGTAAAGTTCCTGATCGGCATTGAATTGGTTTTTTCCGAAATATCCATTCCATTTTCCGCGCCAGCCCGGATCACCGGGATCGGATTCCTTGTCCGGCCATGATTCCGGCCAGGTGTCCGGTTCATCGCTCTTGGCAATGCGCTGCCGCGCCTGATTCCAGTACGGCTTCGGCTTGCCGATCACGTTGATGTTCCAGTCTTTTCCTGTTGCCGGGTCTGTGTGATACGCAGGCCACTCGACGATCTGAGTCGTTTGGCCGCTGTTATCCTTCACTTCGGCGCCAAGGAACAACCCGACGAGAGCAACATACATGCGTCCGGTATTCTTTGGATACTCGTACGGCACGCCATCATTTGCTCCGCCGCCTATGCGGCCACTGAAAAGGAAGTTGAACACGCTCGTGCGCAGGTTGTTGCCGTCAATCTCTGTGCGGAACCGGTTGCCCAACAACACCCGCTCACGGCTTGGCGTGTGCTGGAGTTGTGCATACGCGCTTGTCGCAAGCAAGGCGGTGACAAATAAAACTCTTAAGCGCTTCATGTTTCTCCACATAATAATCAGAAGTTCAGTTCCATACCAAATTGAATTTCCCGCGGCTCCGAATAGAACTCAGGCCGCTTGAGATATTGTTCAACTGTGTTCACGCGATTTCCTCCCGCGATGTTACCAATCCCAAGGTTTTGTGGGGTGGCTGTTGCCCGCCCGGTTTGACCATACACATCGAGCTCGTTGCGTGTATCGAACACGTTGAACACTTTCGCAAACAGACTCAGCTCCAGTCCGGCAAACTCCAAGTTCTTGAAAAGACGCAGGTCGAAGGTAATGTTGTCGGGTCTCCGGCGGCTGTTTTCGCGCACGCCGTTGGAGGCATCCTCGCCGCGGAAATCGGCCTGATTCAATGACGGCGTGTACGGCAAGCCCGAGCCGTAGCGTCCGATCAGGAAAACGCCCCAGTCGTTCCGCTCACTGTAACCGACCGAGAGGTTTGCCGTGTGTGTCTGATCCCAATTCAACGCGGACAGATAACGGACCGAGTCCGCGCCGCCAAGTTCTCTTGAATTTTTGTCGTCGGGATTGGAATTCAGCCCCTCGACAATCTGAAACGTGTACGACAAACTGAGTGCGAGATTGCTTCCTTGCTGTTTGTTGAATGAAACCGTTATGCCTCGTGCGTTTGCATAATCTTCATTCGTGTATTGCGTGTATTTGCGCGCGCTATTGACGGAGCCGATCGGTATCGGCGACGTCGTCGTCACCCAGTCGCGAATGTCACGATAGAACATCGTAAAGTCGCCGCTGTAGTCTTCGCCAAATTGCTGCTGCAAACCGATTTCGTACATCACGGTCTTTTGCGGCTCCAAATCCGCGTTGCCGAAGATCCCTTGCGTTCCATCTTGCTCGATGATTTTGAATTCAGGTTTTTGATACAAAAAAATGAATGAGGGAATTTGAAGGAAGTGCCCGTAGGAGAAATGCAGAACGCCTCTGTCGGTGATGGGATACGAAATGCCGAACCGCGGACTGACGAATGTTTTTGCCGCTGCATTATTGTACCACGTTGCGCGGCGCTGCTCCAATGTGCGCGCGACATTCTCCGGTTTCTGCGGATTGTAAATGTTCGGGTCCTGAGGGTCGGCAAGCACGCGTCCGTTGGAATTGAAGTAATCGAAGCGCAGACCGAGATTCACGATCATGTTGTCGTATTCTGCTTTGCCTTGTACATACGCGGCAAATTCTGTGGGCTTCTCGGTATACTCCTGGTAATTCGGACCGGTCCTCTCTGGAATTGCATGAACAAGCCGGCCCGATGCTTGAAAGAGCGTGTTGTCGTACGTCGTGTTGTAGTCTTGGAAATACAGACGATGAAGCCTCCCCTCAACTCCTCCCTTTACCTGAATGAGCTTGTCGAGTTGACTCGTGATATCGAACTTGGCAACGCGAGTTTCGGTACGGCGTTCGAAGTGGTGGTTGCTTGTGTTGAACGTGTTGAAAGCATAGAGGGGTTTCACGGGAAGCGACGGATTGATGAGCTGAAGGGTATCGAGGGGATTCTCGAACTGGTACTCCTGAAATTTTTTGTACAAGTACGAAAGGTTGAGAGTGTAGAACGTCGCGGAGCCGAGCGTGTGCGTCCACAGACCTGTCAGATTGTAGCTCTTGTCGCGCTTCGTTGCATCGCCATCCGGCACAAACTGCAGATCGTGGCTGTAGTCGCGGAAGGTGGATCTGCTTCCAATGCCGCTGAGAGCGAACTTCCCCCAACCTCCAAGCTGGAATGAAAATTTCGCCTGTCCCTGGTACAATTCACGCCCATTCATCGGCACGGGATTGTCTTTCGGGACAATGGAGAGTAGCTGGCCAGTTGAATTGCGAACCGAGTCGGGCGCATTGGCGATACTCCCATCTATGTTAAATACGCGATTGCCGTAAAGCCAGCCGTTCGTCTTGTAATAGCGGCCCGAAACATAGAACGTCAGGTCGGGGAGAAGCGGTCCGCTGAAACTCCCCTGAAGATTTCTGTTGTCGATCATGTTGAGGCGGGCGATATTGTAGAACAAACTCTTCTCACCGCTGAAATAGTCGCCGATGTAGGACAGGATGCTCCCGCGAAATTTTTGGTCGCCATCTTTTGTCACAATATTGACGATGCCAGACATCGCCTGGCCGTACTCCGCATTGAACGTGCCGCTGATGACCTGCAGCTCTTGAATCCCACTGTTGTCCACAGAGAGCGCCTGCCCGCCATCATACACGTCGGAGACAGAAACACCGTCAATCCAATATGCGACTTCGCTTGTGCGCCCGCCGCGAATGTGAATGCCGCCGCCTCGATCAACCGTAACCCCTGCCTGCAATGAGAGCACTTCCGAAATTTCCTGCACGGGGAGCGATTCAATTGTTGAAGCATCCACGCGCGCTTCGGCAGACGTTAGGTCCCGTTTGACGACCGGGCGCTCTGCGGTGACGATGACTTCTCCCACCTGGACAGCGTCCGACACGAGTTCGAAATTCTGTGTCGTGGTAAGATCAACCGACACCGCAACACCCGTCACGGTCTTCTTGTTGTATCCGACCGAAGACGATATGACGTTGTATTTTCCGGGCGGCACGTTGAGAATGACGTAATAGCCCTCGATGTTTGTTGCAGCGCCGAGGCGGGTTCCTTCCACAATGACCGTGGCCCCGATGAGCGGTTCCTTATTCTGAGCATCGAGAACCGTGCCCGTAATTTTTCCCGTTATACCGGCAAACGCCTGTATCGCCGTCAGGACGGAGAGCATGAATATGGTACATCGTGATTTCATCGTTGCGTTCCTTGCTTCATGAGTTGACATTGATGACGATATTCGCGAGAGTTTCCGCATTCACGGAAATGCGCGCCCGTGATCGCAGAGCGTTCACCGCGTGTTCGACAACTTCTAATTTTCTCGCGCCCGCGAGCCGCTGGGCAATCTGATCCCTGGACTGCTCGAACGTTTTCGGTTTCATCTCAGTCTTTC
>JANNUB010000423.1:0-4498 GCA_031394795.1 Ignavibacteriota bacterium | reverse complement strand
TCTTCACCATCACAACAAGTGAACGTTCTGGTAAACGGTGGCGCGTACAAGCGTGGCTCATCATCGGTCATTCCCACGGACTTTGTCTTGAGCGCGGCATTTCCAAATCCATTCAATCCATCAACGACAATCGAGTTCGATTTACCGGAAGATGCTTTCGTCTCGTTGAATGTGTTCGACGTGCTCGGCAGAAAAGTTGGCGAGGTTGTGAATGAGAACAGAGCGGCAGGTTACCATTCTGCAACATGGAACGCGAGCGGTGTTGCGAGCGGCGTCTACTTTGCGCGGTTCACAGCAACGGATATGAACGGCAGTGTGAAGCTCTCGAAAATCAGCAAGCTGATACTCAATAAGTAAACAGCAGATGGACTCCATCTACCGCAACAATTCATGGTAGATGGAGTCCATCTACACGACGCCCGACGACAAAAAATACCGCGATCGCGGTATGGCGAGCAGCGGGCTGGTTCAGTATATTATGCCTGCCTCACGACAATTTGACTTGACACTCATTCGCGGGCTGCGTAGCTTTTCCTCAGCCCCTCGACACAATGCACGTCACTTGCTCAATGAATCGCAGAGCAAGCGTTGCCCTCTTCAACAATTGTGTCGCGAGGAAATGCGAAAGTGAAACCGGTGGGGAGGGGATGCCTTTCCTTTCCTTTCCTTTCCTTTCTATATGCTCTTTAGAGAAGTTTGATAATTCGTTCCTCGCTTAAGGCGAGTTCAGTGCATTCACTTTGAGAAAGGGTTTGTGATGAACACTCGATGCACGCTGCAATCAATACTTCTGTTCTTTCTTGTTTCCAATCAACAAATATTCGCTCAGCAAAGCGTGAGCGCGAGAGGCTCTGGCCGCACGCTCCAGAGCTTCGGCGTGCGCGTGGAGCGCGGGCTGCCTGCGCGACCGTATCCAGCCAATGTTGCGCTCGGTTTGTTCAATCCCGACCCGCTGCTTGATCTCGCATACGTTCATGACGCGAAAATACAGGTGTGGCAGAATCTTGGTAATGGGACGTTTGGCAATGAGCCCTTGTATGAACGAACCGTGAGCGGCGAGGTAGTGAAGATGGAATGGAAGAAGAGCGACAGCTTCAACGAGATGATTTACAACCACATGAGTTGGGGAGATTTGTTTCTCACATTTACAGACGGACGTTCGGAAAAGCTTTCGCACGAACAAATGTTGAATGCTAAAACAAGTTTTGCATCGCTCCCGCAAACGATAACAAGTTTTCCACCGCTCAATTTTCGCGAGGTGTGGCGCAGCAGAGAGCAGAACCAGCCTATTACCGCCCTACTGATCGATGACATTGACAACGACGGCAAAACCGAGTTAGTGTATTTCATCAAGACTCTACGCAGTCAGGGCGATACAAACCTAATTCTGATCTATGAACACGTTGCGGATAACAACTACGTTGTTGATTGGGATACATTGCTTCATAACGGCGGGTATCCCTACGCGATCTCGGATGTTGATGGCAATGGAAGAAAGGAAATTGTAATCATTTCTACGACCACGCGGGGTATGGCACTGCTTGAATGCTCGGGGCCAAGGCAATACCGCATGTTTGAATCGAATATTATTTTCACCCGTCCCGGCGGTATTTCCAGGGTGCGTCAAACTGATACGGACCATGATGGACGCCGTGAACTCTGCGTCCAACACAGCGATCCGCAAGCACCGTCGGGACAGGATGCAACATTGATCTATGTTGCAGAGTTTGTAGTTAGGGGCACAAACAGTTTTGCGTTCGACCAAGAATTGGCGCGCTATTACGGCTACACGTTTGACTTCGCGGTGGGGCAGATTGACGGCGCGGGTGTGGAAGAAATTGTTCCTGCGGGTGGCTCGTTCGGTGCGTACGAACCTGTGGATGTAGATTACCTTTGGCGCAGCAGTGCCGGCGCGTGGCGTACTCGAAGCATTTACACAGGCTTGGAATCGGGCACAGCCGCGGTCATGTTCGTGAACACCGACGCCGACTCGACAATGGAATTCTTCAGCGGCGCGCCCGGACCGATCGGGCACGGCTCAGCCTTTCTTCTCGACTACGTTCGCGATACGACATGGCGAGTTGTGTTCGCCGATTCTTCATTGCGCAATTCTCCTCTGTGGGTCAATGCTGGAATACTCAATGGACAATTTGTGGTCGCGGGGGCAAATACGTGGGACCGGAGTCAACTTGATACAACATATTGCGTTCTAAATACATACTTGACTCAAGGTGAGAAACACGGAATGTGGCGATTGGACTCGGCTTACATAAACAACTTTTGCTTTACTGATATTGATAGAGATCGACGGACGAATCTCTTATTTACGTGGACATCATTTCTTCCCTCCATCATGTTCCGCCACTGTCTGCGGGACTACGAATCGGATTTCGTTACGTCTGTCAACGAAGATGGCACGCAAAAACCCTTGGCCTTCAGCCTGGAGCAAAACTATCCCAATCCGTTCAATCCAAGTACAACCATTCACTACACCCTTGCTCGAACCAGCAACGTTCAGTTGGAAGTGTTCAACATCTTGGGCGAGCGGATAGCAATACTTGTTGACGAAATGAAATCTGCAGGTAATTTTGACGTCCAGTGGGACGCAAAGGCTTTCCCTAGCGGAGTGTACATATACACGCTCCGCACTTCAACAACTCAACTCACGAAAAAAATGCTGCTCATTCGGTAGGAAGGCAGCGACAAGTAAAGAAAGGGGGAAGTATGAAGCCTCGTGCTTCAAGAAGACACTCCGAGCGGTGATGTTCTGAGCACCACCGCCCAGAGGAAAATCCGTCTGTTAGAGCAGACAGTGCAAACAATATCCCAGAAGGATCGAGAGGAAACGCAATGGCTCGTCGCCGACGCGCCCTCGTGTGTTTGCATTTGTAATGTACACAATTCCACATCCATTTTTCAGACTACTTCAAAAACGAGAAAGGAATCTCATCATGAAACGCATTATCTTTGCAACAGTATTTTTGACGATACTCACTTGGGTATCGCTCTTCGGGCAAGTCCCGTATCTGAGCACTACGACAAATATGGTCACATCATTTTCAATTGAGGGTTTCCCATGCCTCCCCTCAAAAATGGCGTTCGATTTCGAACCTGTGAACGGTGACGCAACGTCTGATGTCGATTTGGTGCTGGGAAAAACAGAATATTCACTTCTAATGATCTACCAAGGCAAGCAGCGTTACAACAACGGCAGTGGAGATTTTCTTAACGATGACGGGACGTTCTTCAATACGACGTCAAACTGCACCAACGAGACAATCAATGAGATAATCTTCGGGAAGCTGCGACCAAGCAATTCTCGACGCGATTTGGCTATCCTGAGGCAGAACGAAGTTCGCATTTACCATAACACAGGGAATGGAATGGCAACAAGCGCGAATCAAGTAATCACGCTAGGTGCAACAAACGGTGCGTGGGGTCCATTTGTTGCTGGCGACAATTTCGAAGACCTTGTCGTAAGTGATGGAAGCCAAGTCAGGGCCTATAGGAGTCTGACAAATGGTAATCTCGACATGTCTCCGTACACATTTTCCATCACCGCAACCAAAATCCTCGTTGCCCAGATGGATGAGGACATTTACAAAAGGGATTTCAATACGCGATTTGATTTGGTGTCGTATTCAGGCTCCACCGTTTCCGTTCGTATGAACAACAATAACAACGGGTTCAGCTCGCAACAATACATCAGTTTCGGAGACAATATCGATGGCGTGGCCGTTGGCGACATCAATAATGATGGTTTCAATGACGTTGTTGTCGGAGGGTATAACATCGTTAAAGCATATCTTAACAGCAACGGCACGATCAATGCCAACCCGCATTGGAGTGCATCGAACTTTTTCAATAGTGTCATTCCCCTCATTGGCGACATGGGTACGCCAACCGACCCGAACCGGAATGATGGTTGGAACGATATACTCGTTACTGGACACGGAGCGCCGGTCCGGATATTTGCAAACAATCAAGGGACGTTCAATTCAATGCCGGCCCAATCATTCCAGTCAGGCCCGCATTTCTCCAGCACCAGCAACGCCATGCTCGTCGACATTCAGAACACAGGAGGGTTGAGTTTTGCATACCAATCAAATCACGATCACCTTGGAAATCCCTCTGTAATGATCCACACTAACAAACACACCGGCAACCCCGCGCCCGCGCCGCCGAAGAACGCTAACTACACGGGCGCGGCTGGCCAGCATCCAACAATCACCTGGGCGCCAAGTACCGAACGCGATATTAGCGGGTACAACGTGTACAAACAAGATGCCGCCGAGCAATGGGTAAAGCTCAACCCTTCAACCATTACAGGCACCTCATGGGTTGATAACACAGAAACGATTCTTGCTCCGAATCAAGCCGGTGGCGTTCGGTATTACCACGTCAAGGCGGCGGACCAAGCTGACAAGAATCTTCACCATCACAACAAGTGAACGTTCTGGTAAACGGTGGCGCGTACAAGCGTGGCTCATCATCGGTC
>JANNUB010000397.1:0-6155 GCA_031394795.1 Ignavibacteriota bacterium | reverse complement strand
GGAAAAGCACACGCGTCGCACGTCAGTCTGAGCGCAGCGAGCGCTTTGTTGCGGGCGAAGTCGAAGACTGTTCAGAGCATCCTTCGACTCCGTCCTGACCTGAGAAGCGGTCAGGACTGCGCTCAGGATGACTATTTTCCTTGCGCCTCGGTTCGTGATTCTTGGGAGCGACCGACCCATTTGGATCGCACACGCGGAGGGAGTCTTCCGAAGGAATGCCTGCGGCAGAAGGATGAATGACCATGATGTGATCAATGCTGTCTTGGATATCGTGGAGAAGAACGAGGCAAAATAACAAATTCCTCCAAAAGGTCTACGACCTCGTAGAGGAGTCCTTCGGACAAATGCCAAATATCAAATTCCAAAAATGTCAACAGGCGAATGATGAGGGATGAGGATGTTGAGGATGTGATTGAGGCGGTGCTGGATGTGGCGGAGAAGAACGCGCGTTGAACGGGACTGAGTCCCGTCCAACGAGTCACGAGGCAACGGTTTCGACGGCACTGGTGAAAGGCTCGAAGCCAAACGCTCGTGGGAGGTGTCGCTGCCGATTTATTCAAAGATGAGGGATGACGATGTCAATGACGTCATCTCGGCTGTATTTTTTCGGTCGTCACGGCAAACTCGCACAACGCACGCGCCGTGACGAGAACAAGGCCGCCTGGTTCCTGATTGTTGTCACGGTGCTCGGAGAACGCGCATAAACCGTGACAACCCGGGAAAAGCGGGGAGTCCCGTCCAACGAATCACGAGGCAACGGTTTCGACGGCACTGGTGAAAGGCTCGAAGCCAAACGCTCGTGGGTGGTGTCGCTGCCGATTTATTCTAAGATGAGGGATGACGATGTCAATGACGTCATCAATGCCGTCTTGGATATCGTGGCGAAGAACGCGCGTTGAACGGGGCTGAGTCCCGTCCAACGATTTACCACTGAAGCCGCCTGTTTGCCATATAGCTGCCACGGTGCTGGGTTGGTGCTGGTAAACCGTGACAGCCCGGGAAAGATTATAGCAATCTTTTATGACTTGGCTTTTCTAAATCGGAAATCATGTAAAGACTGCTCCTTGAGATTTTTTTTCACTACATTGAGATGTGAATGTAAAGCAAAGTGAGGACAACCACAGTGCCAACAATAGAACATGTAACCGTACTGGAACTGCAAAACCTTTTGCAGTCTTTGCCTCCCGAAACTCGACTGTCTGTAAAATTTGAAGAGTCGGAAGTAACAAAGAATGCTTTGAAACGACAAAAGGCTCTCGATGCAATGAAGAAGCTCCGAGGATCCGGAAACGGAAAACTGCTCGATGCATTGCTGGCTGAACGCGAACGCGACAGGCGCTCATGACGCCGTATGTACTGGACACATCGGCGCTCATAAAGATCCTGAATACGAACAGGTTGAAGATCTTATCAAGCAAACCAAGCTCCCGTACAAGCGGACAAACAAATAACCATTTTCAGTTTGTCTTTGCTTTCACACCCAAACTCCAAACAACAAACGAAACCACCAACCCAGGAATGATTGGAATCAGCAGAAATTAGAAAAGGCTTGTGATCTGCTGAGCGACTTTTTCTGTGCCCCGCTTCGCGAATCGCGCGAGATTCATTGAGGAGTAGAAGGCGCGGAATATCGGGATTTTATTCCTTTGCACATTCATCCGTGAGTCCACTCCAAAAAATCATTGCGAGGAGCGAAGCGACGAAGCAATCCTTTAAATTCGAGCGGAACCGAAAGGGATTGCTTCACGCTTTCCCCGGATGACGATGTCAATGACGTGATCAATGCTGTCTTGGAAATTGTGGAGAAGAACGAGGCAAAATAACAAATTCCTCCAAAAGGTCTACGACCCTCGTAGAGGAGTCCTTCGGACAAATGCCAAATATCAAATACCAAAAATGTCAACAGGCGAATGATGAGGGATGAGGATGTTGAGGATGTGATTGAGGCGGTGCTGGATGTTGTGGCAAAGTACGCACGGTGATTTATCTGGGTCGTCACGGCAGTGGGCTCCGGCAGTGTGCCGTACGACAAATCCGCCGGAGTTGTCACGGCGCTATGTTGCGCCCAGTTGCTCCGGCCTACGTGAGGCTAAAACGGATTTCAGGATTTGAGGAGCATCTGGCAGCTTGCCACGGATTTACGTATGTTCAACCATGGCTACCAGAGAAAGTACACTACAACTTTCATCCGAGGTCGTGTACCGTGCGAGGGCTGCGATAGCGAAGCATCCGGAATGCTTCTGGATGCGACAACCACGCGCGCGCATACGTACGCCCGAAGATGTTCGACTCGTTATCCGTCGGCTTCGCCAAAACGGCGGCAGAGCAGCATGGCAGACTGCGCGCGAAATCGAACGATGCCTCTAACTCCATTTCAATCTGAGGTTCTCAGACTTCTCGCAAAGAATCGGTCACCGAAGAGCTATGTTGCCGGCGGAGTTTCCCTCAATGCTCAAGAGGCTACCCGATTTAGCAGCGATGTCGATGTGTTTCATGATGTTGAGGAAGCCGTAATTGCCGCCAGCGAAGCCGATGTTGATCTTCTCATTGAACACAACTATTCGGTTCGTCAGGATATCTGGGCACCCACGTTTCGACGCGCATGGATTACAAAAGGTGAAAACGGTGTCAAGCTGGAATGGTGTCAGGATTCCGCGTGGCGTTTTTTTCCAATCGAGCCGGACGACGTGCTGGGCTGGAAACTCAGTCGGTTCGACGCACTAACGAACAAAGCTCTTGCGATGGGAGGACGCGCGGAAACGCGTGACCTTATTGATTTGGTGACAAATGCCTCGCATTATCCGCTTCACAGCATCATCTGGTCTGCCTGTGCAAAGGATCCAGGCTACACTCCTCTGTTGCTCTTGAATCAAATGCAAAGAAATTCGCGCGTCAATCCTGCCGAGATGGAGGAAATGGGACTGCAGATCGCCCCATATGAGCTCAAGACCGCGTGGATAGAAGTTGCCGATCGGGCAAAATCAGAAATCGACCGGGCAGCCTCGGCGGGCATTGAGCCGGGTCTGGCTTTCTTGAGCAAAGAAGGAAAAGTAGGTTGGTTCGATAGTCCGGGATACTCAGCGCATAGAGCATCGCTTCGCGGGTCTCTCCCAAGGATTCCAGGGGCGTACTATGGGATCTAATTGTCGGTTGAAGTGTTGCTTATCCTTGTCTGCCGCTCCGAATAATCAAGTCGACCATCCTGTCCATCCTTCTCAACGAAGTTTCCCCAATCATCCAATTCAGTTTCGTTCCACATTTTCAACACGTCCACGACGACGGCGTTGACTCGAAGGCGTCGAGGAGCAATGATGAAACCTGCAGCGGTGTGGGGAACCTGATATACAAGACGAGATTGGTTCAAAGCGAAATCCTTGTCCCTCCCAACGAACAGCCATAGCGCGACGACCCTCCCATTCAAAAGTTGCGCTGTGTCATCATTTTTCTACGAGACTCTCTGTTACTTAAGTCTGCCGTGCAAAGACCATTAGAAGCATTCCTATCCCTGGTGGGTCTTTTGGTTTTGTCTCCATTTCTATCAGTTCTTTCAATATTTGTCAAGCTGGCGGATGGTGGACCGATTCTCTATCGTGCGAAGCGAGTGGGGAAGGACGGCAAGCACTTTGATCTCTACAAGTTCCGCACTATGGTGCCGGATGCCGACACCATGGGCCCGGGCATCACAGCCTTAGCGGACGGTCGAGTCACGCGGGTCGGGAGGATTCTCCGTAAGTACAAGCTTGATGAGTTTCCGCAGCTAATCAATGTTCTCAAAGGGGACATGAGTTTCGTCGGTGCACGCCCTGAGGATCCCCGGTATGTGGAACACTACTCGCCGAATGAAAAGGAGATTCTCAAGTTTCGTCCGGGCATGACAGGCCCGGCGTCGCTCGAGTTTCGCGATGAAGAGTCGCTGCTTCAGGGTCACAACTGGCATGACCGGTACGTCAATGTCCTGCTGCCGCGGAAGCTGACGATGGATTTGTCGTATCTCAAGCAACGAACGATCTTCACTGACGTAGCAGTCATTTTGAGAACGCTGGTGAGGATTGTTAGTAACTGATGTTACGCACGGACAAAAATTTTGCCACAAAGACTCTAAGGACACAAAGGTTTCACTAAGAAAAACAAAGAAAATCCTAACTTTGTGAAGCCTTAGTGTGCTTTGTGCCTTAGTGGCAAAGCTTTTTCTTAATGCATGCGTAACATCAGTCAGTTAGTAATTTATTTATGGTCAACTATTAATAGTCAATGGTCAATGGTCAATTTTCAATTGTCAATGCTTGACTGAGCGGACGGATAATTCTGAACACATCTGGGGGGTATCCAATGAAGAAGCACCTACATAGCTTGATCTCTGAAATAAAAAACAGACATGTCTTTGGATTTGATCTGATAATGTTCTGCATGATCCCGGCCGTGGCATTGCTGCTGCGCATCGAGTCGCTGGGAGATGGAGCGCAGTATCTTTCTCCACTGATCTTGTACACAGGAATCTCGATCATGTGGAAGCTTGCTCTCTTCTTTCCATTCGGGTTGTACAGCCGCTACTGGCGTTACGCAAGTGTGGACGAACTGAGTGTGGTCGTCGCTGCAACGTTCACTTCGATGGCGACAGGGATTTTTCTCTATTTCCTCGTGCTGACGCCGCTTCATGTTATTCCGCCCGCCCTTCCGCGATCCATTCCCATTATCGACGGGCTTCTGACGGTGCTCGTTGTGGGAGGTACACGGTTCGGTCTCCGAGCGATGTACGACCTAAAGGATCATGATGAGCCGAAAAACGTCAGGAAGAAAAGAGTTCTCATCGCCGGTGCGGGCGCCGCAGGTTCGATGATCATCAAAGAGCTTAAGATGAATCCGCATCTCGGCATCGAGCCGGTCGGACTCCTTGACGACGACGTACGGAAGCTGGGTGTTCGCATCAACGGGGTGTCGGTGCTGGGAACATTGCGAGACTTGCCCGACGTTGCGAAGGAGTGTCAGGCGGCGGAGGTGATCATTGCGATGCCGACTGCGGATGGAAAGGCTATCCGGGACGTCGTGCAGATGTGCGCTGCGGCCGGCGTCCCGAGCAAGACTATCCCGGGCATCTACGAAATCCTCAGTGGGTCGAAAGTATCGCAGATTCGCGACATTGACATCGAGGATCTGCTGCGGCGGGGCGTTGTGAAGACCGATACGTGCTATGTGGCGGGTGTGCTTCGCGGCGAGCGTGTGATGGTAACAGGCGCGGGTGGCTCGATCGGGAGCGAATTGTGCCGCCAGATCGCCGTGCTGCATCCTGCCGAGCTTATCATGGTGGGACACGGCGAGAACTCGATCTTCGGCATTGCAGGCGAGCTGCAAAGGCAGTATGCGGCGTCGGACGTCAGGATTCGAACTGTGATTGCGGACGTGCGCGACGAAGTGCGCATGAACCAGATGTTCCACGCGTTGCGCCCGACGGTGATATTTCACGCAGCGGCTCACAAGCACGTCGGGCTGATGGAATCGAACATGAGCGACGCGGTGACGAACAATGTTCTCGGGACGAGAATGCTGGTGCGTCTGGCGGAAAAGTGGAACGTGAAGCGTTTTGTGATGATCTCATCCGACAAGGCAGTGAACCCGACGAGCGTCATGGGCGTAACGAAGCGAATCGCAGAGCTGGTGGTGAACGAAGCGGCGGAGCGCACGGGCAGACCCTTCGTGAGCGTACGGTTCGGCAATGTGCTCGGAAGCAGAGGGAGCGTTGTGCCGATATTCAAGCAGCAGATCGTTTCCGGCGGCCCCGTTCTTGTTACTGACCCGAACGCGGAGCGATTCTTCATGACCATCCCCGAGGCTGTTCAGCTGGTGTTGCAAGCCGGAGCGTTCGGGGAAGGTGGAGAGATTTTTGTTCTCGATATGGGTGAGCCGATTAAGATTGCAGACCTCGCGAGTGATCTGATCAAGCTCAGCGGTTTAGAGAATGGGAAGGACATTGACATCGTCTTTACGGGACTGAAGCCGGGTGAAAAGATGACCGAGGAGTTGTTTTATGCGGATGAGAAGCCGGAGAATTCTGCACACGAGAAGATCCTTGTGTGTCGCGACTGGTCCAGACGGATCAGCGAGCTTGATGCCGAGATAGATTTGCTGGCGGAAGCCGCCGGGTTAGGCTCGGAGCAGAG
>JANNUB010000391.1:0-3209 GCA_031394795.1 Ignavibacteriota bacterium | reverse complement strand
ACGCGTTCGTTGTTCAAGCCGCTGGGCTTCAACCAGCTTGTTTGCTGTGCGAAGTTCAGTAAGGCGTTCTTCAAGCTCGATTTCGATTCCCTTGTACGCCCGCTCAAGACTCTCTTTCGAAGTAACAAACTGCTTCGCGGGATAAATCACTTCATAGTCCGTTTCGGCGAGAACTTT
Organism: Ignavibacteriota bacterium; assembly: GCA_031394795.1. GTDB lineage: Bacteria > Bacteroidota > Ignavibacteria > UBA10030 > UBA6906 > CAADGV01. The sequence continues at coordinate 3,032 of JANNUB010000391.1, read as the reverse complement.
CCCATCGGTTTTGTTGATGTACGAAATTCGTTCGACGACGTCGCCGAAAAATTCAACGCGGATAGCCTCTTCATTTTCATACGCCGGAATCACTTCGACAACATCGCCGCGAACACGCATCGTGCCGCGAACGAATTCAAAATCATTTCGCATGTAAAAAATGTTCAGGAGTTTACGGAGCAAATCGTTCCGCTCCATTTTCTCCCCTTTGCGAATCACGACAATCTGGCTCGCCCATTCCTCAGGCGCTCCGATGCCGTAAATGCAGCTCACACTCGCGACGACGATGACGTTCCTGTCGCCGCTCAGCAACGCGCTCGTTGCACGCAATCGCAAGCGGTCAATCTCATCATTGATGGACGCGTCCTTCGCGATGTACGTGTCGGAAGTTGGGACGTAGGCTTCAGGCTGGTAGTAATCGTAATAGGAAATAAAAAACTCGACGCGGTCTCTCGGAAAGAAGCTCTTGAACTCGCCGTACAACTGCGCCGCGAGCGTTTTGTTGTGGCTCATGACGAGCACCGGCTTGTTCACATTTGCGATGACGTTGGAAATCGTAAACGTCTTGCCGCTTCCGGTTACCCCGAGCAGCACCTGATGCGTATCGCCGCGAAGCACGCCTTCAGTGAGTTGCTTGATTGCTTCCGGCTGGTCGCCGCTGGGTTTGTAATCGGATGTGAGGGTGAAGATGCTACTCATACCTCAGCGCCTCAATCGGACTCAGCGCGGAAGCCTTCTTCGCAGGATAGAAGCCAAAGAAAATTCCCACAGACGCCGAAACGAGAAACGCGAGAGCGACAGCAAGCGGCGAAATAATCACGGGCCAACCGGCAAACTTCGCGAACATCGTCGAGACGCCGAAGCCGAGCGCGATGCCGACGATACCGCCGAGCAAGCTCAACATGATCGCCTCGAACAGGAACTGCTGGAGAATATCGAACCGCCGCGCACCGATGGACATGCGAATGCCGATTTCTCTCGTCCGTTCCGTTACCGACACGAGCATGATGTTCATGATGCCGATGCCGCCGACGATGAGCGACACGAGCGCAACGCCGATGAGCAGCATCTGCATGATGTTTGTCGTCGAGGTCGCCGCAGTTGCGATATCGGATTGGTTCCGGATCGTGAAATCGTTATCCTGCCACTCGGAAATTCGGTGGCGGACGCGAAGAAGCTCGGTGACCTGTTGCTGCGCATCGGGAATTTGCTGTTTCGAAACAGCGGAAAGGAGAATTGCGCCGAGAAAATCCACGCCGAGAACTTTTCGCTGTACGGTCGCGAACGGCGCGATGACGATGTCGTCCTGATCCTGCCCCATCGCGTTCTGTCCTTTCGGCGCGAGCGTGCCGACAACTTTGAACGGCAGTTTCGCGATGCGAATCGTTTTACCGATTGGATCTTCGTCGGGAAAAAGGTTCTTCGCAACCGTGTAGCCGATAACGCAGACTTTCGTCGCGCCGCGAACATCCTGCTCGGTAAATGTCTCGCCGCTTTCGATGCGCCAATCGCGAATCGTGAAGAACTCCGTGTTGCCGCCTTGAATCGTCGAGCTCCAGTTGAGATTGCCTGCAACCACTTGCCGGACGGTTCGCACGGTTGGGCTGACCGCGGCAACTGCGGGGCACTGCTCGCGTATTGCCTCCATGTCCCCTTCGGTGAGCGTTTGCGCGGCGCCTGCGCCCGAACTGACTCCGCCCTGCGTCGTCGCGCCGGGAAACACGATGAGAAAATTCGAGCCGAGACTCGCTATCTGCGCTTCAACTGCAGACTGCGCGCCTTGTCCCACCGCGACCATCGCAATCACCGCGCCGACGCCGATGATGATGCCGAGCATCGTGAGCAACGCTCGCGTTTTGTGGCGCAGCAACGAGTCTATGGATATTTTTATGATTTCGAGAAAACGCATGTTCGGATTTCGGATTGCGAATTATTCGATTGCGGATTTTTGCTCTCTGACTTCTGGCTTCTGATTTCTCAACTTCTGGCTAAATCCCTCCCCGCCGTCCGCCGCCGCCCGGCATGCGCGGTGCAAACGGATTGTTCGTCCCGACTTGTTGCTGTCCCTGCGGTGCGTTCGTTCCGACAATGATTTCATCGCCTTCTTTCAAACTACTCTCGACGATTTCCATGAAGCGTGTGTTTTGAATTCCTTTCTGCACGAAGATCACTTTTGGTTTTCCATTTTCGAGAATCCATAATCGCGCGCGCTCCGCCATTCGTTTCGCAAATTTCTCGCGTTGCTCCGCCGACGGATTTCCGTTCGTTCCGCCGCGTTGATCTCTTCGCTCGCCTTGCGCGCTTGATGAATCGGATCGTTGAGTCTCGCGGATGGCGCGGCGATCACCTGAAGGCTGATCTTCCGTTTCGTCAGTCGGGGGAACGAATCGTGCCGCTTGCACCGGTACGCGCAACACATTCTCTTTGTGCGTCACTTCAATCGAAACGGTTGCCGTCATTCCCGGCATCAGCTTCTGCTGTGGATTGTCAACGTCAATGATGACGTTGTAGGTGACGACGTTTTGCGTGATGACTGGCGCGAGGCGAATTTGGCTCACTTCGCCGCGGAAAGTTTCTTCTGGATACGAGTCTACGCGGAACGTTGCTTCTTGCCGGATTTGTACGTTGCCGATGTCTGCCTCGTCAATGCTCGCCTGCACTTGCATCTTGCGCAAGTCTTGCGCGATGGTGAAGAGCGTCGGCGCTTGCAAACTTGCTGCGACTGTCTGTCCAACATCAACATTGCGCGAGATGACGACGCCGCTTATCGGCGCTTTGATTGTCGCGTAGCGAAGATTCACGCTCACACGGTCAAGCGCGGCGCCTGCCTGCGCGAGACTCGCGTTCGATGCTTCAAGCGTCGTCTTCGCAGCGTCCATATCCGCTTGGGAGACGAGCGACTTCGCGAACAAATCCGACGTGCGATTGAAGTTGCGCTCCGCTTCGCTCACTTGTGCTTTTGCGCGGTCAACGTTTGCGCGCTGCTCGTTCACGGAGGCTTGCAAGAATGTCGGGTCGAGCTGCGCGAGCAA
>JANNUB010000345.1:0-5322 GCA_031394795.1 Ignavibacteriota bacterium | reverse complement strand
TGTGCAATCAATCTGCTTACAACTTACCCCAGTTCAACAGTCAGCAGTTTCATGGAGAGCTTGGATCAACACGGAGCGTAGCGCAGCCCGGTAGCGCACTTGCTTGGGGTGCAAGGGGTCGCGGGTTCAAATCCCGCCGCTCCGACAAAATTTGAGGCGATTGCTAACAAGGTTGCTAACAGCCAGTCTCTGAAATCGGAATTGCAGACCGAAAGGGTTCAGCAATGTCCGAGCTTACCAGTTTCTCCCTCTTCAAAAGTTCCAACGGCTACTACTACTCGCTGTTCCCTCAAAGCAGACGCGCTGAAAGCACTCACCAACTTCAAAGAACTCTTCAAAACGAAGGATACGTTGTAATTCCGAATCGTTGTAACAAAAAAGGTGAGCCGCTCAAGCGACTCACCCTTTCAAAACACTAACAGACAGTCCTACGACTCCAACACTCCAATACTCCATCATTCCGCTACGCAATTGATCGCAGTGAGATTCTTCGCCCGCCAGAAGAAGGCGGACTCAGAATGTCACAGCAAATTATTTCTTCTTCTCCACATCCTTTCGTTGTTCAATCACTGTTCCGGGACTTTCATTCTCAAACAACTTCTCCACCGGCACAAGCTTCGACTTTTCTTTATTGATGCCGAGCGGAAGCGTTGTAATCGTCTTGTCTTCATCCAATATTTTTTGAGAAACCGGTGAAGCGTACTTGATCGGCGACGGATCGTTGCTCAACATTTTGTTCATCAATCCCTTCGCATCGTCGGCAACCATAGCGACCTTCATGTTTTTTGGATCGATATATTTTTTGACGGCGCGATTCACATCCTCAACCGTCATCGTCTTCAGTTCCTTCTCAATGCGGGCGATGTAGTAGTCGGTGCCGTAGAATTCCGAATCCATTTTGTAGCCGAGCCGGCGGTCGAGCGTCTGTACCCAGAGTTTCGAATAATTCAGGACAAATGTTTTTGTCTTTTCAAAATCCTCTTTGGTCAATCCCTTGTCCACAAATTTCTCCAGCTCATACATCGCATTGCGGACCGCGAAGTGCGCATTCTCGGGCTGAACCGGTCTGAGCCATACGCTGAAGTATTGCTGGCGCAGCGGCGTGTTCACATTTGGGAAGGGCTTGCCGAGTCCGCCAACAAATCGTTCGACGTACGAATAGTCGCCGTAGTTCAACCCGCGGTCGCCGCGCAAACGGTTCATCAACACGCCGTTGAACGAGCGATGCTCGCCGAGATACGAATTGGCAACCATGAGCGGATAAAAATCTTTGTCCTTTCGCGTCAGCGCAATCGGATGCCCCATTGAGATTGCCGTTGCGCGTGCGGGCTTCTGCACGAAATCAATTTCAAGTCCTTCGGGCTTCTCCGGCGCCGGCAATGCAACAGCCTCAAACTTTCCATCAGGCAGTTTTCCGAAATCCGTTTTCATACGTGCAACAAGCCACGTCGGATAACCGCCGGCGATGCCGAGCCAGACTCGTCCCGTCGTGTACATTTGCTTGTAATACGCCTTCACATCGTCAAGTGAGATCGCCTTCAACCCTTGCACGGTCGAGCCTGCCGTTCCGTACGGATGATTTTTATAGAGCGAAATGAGAAACGCTTCTTTGCCAAGTCCTTCATCGTCGGTACCGCGCAAACTTTTTTCGAGCGCGTTCGTCGCATCGTCCTTGTTGCGCGTAAAATCGTCGGGGTCGAAGCGCGGCTTCAACAGCAAATCCGAAAAGAGCGTATAGAATTCATCGAGATGGTCGCGGTGAACTTGTCCGACAAACGTCGTGATTTCTTTTTCCGGCTGAACGTACATGTTCGACGCCCAGGGATACATCTTCGCGACAACTTCTTGATATTTCAACTGCGTCGTTCCGCCTTTGGTAATCATCGTCGCCGTGAGTGCGTTGATGCCTTCCTTCCCTTTCCAATCGTTGATGGAACCGGCGCGCAAAATAATTCTGAACGAAATCAACGGCGAGTTCTCGCTTCGAATCTCCGTTACCTTCAGCGGAGTTTTTGCGAACGCCATCGCGGTCATCATCAAACACAACGTACCAATCAAAATGAGTTTCATGTCAGTTCGCTCCTTCCTGTGTCAATAAAATAACCGTCCGGTTGGTCGCGCCGAAATATTTATTCGCGACCATCAGCAAATCCTGCGGCGTTACCTTGTCGTAGAGCGCGTACACTCTGTTCACGGTCTCCGGCTCGCCCGTCATTGAAACGTAATGCGCAAGGCTGTTCGCGACGTTGTCGGGATTGTCCAATCCCATCGCGTAACTGTATTTCATGAACGACTTCACAGCCGCTAATTTTTTCGCGTCAATCGGCGTCGTCTTCGCTTTCTCAATCGCCGCGAGAATTTCTTTCTTCACCATCTCGATGTTCTTCGGGTCTTTGATGCGCGTATAGACTGTAAACAGCCCGGGGTCGCGCGAATCCTGCTGACCGCCTTGCACAAAGTCCACTGCCTGTTCTTGAATCACTAACTTCTGAAACAACTCCGACTGTTGGGAGAACACAAATTGCGAGAACAAATCCATCGCCGGCATGTCAACTTGCGAATCGGAAAACGCGGGACCGTGATAGCCCATCGCGAGAATCGGCAGTGTCTTTGCCTTCCATTTCATCTCGACGAATTTTTCCTGTGTTTGCGGGGGCTCGACGGGAACATCGAGCACGTACGAACCGCGCTTCCAGATGCTGTAATATTTTTTCGCGAGCGCAACAAGATTGTCGTGCTTCACGTCGCCGACGACGAGAATCGTGCAATACTCCGGCCGATACCAGCGATCGAAAAACTTCAAGCTGTATTGATATTGGTTCGGCATGTCCTGGATGTCTTTCAAGAAACCCATCGTCGTATGTTTGTACGTGTGCTTCTCGTATGCCGAGTCGTTCAATTTCTCGAACATGGACTGGAACGGGCTTGAATAATTTTTGTTGTACTCGCCCTGAATCGCGCCCGCTTCAGTCTTAAAAGCCTCTTCCGAATATTTCAGGTTCATGAACCTGTCGCTCTCGACGTCCATGATTTTTTCCAATGCATCAGCGCTTGCGACCGTGTGATAAACCGTTCGGTCGTTCGTGGTGTACGCGTTGTTATCCGCGCCAATGGATTTCAGCACGTCGTTGAACGCCGCGGCGTTATACTTGTCCGTTCCGCGAAACATCATGTGCTCGAAGAAATGCGCGAAGCCGCTCAAGCCTGGTTCGATTTCATTCCGCGAGCCTGTGCGCACAACAGTGTAGTACGCTACAATGCCCGGCGAATCGAACCGAATTGAAACAACCTTCAACCCGTTATCCATGGTCGTCGTGTTGATGGGATAGGGAAAGACTCTCGTGTCCTTCTTCGTGTCTTTCGGCGCTGCGATCATTGCCGCGGCAACCAGCGGCACGAGCGCAAGCGCGAGTGTGAATCTATTCATGCATCCTCCTTTGTTGTTTCCCCATCCCTGAGAGTTTCTCAGTGAGGGGGTCTTGATGTTTCAACCCTGATCGTTTCTCAGCGAAGGGTCCTGATGTTTCAACCCTGAGCGCTTTTCAGCGAAGGGTCTCTATGTAATTAGTTGAGTGAAGTCGCGAACCGATTGCGGTAACCGGACAAGGAACTGACTCGAATTGATGTACTACAGACCTTACTCTTGTACGAATACGAAGGCAGAAGTTGCGCAGAACTCAAAATTATTACGTTGCCCGCAGGACGATTCAGCGAATCGTTCTACAAACTCCTGAGATACTCCCACGTATAAATCCCCGTCTTATGTCCGTCGCCCCACGTAATTACGATCGCGTTGTGTCCCGATAGTTCGATGTTGCGCAATTCGGTTTGACTTGCAATCGGCAATGCGAACAATCCTTGACGTTTGTTTTCTTCCTTTTCATGCAAACATGTTGCGCAGGGACAATTGGCGCGTAAGAAGTCCGTGGCAAAAACGGATTCGTGTCCATCGTCCCAGACGATCTTCAGTTCATTGGGCGCTATTCTTTTGATCAGCGTCGGATGCACGTCATGCGTGATAGACTGACTGCAACGGCAATGGCAATCGCTTCAAGAGCGCACGCAAATCCGATAGCATTAAACGGATAGACGACTGCGGAGGTTTCTCCTTCGCAAACCGCTTCACATAATCTTTCGCCGCTGCAACCAATCCGACGTCTTTTTGCGCTTGCTCGCTCATGAGATATTTATGTTCCATAATTTCGACGTAGAGACTCGCGGCTGTTCGTTCAGGAAAAAAATTGATGAAGCCGTAGTGAAGGAACACTTTGCACACAGGCTGAAACACTTCGCGATACCAATCTTCTGCGGCTTCGGTGAGCGGCACTTCATGTTTCAATCGCTCGCTCAAATACCATTTATGTTCGTTGATATGCTTGAGCAACATCTTCGCATATCCCTTCACATCGAAATCGCCGAGCAGTTTGTCAACGTCCATGCGCGTCACGAGTTCGAACGAGCGCATCTCTTGTTCAATCGCGTAGCGCTCTTTGTATGTGGTGAGAAGAAAACGTTCATCCGCTTCCGTAATAACCGAGTCGCGCACAACGCCGCTCGCTTTCAAATCCGCTTCCGTCCAGTGCATAGATTCGATGAAGAACTCCACGTCGGCGAGCCGAAGCGAATCGGTGATTGAGCGATGAATTTCAACCGTCTCAACATCGGCGAGAATGGCGCGCAAGTTCGTTCGATGGCCAAGTTCTGGAACGATTTCTGTGTTGAAGTTGATGAGCATGTTCGACAGCGAGGCATCGCCCCAATACACGCCGTGAACGTGCATATCAACAAATAATCGAATGACCGCATCCCAAATTCTTTTCCTGTTCTCTTTAGAAAATCCGCGCTTGAAGAGAAACGCATCGGGCACGACCTTCTCCATCAACTCCGTAATCAGATATCCGGTGACGCGTTCTTGCGGCTGGCTCCCAATTTTTGTTTCGATGATTTCCGTCCCGTCGTTGCGTGTAACGTAACCAATCGGGACAAGCGTTTGCAGTTCCATCTCGCGCAAGCGGAGGTATGTTGCATGTTCGCGCTGCGCGCTTTCCAGCGAGGTTTCTTTGATGGCAAAGCGCCGATTGTCAATTTCGACGAACCGAACGACATGGCGCGATAAGCCGCTTTTCACCTTGAGCATTTTTATTTTCTGCTCTTCCCATGTTTCGAGCGGCGATTGCCACGGCAGCGTCACAAGTGTCGGCGAGACTTCGAGCGGAACGAAGAAGCGAATGTTATCTATTTCAAGCGCGAGCTTGGGAAGCATAAGCTCTGTCGTCACGTCAGGCTGAACGGAGTTGAAGCCGTTCGGCGGTTGGCGGTGTT
>JANNUB010000281.1:0-10283 GCA_031394795.1 Ignavibacteriota bacterium | reverse complement strand
CATCATCCCGATTGCGATGGCATACGGCGTGGACCCCGTGCATCTCGGCATTATCTTCCTCACCAATCTCGAAATCGGTTATCTCACGCCGCCCGTCGGGCTCAATCTCTTCATCTCCAGCATTCGTTTTCAGAAACCTGTTCTCACCATCGTCCGCGCAACGCTGCCGTACATCGGCATTCTGCTCATCGCGCTCATCATCATCACGTATGTTCCGTCGCTCAGTTTGTGGTTGGTGGAGTTGTTGGGGGTGAAGTAATGTTGGCTCATTGCGGACAACGAATTCGATGGGTTTAATTAGGTCGAATTCGACCCATTGAAAAAATAAATTCTAACTAACTATGGCAGATACCCCACAATTAGAAATACAAGCATGGCAAAAAATAAAACAATAAAAGTTGAAAGTTTTGAAATTGTTCTTTACTCACAAAACAATGAGGACTACATCTCATTGACAGATATGGCTCGATACAGGGATGCAGAAAGAACGAACTATATTATTCAAAACTGGCTACGCACCAGAAATGCTATTGAGTTTTGTGGTTTATGGGAGCAGGTAAATAACCCAGGTTTTAAACGCATCGAATTCGATGCCTTTAGAAATGAAGCTGGCTCAAACAGCTTTACGCTTACTCCACAAAAATGGATTGAGACAACAAATGCCATAGGCATGGTTTCAAAATCAGGCAGGTATGGTGGCACATTTGCCCACCGTGATATTGCTTTTGAATTTGCGTCTTGGATTAGTCCTCAATTCAAATTGTATTTGATTACAGAATTTCAACGGCTTAAGAAAAATGAAAGCAGCAATCTCAAACTTGAATGGAATTTACAACGCACCTTAGCCAAAGTAAATTACCGCATTCATACCGACGCCATCAAAGAAAACCTCATTCCCCCGACGCTGACAAAAGCGCAAATCAATTTCACGTATGCCACTGAAGCCGATTTGCTGAACGTGGCGTTGTTTGGAATCACCGCCAAACAATGGCGCGAGGTAAACCCGAAGCAAGACGGTAACATGCGCTGATGCCAGGCGAGTATCTTGTTTCTGAAAACGTAGTGTTCTGATGTCCGTTTTTTACAATTCTCCTTCTCGATGATACGTTATCTTCTCTTTGCGTCACTAACTCATCATCACCACCAATCAAAAAGGAGTTCGCCATGAAACGATTTGTAATTCTACTCATGTTCATTCCAATGTTGTTGTTTTCACAGCCATCGAAGCGCGACAGCATCTGGATGCCGATGAAGTTCTTTGTCGGCAAATGGCAAGGAACAGGCGAAGGCGAACCAGGCAAAGGAAAATACGAACGTAGCTACACGTTTGTGTTGAATAAGAGATTTATTGAAGTGAAGAACAAATCAACCTATCCGCCAACTGAAAAGAATCCGAAAGGTGAAGTGCATGAGGATGTCGGTTACATTAGTTATGATGGCGTCCGAAAAACTTTTGTGCTTCGACAATTTCATATTGAAGGATTTGTGAATCAATACAAACTCGACAGCATTTCGAGGGATGGGAAGACGATTGTATTTGTCTCCGAAGCGATTGAGAATATTCCGTCGGGCTGGCGAGCGAAAGAAACTTACATGTTCTCAGGCGAAAATGAATTCACGGAAACGTTCGAGTTGGCAGAGCCGAATAAGGGTTTTGAACTCTACAGCAAAGCTGTTCTCAAGCGAAAAAAGTAAACGCTGTGCGCAGAACAAGGTTGGGTGAAACTCGACCTTTACGCTAAGCGGCGCACAGCCGCTCGATCATTACGCACGCCGAAGCCGCACCCGACAAACTCATCCGAACGCGGCGTCATCATTTCCAATGAGAAACCGAATGTCGTATATTTGGCGTGTACTTTTCATCGGAGACAAGTAAATGCTGAAAGCAGGGCTTCGCAGGGCGAGAGTCGAAACGGAGGCGCGACGAGTTTCGACGATGGCAGACGGACTCATCGGCTCGGAGATTTTGAAAATCGCCGCCGACATCCGGGCACTGATTGCCGAAGGAAAATCGGTCTGTAATCTCACTGTCGGCGATTTCAGTCCTTCGGAGTTTCGGATTCCAAAATTTCTTGAGGAGAGTATCCTCGATGCGCTTCAGCGCGGCGAAACCAATTATCCGCCGTCCGACGGAATGCCCGTCCTGAAGAAATCCATCCTTGATTTCTATGAAAAGTGGCTCGGACTCAGCTATCCACTTGAATCCGTTCTGGTCACGGGCGGGTCGCGTCCGGGAATTTATGGAACGTATCGCGCGCTTGTTGATCCCGGCGATGTCGTTGTGTATCCTGTTCCGTCGTGGAACAACAATCATTACTCGTATCAAACCGGCGCAAGAGCTATCGCCGTTCAGTGTGAGAGGGAAGATGCGTTCCTTCCGACACGCGCGATGTTGGAACGGCATGTACGGGGCGCACGCCTGCTTGCGCTGAACTCACCGCTCAATCCGACAGGAACCGCATTTACGAGGGAAGCGCTTGAGGAGATCTGCGATCTGGTGTTGGAGGAGAATGCGCGGCGTTCAAAGAGCGAGCGGCACGCCGCGCAGCGCCCACTCTTCCTGATGTACGACCAGGTGTATTGGATGCTGACGTTCGGCTCGACAGTGCATTTCAACCCCCTCAGCCTGCGACCTGAGCTTGAGCCGTACACAATTTTCATTGATGGAATCTCAAAACCGTTCGCGGCAACAGGAGTGCGCGTCGGATGGGTTGTCGGTCCGCCGGACATCGTTAAAAAAATGTCGAGCATCATCGGGCACGTTGGCGCGTGGGCGCCTCGTGCGGAGCAGGTGGCGGTGGCAAGACTCCTGAGCGCAACGGAAGAGATCAAGGCATACCACAACACGATGAAGGCCGGCATTCAAGCGCGGCTCGATGCGCTGTACACGGGAATTCTCGCGTTGCGCAAAGAGGGATTTCCTATTGATGCGATTCCTCCGATGGGCGCGATCTACTTAACTGCCCGATTTGCGCTGAACGGAAAAAGAACTCCGTCGGGCAAAACACTTCACACCAATGAAGAGATCAGAAAGTACCTTTTGCATGAGGCGGGCCTTGCGATCGTGCCGTTCCAAGCGTTCGGTATGAAAGAAGAGAGCGGGTGGTTCAGGCTTTCGGTCGGGGCAGTTTCGTTGAAGGAGATTGAGGAAGCGATGGCGAGGTTGAAGAAGGCATTGTTGTTATTACAGTAAGACAAGGAGGATGCGATGAGTTCAACAGCAAAAAAACTTCTCGATGAAATTCTGCAGTTGCCAAAAGACGAGCGCGAGCGAATTGCAGAAGAAGTGTGGCTGAGTTTGCATGACGAAGACGAAGAGGGGGATGTTGAAGCCGCCTGGGATGAAGAAATCAAGAAGCGACTTGATGAGATTGACAGCGGGAAAGTGGAAATGGTGCCCTTCGATGAAGTCATGTCTCAAATAGAAAAATCTCTTCGTGAAAAAAGAAAGCATCCACCCCGAAGCGTCGAGCGAACTTAAGGTGGCAGCTCATTGGTATGATGAGCGACAGAGAAACCTCGGCGATGAGCTATTGACGGAAGTGAAGCGGGCAAGGCTCTTGATTAGGAAATCCCCCGAATCATGGCCTCGACACATTTATCGTACTCGTCGCTTCGTTCTTCGGCGGTTCCCATTCTCAATCGTATATCGAATGCGCGGCGAAGAAATTCAAGTCGTCGCAGTTGCCCACCATAGCCGCCGTCCCGGGTATTGGAAGGGCAGAAAATTCAATGACAACCCTTAACAGCGCGAAATCCTCGTGCAAACATTTGATGATGTTCTCTGCTGCGTAATTCGTTCTGCCGAAATCACACCGCGACAACTCGCTCCTAGTGAATGCCAATCTCCCACAGGACAGCGTTGCAAACTTTGTCACGCAGTCAATCTTGACTACACCGCCGAGCTGAAACTCAAAAACGAGGCGCTGCAAAAGTTTTGGTCCTCGCTGAAGATCTCTCTTCCGCTCGCTTCTCTCATTCCTTCTCCGCTTGGACGTTACTACCGGACGACGACAAAACGAAAAGTGTTTCACGAGCGCGGCTCAATTCGATTGGGGCTTATCAGTCCGAACGAAGAAGGCGGGCCGTTCGATGTCGTGCAGTGCGCGATCGAGCCAACCGAGCACGCCGCCATTTACCGGCAAATTCAAGAGAGCATCGTCAAGCCGTACGCGAAGCGGCTTGCGGAGGAGTTGAACTACGTCGTCATCAAAGGGAACTACCGTGAGCAGACAATAATTTTCAACGTGCAGGAAATGGCGGCTCTGCGCGCCGCGAATACACTTTCAAAAACGTTGACGAAACGTTTTCCGGCAATCGTCGGGCTGTTCGTGTATGAAGACAGCACGAGTCCGCAGTACTATCTTGGCGCGACAAATCAGAGCAAACAGCCGAAGTTCAAGAAGCTCTTTGGAAAACCGGAAATATTTCAGCGCGTGCTGGGACGACATTTTCTCTCCTCGCCTCTCTCGTTCTCACAAATCAACCAATCCATCATCGAGAAAATGATTCGCTCGGCTGTGGAGCTTCTCGAGCCGAAGAAGCAATCGCGATTTTATGATCTCTATTGCGGCTACGGTCTCTTTGCGTTGTGCCTTTCCGAGCACGCAGCGTCAGTTGTCGGGGTGGAAATTTCTCCTTCATCCATCGAGTCCGCAATCGCGAACGCACGGCGCCAGAAAGTTCCGAACGCCCGTTTCATCCGGAGCAACATTGATGTCGAGAGTATCGGACGCGTGATGAAGAATTCCCAGCCAGATGATGTCGTTCTTCTCGACCCCCCGCGCAACGGAACGGCGGAAGGCGTGATTGAGTGTATTGCTGCGCGCAAGCCTGCGAGGGTGCTTCACATCTTTTGCGAGATTGATTTGATTCCAAAAGAAATGAAACGCTGGGAGAAAAGCGGCTACAAAGCTGCGCGCGCAATTCCGTTCGATATGTTTCCCGGAACGGCAACGATGGAGACGATGATCCTGCTGGAACCGAAGATTGCTTAACACCCTTTTTCTTGATATTTTTTTTCATGGTTGACACGATACCCTATCTCACCGTTGAAGAAAAAGCAGTGCTGAACGATATCAAAGCCTCGCTCACAACATTACTGCATGGGCGAGCGTACCGCGTGGTGTTGTTCGGCTCGAAAGCGCGCGGTGATTTTGACAAGACCTCGGATGTTGATCTCGCCATCATCGTCGAAGGATTGGATCGCAAACTGAAGAACTCCATTATTGACGCCATTGCCGACGTCGAGCTTGAGCATTTCCTTTACGTTTCCACCGTCATCCTCTCGACTGAAGAATTCGCGCATCTCCGTTCACGTGAGCGTCGCGTCGCTCTCGACATCGAGTCTGAGGGTATTGAATTATGACCGCGCTCAGCAAAAATGCAAATATCGCTGAAGAACTTCGGCGCGGAAGAGAATCACTGCAAGCCGCCGACGTGCTTGCGGAGCGGGGACTGTTGAGTGATGCCATCTCGCGCTTGTATTATTTTGTGTTTCATTCCGCGCGGGCGTTGCTTTACACAAAAGGCTTCGAGCCAAAAAGTCACGAAGGACTGCTTCGACTCATCGGTATGCACTTCGTGAGAACAGGAACGCTCTCCCCGAACGATTCGCACCTTTTGACTCGCCTCCAAAAGTACCGCTCGGAAGCCGACTACAATGCTGCCTATGCCTTTACAGCGCATGATTACGAAGAGTTGAAATCGGCGGCTACTCAACTTGACACGAAGATTCAATCGTATCTCAAAGAACAAGGTTTCGGCATTTAGCACCATGTCAGGTAGATTCCTCATTCATCTTGTCGTGGCAAAGAAAAAACTCCCATCGAAATTAGCGACTTAAAAGTTGCCGCTTCTTACGCGGAGCAGGACATCAAAGACAAGTGGGAATTCTACAAAGAGATGTATGAGAGGAAGATGAAGAAATGACAAACAAGGAAATCGTCAACAGAAACATCGGCTTAACGTTCGACTTCGTCAAGCAGATTATTGATGACCCCGCGTTGGCGGAACAACTGCCGGATACATGCGGTATTGCAGGCAATCGCTTCTCCATGGGAGTCCTTCGGACAAAGTTCTTGTACTGAACCATCGGCAAGTTCATATACCATTTTTCCTATCGGTTTGATACCTGCTTTTCTCAGTTTGTTTGTTGTACCGAGCCAGTGGAATCGCTGAGCCGTTTTCCCTATCTTGCTTCACAATTGTTTTCATTTGTAAGTGAGATTATGGAAGCGCATCATCTGCAGGCCATCCTCGAAGAATTCGGCCCGAATGCCGGGTTAGTCGAAGAGATGCTTGAAGAGTATTTGAAAAATCCCGCAGCAGTCAGCAAAACGTGGCAACACTACTTCGCAGGCATCGTCAAATCGGCGCGTGGAAACGGCAGCGGCTCGCAATCTACCTCTCAAGCACAGACCATCGCACGTCCATCCATCCAACAATCACCAACAATCTCCCAAGGGATATCTCCTCCGTCCGATCAGGCTACCGCCATTCGCGGAGTTGGCGCAAAAATCGTCGAGAACATGGAAGCAAGTCTCACGCTTCCGACAGCGACATCAATCCGAACAATTCCCGTGAAAGTTCTCGAAGAGAACCGCCGCTTGCTGAATCAATATCTCGCGATACGCAGCGGCAACCCGCCTGTCGGACGGGCAGGCAAGCTGTCGTTCACGCACATCATCGCGTGGGCGATTGTGAAAGCGCTCGCCGACCATCCGAACTTGAACGCGGCGTTTGCGCGCATCGGCGGAGTGCCGCATAAAGCCGAACATCCGCATGTGAACATCGGTCTCGCCGTGGACATGACGCGCAAAGATGGGACGCGCTCGCTCGTCGTGCCCAACATCAAGAATTCCGAGACGATGGACTTCGCGCAGTTCGTTGATGCGTATGATTCCATCATCAAGAAGGCGAGAACGAATTCTCTCGATCCATCCGACTTTCAAGGAACGTCAATCACACTCACCAATCCGGGAACGGTCGGAACGATTGCCTCGATTCCGCGGCTGATGCCGGGGCAAGGCGCGATTGTCGCGACGGGTGCAATCAATCATCCCGCGGAAAATCACGGCATGTCCCTCGAAGCGCTTTCGACGCTCGGCATCAGCAAGGTGATGACGATGACCTGCACGTACGACCACCGCGTGATTCAGGGCGCGGAGTCGGGACAGTTTCTTGCGCGTATTCATCAAATGCTGCTTGGCGAGAACAGGTTTTATGATTCACTCTTTTCCGATTTGAAGATTCCCTACGAGCCGGTGCGATGGGAAGTTGACAAGACTCCCATCTCGACCGGCGCGAGTCAAACCGAAGCGGTCATTGAAAAGCAAGCGCGCGTTCTCCAGCTCATCAACGCGTACCGCGTGCGCGGGCATTTGATCGCGCACCTCGATCCGCTCGTGAACGAGCCGGGGCATCATCAAGAACTTGACCCCACGTATTATGGTTTGACGATTTGGGATTTGGATCGGGAATTCATTACGGGCGGACTTGGGGGCAAACCCCGCGCATCGCTTCGCGATATTCTCGACATCTTGCGCGAAACATATTGCGGCACGATTGGCGTCGAGTACATGAACATCCAAGACCCGGCGCAAAAGCAATGGCTGCAAGAACACATGGAGCCGGTCCGGAATCAGCAGCCGATTACTTCCGAGCGGCGCAAGCAAACATTGAAGAAGTTGACGGCTGCAGAAGGTTTGGAAAAATTTCTTCACACACGATTCATTGGGCACAAACGTTTCTCGCTCGAAGGCGGCGAAACGATGATGGCGATTCTCGACGTGATTCTCGACGACGCGGCAGACGCGGGTGTGAAGGAAGTTGTCATCGGGATGGCGCACCGTGGGCGTTTGAATATTTTGACGAACACGATTGGGAAGTCGCTCGCGAAATTGTTCTCCGAATTCGAAGGCTACGTTGATCCGAGCAGCACGCAAGGGTCGGGCGATGTAAAATATCATTTAGGCGCAAGCGGACATCATCGGAGTTTGAGTGGAAAAGAAATTATCGTCGCGGTCGCGCCCAATCCGAGCCATCTTGAAGCAGTGAATTCTGTTGTCGAGGGGGTTGTCCGCGCAAAACAAGATCGTCGCGGCGACAAAGATCATCAACAAATCATTCCGATTCTGCTTCACGGCGACGCGGCGTTCGCAGGACAGGGAACAATCGCGGAGACGCTGAACCTTTCACAATTGCACGGCTACAAAACCGGCGGCACGATTCACATCATCATCAACAATCAAATTGGATTTACGACCTCGCCGGACGATGCACGCTCGACTCCGTATTGCACGGATGTCGCGAAGATGGTGCAAGCGCCGATTTTTCATTTGAACGGCGACGACCCGGACGCTTGCGTGCGCGTTGCGAGCATTGCGCTCGAGTACCGGCGAACGTTCAAACGCGATGTTGTGATTGACATGTTTTGCTATCGCAGGCATGGACATAACGAAGGCGACGAGCCGAGCTACACGCAGCCGCTTCTCTATAAAAAGATCAAGGCGCATCCGTCCGTGCGGCAGTTGTATGCCGAACAATTGGTGAGAAATAGAATTCTCGCGCAAGAAGAAGTTGATGCAATCAGCAGAGAATCGCGCGAACGATACGAGCGGGCGTTTGAAGCATCCCAGAAACGCGAGATGCATTTCAAAGCGGAGGTACCTCTTGCAGTCGCGCCCGAGTTGCTTGCCAAAGCACAACCGCATTTACCGACTGCGGTCTCGCTCGAAATGCTGCGCGATATCACGCGCGCGTTGACGACGCTGCCGGACGGCTTTGCAATCAATCCAAAACTTCAGCGCATCCTTGATGAGCGTAAATTATTGCTGGAGAGCGACGCGAAAATTGATTGGGCATTTGCGGAAGCGCTCGCATTCGGCTCGCTCGTCGTCGAGGGAACGCCTGTTCGCCTGAGCGGGCAGGACAGCGGACGCGGAACATTCAGTCATCGTCACTCCGTTCTGTATGATGTAACGAGCGGCGCGGAGTACGTTCCGCTGAATCATATTCGCGAAGGGCAGGCCCCATTGGGGCAAGCGCAGTTCACGGTGTATGACAGCCTGCTTTCGGAAGCGGCGGTGCTCGGATTCGAGTTTGGCTACAGCGTTGCAGACCCGCTCGCGGTTGTGTTATGGGAGGCGCAGTTCGGCGATTTCGCGAACGGCGCGCAGGTTATCGTTGACCAATTCATCGCAGGCTCGGAAGCGAAGTGGCAGGAGCCGTGCGATTTGGTTTTGCTTTTGCCTCATGGATATGAAGGACAAGGTCCGGAACATTCGAGCGCGCGACTTGAACGCTACCTGCAGCTCTGCGCGGAAGAGAACATGCAAGTCGTGAACGTGACAACGCCAGCGCAATATTTCCACGTGCTGCGCCGCCAGATGCGCGACAACCGCCGCAAGCCGCTTGTGATCATGACGCCGAAGAGTCTGTTGCGTCATCCGAAAGTGTTTTCGATTCAGAATGATTTTCTCAACGGAAAGTTTCACGAAGTGATTGACGATAGCGCAATCACAAATCCTGACGGCATAAAGCGCGTCGTGTTCTGCAGCGGCAAAGTCTACTATGATGTGTTGGCAGGACAAGCGTTGCATCCGAACATCGGCGTTGCAATCGTTCGGCTCGAACAATTCTATCCGTTCGCCTCCGAGCACGTTGATACGTTGCTCAAACGATATTATCACGCGAAAGAAATTGTTTGGGCGCAGGAAGAACCGAAAAACATGGGCGCGTGGACATTCGTGCAGCCGTACTTCAATGAGTTGCTGACGAACGGTCAACACTTGACGTATGCGGGACGCAAGGCAAGCGCGGCGACGGCAACAGGCTCGCTCAAAGTTCATCAAGCGGAACAGGATGCGTTGGTTAAAGAGGCGCTGGCGCTGTAGAATCTGTTTGCAGAAGCAAAACGTAACTGCTATCTTATTCTCGAACGAAAGATAGTCACAACGGAGGTTATCATGGCGGAAACTTTGAAGACAGCAGCGTTGGGGGCAATAGCAAAACTACCAGACACAGCCACGCTCGATGATATCATGTATCGTTTGCATGTCATCGAAAAAGTGCGGAAAGGACAAGATGCAGTGAAGCGAGGAGAAACGGTTTCAACCGAGGAGTTGAAAAAGGAAGTGCCGGCGGACTATATCAAAGAAAAATCAAAACACTACAACGAGAAGAAGTACGAAGAAGTGATGAGCAAGATTCCCGACGTTGAGCCGCAAGACTATGATAAGCTGTGAGTCGTGTAGAGCGGAGCGGGCGCTCCGCTCTACGGT
>JANNUB010000218.1:0-2297 GCA_031394795.1 Ignavibacteriota bacterium | reverse complement strand
CTTCACGTTGCCAACCGCCTGTAGACAATCGCCGGGTAGGCGAACCAGAGGCTCAGGGTGAACACTTGAAAAGCGTATGCCGCAACTATGGCTACAATCACGAGTAGGAGGTTGATGATTGCCACCACTGGGATCCCCAGCACGGGCTGCTGGGAATTCATATTGAGAGATGACACGATAACGACGATAAAAAAGACAATCGCCGCGGCGATGGCGAGCACCAAGGTCGCGCAATAGAGACGAACATAACCGACCAGGATTGGGAAGAAGTGACGCAAGCCAGTGCCGAGCGCACCGAAAAATCGTAACTCATTTTCGATGGCGGCCATCGGGGTCAAGGTGATCAGCAGCACGGCAACACTGACGAAGATGAGCAGCTCAATCAGATTCGCAAGATCAAGATCAGATCGCGCCGCAAGGAAGGCTTGGACTTGCCCCGGTTTCATGGACAGGTGAGAGCTTGGGATCAGGGTAGCGCGTTTGACAGCATGTTGTCCTCCTCTTGATGTCGATCTTTTTGTTCGGCTGCGAGCATCTTTTCGTCCCGGCTTGCACGAAGGTCAGGCCGTCGCGCGCAGCGGCGGTCAAGGACGGCCGGCACGCTGGCGGTGCGGCAAGCGGCGAAGCTTCTAGGCCGCGCCTTGACGGCCGCGAGCACGGCGGCAGGATGGTGTGCGCCGGGATCGAGGACCCTCTCTGCGAACCGGCGCTCGAACTCGATCGGCGATAGGAAGCCGATGCTCGAATGGCGCCGACGCGGATTGTAGAAGCCCTCGATGAACTCGAAGACGGCGATGCGCGCCTCCGCTTGCGTCTTGAACCGGCGGCGGTCCAGAAGCTCGCACTCGAGCGTCGCAAAGAAGCTCTCGCACATCGCGTTGTCATACGCGTCGCCGACCGAGCCCATCGAGGGCCGCACGCCCGCCTGCCGGCAGCGGTTGCCGAAGCCGATCGAGGTGTATTGCGCGCCCTGATCCGAGTGATGGATCACGCCGCTCGCACGCCGCCGCCGGAGCGCCATGTTCAGAGCATCGAGCACCAATTGCGTGTGCAGCGTCGTCGCCATCGACCAACCAACGATCCGGCGGCTGAAGGCGTCGAGCACCACCGCCAGGTAGAGGAAGCCCGCCCAGGTCGGAACGTAAGTGATATCGGCCACCCACAGCCGATCGGGCTCCTCCGCCGTAAAGTTGCGCTCGACGAGATCGGGGGCCTGGCGGCCGCCGCCACGCACCGTGGTCGTCACGAACTTGCGGCGGCAGACACCGGCGAGACGCTGCGCCCGCATCAGCCGTGCAACACGTTTGCGACTGACGCGAATGCCTTGCTCCGCAAGATCCGCCTTTATGCGCGGCGCGCCGTAGGTGCCTCGCGACATCGCATGTGCGGTGCGTATCTTCGCGGTCAGCGCCGCGTCCGTCTCGGTGCGCCGCGATGGCGGCCGGCTGACCCACGCGTAATAGCCGCTGGCGGAGACACCCAAGGTGCGGCACATCACGGCAACGGGGTAACGGGCCCGGTTCTCGCTCACGAACTTGAACCCTTCGGCGGGATCACATCCGTCTCCCGAGCGAACCAGGCCGCGGCTTTTGAGAGGATATCGCGCTCCAGCTTGAGCTGGCGGTTCTCGCGCCGCAGACGGCCCAGCTCGTCACGTTCGGCCGAAGTCAAGCCGTCCTCGCGGCGGCCCTCGTCACGGTCGGCCTGGGCGACCCAATTGCGGATCGACTGCCCTGACGGCTCGAACTCCTTGGCCAGCTCCTGCGGTGTGCGTCCGGCTCGAACCAACTCGATCATCTGACGCCGGAACTCCGGCGCATAGGGTGGGCGTTTCCTTGGCATCGTGGACTCCTGGAACACAAATGTTCGGGTGTCCACAAAACCGGGGCAACTTCATTTGTTCGGCCGCCCAATCTCGAAATGATGAGCGGAAACCGTGAACGGTTACAGTCTCCCCAAGACGGCGCAAAGGCATAGCAAATGCCATGTTTGATAGCGGTCGGCCGGGCGCTCGCCCAGGGAAGAGGTGACCGTCCCCGCCGGCGAGGGCTTGGATCTCTTTCAGGATCTCAATGGATCGGGGAGCCAGCGGGACACGATGCTCTATTCCGGCCTTCATGCGGTTACCGGGAATTGTCCAAGTCTTAACGTCCCAGTTGATCTCCGCCCATCGCGACCCAAGGACCTCGCCGGTTCGAGAGGCATTCAAGACCAGAAACTCAAGACCCAATCTCACCGACGGGCTCACTTCGGATTCTCGGAGTCTGGTGATGAAGCCGGGGAGGGTCACGTATGGC
>JANNUB010000210.1:0-3432 GCA_031394795.1 Ignavibacteriota bacterium | reverse complement strand
TTCGACTCCGCTCAGACTGAAGCGGGAGGCATTCGTAATCGTCATGGAGCAAAAACTCCTTCCGCCGCCTGCTCTGCAACAGGATACGGCTGCGCAACCGCGTACTCCACCGCCTCATCAATCTCACCAATCAACTTCGTGCGCATCTCATCACGCGAAGACTCAGTTAGCACACCTTCGCTCAACAATTTCTTTTCAAACAACTCAACAGGGTCTTTCTTTTTCCATTCCTCAACCATTCCCTTCGGCACGTACGATGCATCGTCGGAGAGTGAGTGACCGTGCATTCGCATCGTGATTGTCTCGATGAGTGTCGGACCTTCGCCGCGTCGAGCGCGGTCAACGGCTTCCTTGCACGCTTCGTACACTTTCAGCACATCCGTACCGTCAACTGTAACGCCTGGCATTCCGTAGCCAACGGCGCGGTCGGAGAGTTGCTTCGCGGCGAATTGCTTTGCGTTCGGCGTCGAATACGAAAACTGGTTGTTCTCGATAATCATGATGAACGGCAGCTTCATGACCGCCGCCATGTTCATTCCCTCATGAAACTCACCGACATTGCATCCGCCGTCGCCGATGTAGTTCATCACCACCGCATTCTCCTTTCTCATCTTCGACGCAAGCGCAACGCCGCACGCCATCGGGATCATCGCAGCGAGATGACTGACGTTGCCATAAATTTTCAGCGACGGGTCGGCATAATGTCCCGTGCCGTCGCGTCCCCGCGCCAAACCTCCACCGCGACCGAGTTGCATCAAGAAAATATTCTTGAGCGATTGCCCCTTCACCAGATGCGCGCCCAAATCGCGGTGCATGGGGAAAAGATAATCGTGCGCTTCCAACGCGAACGCGCTTCCAACGGCGGTGGCTTCATTACCGTAACCCGTGAACGCTCCGCCGACCATCTTCCCTTGCTTGTAGAGTTTGATGATCGCGTTGTCAACTTCGCGGGTCATCAGCAAGTAACGGTACAACTCGAGACGATCTTGATTCGATAAAAAAAAATTTGTTTCGGTCACTGTTTGACCAACAGGCTATGAATAGTTATGTCAGGTTAGATTATTGAGATCGTCAATGTCCCTTGGTCTGCCGCTCTTTTTCTTATTCGTCAAAAGATCATCGAAACCTATCAGGCTGATTTTCAAGCCGTGAACTTCAATCTCACTTCTTCCCGCGTATGCTTTGTCGAATGTAACTCCATCAATCGCGGTAATCACATCAATCCGCACTGGCGGAACTCCAAGCTGATTGACTTTCCCTTCGGTGCTAAAATCTTCAAGCTTGAATCCCAACGAACCAACCCCGAAGTCATTCAGCGTCTTAACAACCTTCTCGGCGTTTTCAGCGCTTGGACGAACCCAGATATCCATATCGCCAGTCAGCCGCGGATAGCCATGAAGCACGACGGCATATCCTCCAACCAGAAGATACTCAACGCGGTTTTCGTTCAGTAACTGTATAAACTCTTTGAAGTCTGGGTCGTTTATCATACTTGAAACGTATGTATTGATCTCTCAGATAGTCCACCGCTTCGAGACGTTTCTCATAACTTTGCTTCGACCAATACTGAAAATCGTTTTCATTGCTGTGCAGCGTTGTGCGCTTGCCTTGTGTCTTGTCCAATCGCATCATACATGCCATCAGTATTTCACTAACTTTTCCAGCGCCTTCACGATGTCCGACTCTTGCGGCAGCATTGCGTTCTCCAACTCAGGTCCGTACGGCACAGGCGCGTCTTTCGCGGCAACGCGTTGAATTGGCGCGTCGAGCCGCTCGAACGCTTCGTTCGCGATGATGGCGGCAATCTCTCCGCCGAATCCGCTCGTGAGCGTGTCTTCGTGAACAATGAGAACTTTTCCAGTCTTGCGGACGGACTTGAGAATCGTTTCTTTGTCGAGAGGAATCAGCGTGCGCAAGTCAATCACTTCAACACTCGCGCCGTGCTTCTCTTGAATTTTGTTCGCGGCGTCTAAGGAGCGTTGCACCAACATTCCCCATGTAACAATTGTAATGTCATCGCCCGCGCGTTTCACTTTCGCGAGTCCGAACGGAATGAGATAATCTTTATCAGGCTCAGGCGATGAAGCAAATCCTTGACGATACAAACCTTTGTGCTCGCAGAAGATTACTGGATTTTCTTCACGGCATGCAGTCTTCAACAAACCTTTCGCATCTGCCGCGTTCGATGGGAACACGACGTGAACGCCAGGGATGTGCGTGAAGAATCCGTCAATGCTCTGACTATGATAGAGTCCGCCGTGGATGTAACCGCCGACCGCGACGCGTATCACCATCGGGCACGCCCACTCGTTGTACGAACGGAAACGCAACATCGCGACCTCGTCGCGGATTTGCATGAACGCGGGCCAAATGTAATCGCCGAATTGAATTTCAACAACGGGTTTGTAGTCGCCGCGCACCGCGAGACCAAACGCGGTTCCGACAATACTCGCTTCGGCAAGCGGCGAGTTGAAGACGCGGTCGCCGAACTTCGCAGTCAGCCCTTTTGTCGCGGTGAACACGCCGCCTTTGTTGCCCGCAACGTCTTCTCCGTAAATTAACATCTTCGGATTGTGCTCGAGTTCTTCTGCGAGCGCGTGATTGACTGCATCCACAAGCACAATGTTTGGTCCGCTGAACTCGCGTTCGGCAAATCCTGAAACAGGAACAACAACGTTCGGAGAATAGACGAACTTCTCAAGGTCATTCACATCGGGGAGTGGCTGTTCTTCCGCCCATTCGGCAGCTCTGTCAATTCTCTCTTGAATTTCTTTTTTGATGTTCGCGAAGTCAGCTTCTTTTGCGGCGCCGCGTTCAACCAAGAAATGTTCGAAACGCGGAATCGGATCTTTCTTTCTATCTTCCGACAAATCTTCTTCCGTACGATATTTTTTCTGATCGTCCGAAGAAGAGTGTGCGAGCAAACGCACCGTGTCCGCTTCGATAACGCTCGGACCTTCGCCCGCGCGAGCTTTCGTGACTGCCTCAGCAACAACGTCGTACATCGCTTTGAAGTCGCAACCATCGACGCGATACCGATGCAATCCTTCGTAGCCCGCAACCAATCCATAGACAGACTCGCCCGCCATTTGTTCGCTGATCGGAACGGAGATTGCAAACTTATTATTTTGAATCAAGAAGATGACGGGAAATTTTCCACGCGCCGCCCAATTCACAGCTTCATGAAACTCACCCTGACTCGTCGTCCCTTCACCCGATGCGACGTACACAACTTCATCCTTTCCATCCTTCACCGCACCCATCGCCGTGCCGACTGCTTCGAGGTACTGCGTTCCCGTCGGCGACGATTGCGAGATGATGCGTTGTTTCTTGTGTCCGTAATGGAACGGCATCGCAAATCCGTTGCTGCTCGGTCCGCCTTTGCGATGCAACGCTTCGAGCATGATCTCTTCAATCGTGTAGCCGAACTGG
>JANNUB010000517.1:0-5230 GCA_031394795.1 Ignavibacteriota bacterium | reverse complement strand
CAGGTGCTGATGACGGGCGCGTTCTGTTTGCAGGAGACGAAGGAAGAATGCATGCAAACTCTGGCGGAGATCCGCCGCGTAGCAAAAGATTCCGCGACCATTTTCATCAGTGATATCGCGATCGTTGATGAGTCGAAGCTCGTGCCGGAGCATGTTCCATCCGTGGCGAGATTTCTGCGGAGACTCAAACAGGACGGCCCGTTCGGTTTTCCGATGAGTGTTGCGCGCTTCGTCTTCCAGAAGATTCGTATCGCGCTCGAAGTCGAACCCATCCTCGTCCCTTCCGATCACGGAATTTTTTTTCCGGATCCCGTGTTTGTCGAAATGTGCGCGCAGAACCGGCTTGAAGCTCATGGATTTCCGACGGAGGAAATTACCGGTACATCGAAATCCCGGTGGGATTATCTCGTCACGCCATTTACGCAAGAACGTTATCGTGGTTAGAGTTCTCAAAGCCACAACCCGGGCTGAAGAATACGAGCTGCGTGCGAAATACCTCTGGGACGATTACCAGCTCTCCGGGGACGGCCCGCTCTCGGCAGACTTCCGCATTCGCAAGGTGATGCGGCTTGTTCCTTTTTCGCCGCAGGACAAAGTTCTCGACATCAGTCCCGGGAGGGGTTTGCTCTTTGAACGAATTCGCGACAATGTCGCGGAGTGCAAGGGTCACGACATTTCTTCGACAATGGTCGAACGCGTCAAGAAAAAATTCGCAGGATATCCAAATGTTTCTTTTACGTGCGGCTCGGCGAGCACGCTTCCGTATCCTGACAACTACTTCGACAAAGTGCTCATGACATCGGCGTTCTGCCTCCAGGAAACGAAGAAAGAGTGCATGCAAACGCTTGCCGAAATCCGTCGCGTCGCGAAAGATACGGCGCGGATTTTCATCAGTGATATTCATGTTGTTGATGAATCCACACTCCCGCGGGAACAGGTTCGGCCGGTGCAGAGACTTGTGCGGCGCTTCGCGCAGGACGGCATTCTGCGATTTCCTCTGAGCGTCGTGCGCTATGCTGTTCAGCGAATCCGCGTCCGGTTTGAGCTTGAGCCTCTCCTCGTCGAGTCCGAGTGGGGATTGTGGATTCCGCATGACGAGTTCGTGGAAATGTGCAGGCAGAACCGTCTTGAGGCTCATGGATTTCCGACGGAGGAGATCACCGGCACATCGAAGTCACGGTGGGACTATCGTATCACGCCAAGATGATGTATTCCATATTCATAACTCACGTTACGCAGTTAAAGATTGTATGCTCTCATGCGACCTAATAGACACAAAGTCACTAAGACACGAAGGTTCACAAAGAAAGCTTTTCTTAGTGGTTCTTTGAGTCTTAGTGACTTTGTGTCCGATTTGGGTTTTCAAATTCGTATCAAAGCTTTCAGTTTTTTGTTCTTGCGTAACATCAGTTCATAAATGAGGTGGCAGAAATGAATATCCGTATGCATATTCTCTCTCTTCTCGTCGTTGTCTTCTCATTCGGTGCAGAAGCCCAGAACAGCAATCGTCCGCTCAGCCCGCGGGATTCTGTATTCTTCCGACTTGACACGAACATTGTCTCAGTAAACTACGGCCGCCCTTCGATGCGCGGAAGAAAAATCATGGGCGAGCTTGTGCCCTGGTACAAAGTCTGGCGCACCGGCGCGAACGAAGCGACGCATCTCAAAACAAATTTCGACATGACGATCGGTCGAGGACTCGTCCACGACCCTTCGGATCGTCAGACCCGTTGGGACTCGTCGAGTCGCGTGCCGCTGGGGAAAGGAACCTATACGCTCTGGACATTCCCTTCGCCAGACGGCTGGAAGATCATCATCAACAAACAAACAAACCAGTGGGGAACATTGTACGACGAGCGACAGGACTATGCGCGCTTCGATGCCATCGTGGAACATATGGAGACGGCGGTGGAAACACTCACCGTTGCGTTCGACGCGACAAGCGAAACCTCGGGCAGGCTGAAATTGATGTGGGAAAATACGCTCGTCTGGACGCGCTTTGAAAAGAATGATAAGATTCGTCCCGTCAGCCCGCTCGATTCGACGCAGATCTTCTTGAACAATTACAGTGTGAAGATACGGTACAGCAGACCGTATGCGCGCGGTCGTGAGATCTGGGGCGTGGTAGTTCCATTCGATTCAATGTGGCGCACGGGCGCGAACACCACAACAACTCTCATGCTTGAAAAAGAAACAGTGATTGGCGGCGTCAAGGTGCCTCGTGGGACGTACACATTGTGGTCGAAACCGATGAGCAATGCCTATGAGCTTATCATCAGCAAGAAGGCGCCGGGGCGCGCGGAGTACGACAGCTCACAAGACTTTGCACACATCGCTATGGCGATGAAGAATCTCGACGAGCCTGTTGATCCTTTCACGATCAGGCTCGAGCCGACGAGTCAGAAGAATCTCGCCTATCTGAAAATAACCTGGGCGGAGAGAGAGTATTTGGTTGACGTAAGCGCGCCGTAGGCGCGGTAGCGTAGAGAGAGTTACCCCAAACACTCCAACACATCCTTTACCTTGAGCACTCCTTTGAAGAACAGGAGTTTTTTGTCCTGAAGACGTGCAAGCTCGGCTCTTGCACAGTTCAGAGAGTTGCTCAGCGCGATGATGAGATTTGTTTCGCGTACGCGGGAAATCTTGTTCAGCTTCTTCTCGATGTATTCCGGCGTCCAGAATCCGACGATTTCCAACATCGCTTTTCTCCCGTCGTCGTGTACGAAAGTGAAATCGGGGATCATCACCGTGTCGCCTAAGTCAATCACGTCGTTTTCTCGTTCGATGCGCCAGCCGGTGTTTTCTCTCTCGCGAAAGTTCTCATAGAAGTCTTCCTCCAGCGTGCTATCGAACTCTCCGGAACGTTCTGCATAGTAACTTCGCAAGCCGCACTGGTTGTCAAGTCCGAAGATGCGCTCTTGATCGTGGAGGGAAATCACCGCTTCCATCGAGAAGCGTTTTGCGAAGAGCAGTCCGGGGAGAAAGAGCGCCATGCGAATGCCATAGCGCTGCGTGTAACGGAACACCGACATCGGACCGGTAAGCCTGACTCTGTATCCTTCTTCGACCCGCTCAATCTCATGAATCAGCCTCGCAAGCTTGATGTACTTCCAGACAAGCTTGTAATCACTCTTCAGTGTTACGACCATTTCGGTTGATTTGTACAAGAGCGCCTGTGCTAACGCGAGGTTGTATCGCTGCAACAACAATTCAGGCGTGAAGGTTTTATTGACGGCGTTGAGGACACGATGCTGCGGCAAGTCGGCGAACAGCAGCGACTCGAGACGCTCGTTGGAGTATCCCACTTCTGCGGCGATGGACGTCACTGCTTCGTTGCGATGTAGTGTGTGGAGGAGATCGGTTTTTGTAATGAGCGGGTAACGCGATTGCGCTGCGCGAAAAACAGCGCTCCTCAACGTTTCGTAGTCAAGGCTCTCTGCCGGCGCAAAGACACACTCATCATCCACCAGCTTTGCCAATCCTCGAACCACTTTGAAGTCGGCGCGCCGTTCGATTTCGTTGAGCGCAGACTCGATGAGAGAGCGCTCATGCCCGATACTCGACTGATAAAGAGCGATGAGTGTTTCACAAATCGGGAGGTACTGCGCCGCCTCTTTCCGCGAGATGTAACGAGGCTTGATCTGATTGCCGTGAATCTCGAACCGCGCGAGGTCAGTCGTCAGCATGCGACTCTTCCCATTGTCAAATTGGTTTTCTCTCGTTCTTGTATGCTTCATGCGCGCGTCGTCGCGCAGAAACATCGCGCTCTTTCGTGCCGCGACTAATCACTTCGTACAGCATTGCGCGGGCGTCTCCTTTTTTTCGTAAGATGCGACCCAGCCGTTGCACGTGGCGGGTGGGACTTGCCGTTCCACTCAAGACAATAGCAACATTCGCAGCCGGAACGTCGACGCCTTCATTCAACACTTCAGACGAGACGAGGAACCGGTACTCCCCATTGCGGAAGCGGTCAAGGATTTCTTTTCTTTCCTTCGTGTCTGTATGATGCGTGATGGGGGGGATAAGGTAGCGTCGGGCAATCTCGTATGTCAGCGCGACGTCTCTGGTGAAGATCAGCACGCGGTCGTTGGAGTGAATCTTCATGAGCAGTTCAAGCACGTCGAACTTTGCCGATGCTTGCGACGCAATGCGACCGGCTTCAACTTTTGCCAGCAATGCGTTTCGTCCTGCGGGAGTGCCCGAACTTTTCATGATGAATTGCTCCCAACCTTTGCCCCGACCATTGCCATACAGCGAAAGATTTTGGTCGCGCACGAACGAAATGTACCGGTCGTAGTTCGTTTCGTACGCAACCTTCTCATGAGCGTTTAAATCAACCCAGATGCGTTGAAGCTCATAATCGGCAAGCACGTTGCCTTTGAAATCCGAAATCGTTCGTTCATACACGATAGGTCCCACAAGCCGCGCAAGCTCGGACTGTCTTCCATCTGTGCGATGGAATGTCGCGGTAAGTCCCAAGCGATGCGGGGCAACGCTAAGCTCTGCAATGTGCGAGTACGACTCGGAAGGGAGGTGATGAACTTCATCGAACACAAGAAGATCGAAGCGATTGCCGTAGAGGTCAACGTAGCGGAACGCGCTGTCGTAGGTCGTAACGGTGAGTGGTTTGATTTCATGATAACCACCGCCGAGGATACCGACGGTTTCGTTGAATGCGTTGCTCAGAATGTCGTACCACTGGTTCATGAGATCAATCGTGGGCAGCACAACAAGAGCGCTTCTGCCGATGTGTTGAATCGCTCGCAATGCAACAATCGTTTTTCCCGACCCCGTCGGAAGGACAACGCAACCTGCGCCGTGCGCGGATTTCCATGCTTCAACTGCTTCTTGTTGGTAATCTCTGTCATCGTACTGGGTTTGGAGTGTGGCGTCAATCTTTTGCGATTGGCTTGCGTTGTCAACGAAGTTGATGGAGTGCGAGCGCAACCATTTCACAATTCTGGCGTAATCAATCGGCATTGCGCGCAGCTTGCCGCCGTGCAGATGGAAGAACGGGCAATGCACGCCTGCGCTGTCGAGAATCAACGAGCCGTCTTTGTAGGAGAGTGTTGATGTTTGTTGCTGTAGTTCAATCATGTCGCTGCCGAGCTTTGTGAATAAGGTAGGAAATAGTGGAGAGAATGTCACACGGTGCTTTGGATTTCAGGTCCACGACCAAGCGAACGGTTTCAATCCACGCGCCCGTGCGGGGCGCGACTTGGTAGACCGT
>JANNUB010000183.1:0-1981 GCA_031394795.1 Ignavibacteriota bacterium | reverse complement strand
GGCTTGATTGGCAAATCTGCACTTTGCATAAAAGGTTCTTTCTCAGAAAACAAGTCAAAGCGGTGTGCGTAGCTTTTGCCGAATTCTTCAATAGTATTCGCAGGGAATTTGCCAGCACGCCATAGCTTTTTCAAATCGCCGTTTTCCTGTGGATCGAGCGCAAACTGCAAAATGGCAACCAGCAAGCGGTGAATTCCCACTACCACAAGCGGCGAAGACTCGTAAATGGCGCGGTAATCTTGAGCGCGTTTTAATGTCTCTTCAATACTCAATCGCTCCACGCCTCCTTGCTCTTTTTCAAGCGTGATCCACGACTCCGTCCATACGTTGAAGGTGATTTTGGGTTCTGTCATATATTAAGCTCCTTTCTTGAAATCAATTACTAATCCCAATTTGGGATCGAGCAGGAATGTAATATTTCCTTTTTCAAACTCAAAAGAAACTTTATTCTCTATCAAAAATAATGGGAGTGCATCTTTCAATAAACTTGCATCCTTGAACACTGGTGATAATTCGCCTATCTTGCTTTTCAACGCTTGCACGCCGCGTTTATTGCTCACGCGTATGCTTCGGCACAAGAGTTTTATCTGAAGTTCATGAGATATCTTTTGTTTCAAGCTGAACTCAATATTTTCGCCGTCCACCATTACCTTGTAAACATCACCTTCACATGTAATTGGGATTATTGTAATACTTTCTTCGCCCAGACGAGTTTTAGCAATTGCCCAACCAGCTTGTGTCTCACTCTCTTTGAATCTTAGTTGACTAAGCGGTCCTGAAAACGAATCGTTAGGGTGGGGAAGGGGGACGATGCGTTGTTGCGCTTGCTCAACGGCGTTGTTCTGTTCTTTCTGTAGTTTATCCCACCCACCCCTCAGAGGATGATCGGGTTCAGGTTCCTTTTCATCATAAACAAACTCAATCAACGGGCGATAGTCCACTGGCAGGTTGATTTCTGACCGATTTTGTAACACTTCCCAAGATCTGTGCAAAATATATGGCGCATACACATAGCCGTTTACACCAAGGCTTAATTCTCCCTTATCATCTCGTTCTGCATTGATGTAAAAACGTGGTTCCGCGTGTGCAATGGGTCTCTCGCGCCCGATATGCCGATGGAGGCGTCCCGCACGCTGGAGCAAGAAATCAATTGGTGCAATGTCAGAAACCATCACATCAAAGTCAAGGTCAAGGCTCTGTTCCAGAACTTGAGTACCAATCACAATGCTTGGTTTTCGATCCGCAGACGTAGGACCGAATTTCTCTGTGATCTCTTTCTCTCGTTTTTGACGTTCATCCAAAGGGAGTTGCGCATGGAGTAAAAACCGTTCAATCGTGTCAGGCGCGGCTTTGTCTACCGCGTCAAATATCTGTTGTGCTCGCGCAACTGTATTGGTCATCCAACAAACACAGCCGCCGCTTGTAGCCGCATTCAGTAGCCAGCGGGCTTTTTCTTCCACTTGCTCGTCGCTGTAATTCAAAGAAGTGTCAAGATGAACTGAGCGATTCGGCTGTTGCGCAGTGGGATTTGAGTAATGAGTATCATCTTTGCTGACGACCCACAAACTCGGATACGAATCATCCTGACGCATTTCTTCCGT
Organism: Ignavibacteriota bacterium; assembly: GCA_031394795.1. Classification (GTDB taxonomy): domain Bacteria; phylum Bacteroidota; class Ignavibacteria; order UBA10030; family UBA6906; genus CAADGV01. The sequence goes on along the minus strand of JANNUB010000183.1, from coordinate 380 downwards.
GATTTTCACGCCATACGCATCTGCCAGTCTTGCGCGTCGTTCTTTGGGGAGTGTTGCAGAAAGTAGAATGACAGATGTGCCAATTTTACTCAACCACTGAAGTAACATTTCAATAACTGTGGTCATATACGTATCGTATGCATGGACTTCGTCAATGATTAGCACTTTACCAGCCAACCCCATCATGCGGAGGGGAACATGTTTGACATTTAATGCGGCAAGTTCCGCCTGATCTACTGTTCCGACACCAAAAGGAGCAAGTAGTGCCCGTTTCTTTGGCGCGAACCAGTCTATTGCATCATCTTCATCCTGATTGCCATTATTCAAAGGCTGTATTCGTAAATCATCTTGATAAAGAAAAGCCTGTCCATGAATGAGAT
>JANNUB010000127.1:0-21024 GCA_031394795.1 Ignavibacteriota bacterium | reverse complement strand
GTTGGTCGCCAGCGTGCAACTTGACCGAGAGCGGGTCGAGTCCCCGTCCTTTCGTCATCGCGCCTTTGCGTTCGCCATCTTCGTACCAAACAACTTTCCATTCATCAGTCGCATCCCACACATTCGCGATAATTTCATCGGGACGCTTCGGGTCACTGCCGCGAGCATACAACCGCATTTGATGATCGGACGATTGTCCGGTTGATTTGTAACGCCAGCGCAGATCACTTCCTTTCACGTCATACACGCCGTAACCGTTCGGCGTTCCATCGAAACAAATATCGCCCGTCCACCACGCGCCGCAGACCGCACCGCACACATGAATGCGCGCACCGTGGTCAACGAGATGTTCCGTCTCGTGCATATGCCCAACGATGATGTGCGCCTTGTAGGGTTCGAGGAGACGGTAGAGCATTTCTCGATTGATGACAACCTCTCTGTTGCCAGGCTGCTTTTCATTTTGCCGAACATACTGTTCGTTGTAGGATGGAATGTGCGTGAAGACGACAACGGTTTTTCCTTTCTCGACAAGTGCGAGGTCGCCTTTCAACCAATCCAATTGTGCCTGTTCGATGTAGCCGATATAGTCGTTGCCATGCCAGAACACATCGTCCAGCACGACGTAGTGAATCTCGCCTTTGTTGAAGGAGTAGTACGATGGACCGAAGTGACGAAGGAATGTTGCCGCAGACTCTTCATCCGTCGTCGCCGCGAATGCTATGTCATGATTGCCGAGTACTTGGAAACCAGGAATGCCGGTTCTCTTAATTGCCTCTTCGTACTGCGGGAACATTTTCAAATCGTTGAACATCAAATCGCCGCAGCCCACGGCGAACATCTGCTTCGTATCCATCGTTTTCAATACCGATTGAATATCAGGAACGGTCTCCGCGTGAAAGCGCCGCATGTCGTCGGCGTCGAGCGTTTGCGGATCTGCAAGAAGCAGGAATCCGTGTTCTTCGTCCGACGATTTCGATTTCACCAACTCCCAATTCACTCTAACGGTTTCACCCTCCGATGGAATCGCATTGTAGAACCGAGCCGTTCCCGTCGGGTTGGTGGGAATCTCATATCCAGCGGGGAGCGAGAGAAATATGAACGGCTGATGACCGCTCGAAGTCAGCTCGAATGTTCCGTCTGATTTCGTACTGACGACGGAAATCCCATCAGAAATCGCGACGCCTTTGATTGCTTTGCCCGCCGACTTTACGGCTCCTTTGATTCTCACAGGTGAAGTTCGCGTTGAAGAAGTTGGCAAAACGTACGCGTACGGATCGGCGAGAAGTCTTTCCACCGCGAAAAGCCCGAGCGACGCTGTGCCGAAGCGTTTGAGAAATGTCCTGCGGTTGAGCGATGACGTGTGAAGAGATGCGTTCATTGTAGACTCCTGAGAGCAAAAGATGGTTCTGTGGGATGGGGAATTCGATTAGAGAGTACAAAAAGTTGAGGAGGCAATCAAGTATCATTGCGTTTGCTCAGCGCTGCAACGGCATACGCGCCCGTCGCGCACATCATCACTGCAACAAATCCTGCCTCAACAGCGATAAGCGTTGCCAGCGGCGCGGCAATTACCGACATGCAGCCGTTGATGCCCCACGCCCAAGCAACTGCCCCGGAGTTTTGCGCGATATTTCTCACGCCGAGAGGAAACGGAATGCCCATGACAAACGCGAGCGGCGCAATCAACGCGCACGAGAGAAGGAATTTCATAGACTCATCCAGTCCGATGGAGTATTGAAGTATCTGAGTAATGACGATTGCGTAGAGAGCGATGATTGTCGCGACGAGACCTGCCGTTCTCCGCATTGCAACTGCCGCGTCTTTGACGCGCGAAGAGAATAAACTCCCCGCGCCGGAAAAGATGAGCATCGCGCCAATGACTGCCCCCGCCGCGTACAGAGGATGACCGAGGTAAAGAATGAATCGCTGGATGAGTACAATCTCAACAAACATATATCCCAATCCCAACGCCCCAAAATAGAGAAGTGTGCGCGAGAGTCCGCGGAAGTGGACGTCTTTTCGAGCAAGGGGGAGAAGAATGAGCAGAATGGCAAGCACAGAAATTTGAACAAGCGTGAGCGCGATGATGAACGAGCCAATCTCAAGAAACGGAAACGCGTGCTGCCCAAAGAGTTCCTTCATGCGCGGCACAGCGCGCCAACGCAAGAACTGCGAGAAGTACGGACGATTGTCGTCGGCGGGACGGATATTGAAATCGTACGCTGCATACAGCTCTTCGCACTTATCCGATAGAATGGCGTCAACCAGTTGAAAGAACGACTCATCGTTGAGAAGGTTGTATCGGTTTCGCCCGCCGGAATCCAATTGCGGCAGAAGTAGCGGGTCGAATAAGAGACGATCACAGAATGCCCTGACGCTATCGCATTCCACGGTTGTAAGTGGAGTCCGCTTCACCGCAAATGTTATGGTTCCCCAGCTGCGAACCGCGGCGATGTGTTCAGATGGCCTCTTGACGCCAACCTCATGAAGCATTTCAACAAACGTTGCCAGCGCTCTCAACGGATTTCGGACGGGATAATCCATCCACGACGTAATGCAGATGACGCCGTCGGGTGTCAGCCTTTGCCACATCTCGCTGAATGCTTCCTTCGTCAGAAGATATTGTTCCTGAAGAGCGAAGAGTCCGCTCGTCCCGCCGAAAGCGTCAAGCGTTGGCAGAAGAATGGCGTCGTAGCGCGAAGTGTCAGTTGAAAGAAATGCTCGCGGGTCCATGTTGTGAAGATGAACCGCAGGATGTGGGCATCCATCCCTTCGGGAAAAGAAAAGTGAGTCCGTGTCTTGAACAAGCTCACGTCGCAGCAGTGAGAGCGCGGTGCTGTGCGCCTCAACGGCTGTAACGTCTCGCGCATGTTGGTCGAGCGCTTGCGCAATGAACATCCCTGTCTTTGATTGTAGCACGAGAACTTTCCCGCGCGGCTGTACTACATACGGCAATGCGTGCGTCGAGTAGCGCAGCGCCTGGACAGTACTACTTCCTTTCTCCGAAACCACCGGACCGAACCAATCGCCATTATTGAACAGAACTTTACACGGCGAAACCGGCTGCGCGTAATTCACGCTCAAGCCTGGCGCGTAGCGCAACGCAGGGGACGACACTACTTGTACTAGCCCGTGCGGACTGCTTCGCTCAATCTCGATCTTTGCATCAGGAAGATTCATTGTTCGAGCCAGACCTTTGTACTCAGAGAGAGTTACATCGGACGGAGCGTGAAAGGAATAGACTGCAATACCTATCGCTGCAAATGCCGTCATGACAAGCGATGTTTTCTTGTTCGATGGCAAGATGAGCAGCCCCGCGGCTATTGGAAGCAACGAGACGAGCGGCGGAAGCTTCGTAGGCAAGAGCAGTGAAAGCAATGCCAGAGCTGCTACTCCCCCAACACCGGAACCGACAAGGTTTGCAGCATAGACGCCTCCGATGTGCCGGGCGTGTCGGACAAATATCAAACCCAACGCGAGCGCGCCGAAGAAGAACGGGACAACAAGCGTGAGATAGGTGAGGAGCAGCGCGCGTACTTGTCCCGGCTCCACGAACAACAGATACGAATCGAAGCGAACTGCGTCGCTTTGAGAAACCCGAACGACGACAGCCATCGCCGCTCCGCTTAGAATCATGAACAGCGGCGTCAGGAAGTCTGCCCGGTCCAGGAACCACTCACGCGCGAGTGCAATCGCGGTTCCGCTCGCACCGAACGCGAGCAGCGCGACCGAGATAACCATGTACGCGAAGTGATACCACTGAACGATGGAAAGGATTTGCATGAGGATGAGCTGGAAAGCGATGAGGCTAACAGAGAGAAGAGCAGCAGAGATGACAACCTTTCTCATGACATCAGGATTTACTTGCCCCGCGTCAGCGGAACGAAGCGGACGGGAATGAGGCTGCGTGTCGTAATGTGCTTTCCGCGTTTCTCAACAAGCGTCAGTGTCTGAACGAGAAACGGCGTGCCGACGGGAATCACCATCACGCCGCCGTCTTTGAGCTGCGCGATGAGTGGAGGGGGAATATACTCTGCCGCAGCCGTGACGAGAATTGCATCGAACGGAGCTTTCTCTTCCCAGCCAAAATATCCGTCGGCGTTTTTCACGACGAGATTTTTGTAGCCCAGCGCTTTCAATCGCTCCGCTGCCGGCTTTGCAAGCTCGGTGATGATTTCAATCGTGAAGACGCTGTCAACTATTTCTGCAAGCACGGCCGCTTGATAGCCGGAGCCGGTGCCGATTTCCAACACGCGTTGCCCTCGTCGCGGCTTCACAAGCTCCGTCATATACGCGACAATATACGGCTGCGAAATTGTTTGTCCGTATCCGATTGGCAGCGGACGATCGTCGTAGGCTTCTTCGATCCAGCTTTTGGGAACAAACAGGTGGCGGGGGATTGTGCGCATTGCGCGAAGCGCTGCACTGTCGGCAACTCCGCGCTCGATGATTTGCGTACGCACCATCTCCTCTCGTTCTCGGCTGCGGTCGTCCGACGGGAGAAGTGATGCGCAAAGTATGAGAGCAATACAGGTTTTTAGCATTGCCGCGTACCTACGGTATCGTAGATATGAGTTCTTTCAGGCTCGCACTTCATTGCAACCGGAATAGGAATCGGTGAAGTGCGGGTTGAGAGTGATGGAAATGCAAACGCGTACGGATCGGCAAGAAGTTTTTCAAGGGCGAAAACTCCGAGCGACGCAGTGCCGAAGCGTTTCAGGAAAGCGCGGCGATCAAGGAACGAATGAGAGAGCTTTGACATGGGCGTCTTTGGTAATGGTGAATGGTTAACGGTCAATTTTTGCTTTGAGCATCGCGGCGAGCAGCGGCACCATGATCTCGTGATGACCGACGAAGTACAACCCTTTGCCTCCATCCTGGGTCGGACGGAGCTTCACGTTCATCGTGGGACGATAGTGGTTGTTCATGTCGAACACGGCTGTCGTGAAGCCTTTTGCCGGGGCGCCTAAGTTGCGCGCGACGGTGAGCGCTTTCAAAAACACTTCGGGCATGATCACCGCCGAGCCGACGTTCAGCACAACGCCGCCTTCCACTAAGTCCTTGCACAGCTCGCAGAGCGTTCGAAAATCTCTGAACGTCAGATCCCCCGTCGCCGCGCCGTCCATCGTCGGCTGCTGATGAATGATATCCGTACCGATCGCAGCGTGAACCGTAATCGGAATGTTGAGCGAGTAACATGTTGCCAGCAAACTCACATTGGCGTTCGGCGCATTCAGGTCGAGAAGTTTTCTGCCAAGCGCTTCGCCGTAGCCCATGTCGGATTCGCGAAAAGCTTCGGTGAGCGTTTGGTTCATCAGCTCGCCGGTTTCTCGCGCCATGCCGAAACTTCCATCCATCATGTTCGCGGCGACGTCTTCGCTCGTCTGTCCCCACATCGCCGTTTCGGTATCATGGATCGCGGCGGCACTGTTCATCGCAACCGCCGTAATGATGTTTCGTTTCAACAAATCCACGATGAGCGGCGACAGGCCGACTTTGATGACGTGCGCGCCCATCATGAGAATCACGGGTTTGTTCTGCTTGCGCGCTTTTACCATGTCATCAACAAGCCCGCGCAGCTCCGCCGCTTGCAGAATGTTCGGCAGACTCTCAACGAAGTGCGCGAACGAATCATGCGCTCCATCGAACGGTTTCGCGAAGTCTTTCGGCGAGACTTTGCTGTACCGATTCTTGATGGAAATGGTTCTGATGTTAGATAAATCTGCGCGCTTATATTTTGACAACTTTGTACCTCTTCTGATAAATTCCAAATCTCAAGCATCAAGTTCCAAAGAAATTCCAAAACTCAAAAATCAAGCTCCAAAGAACTCCTCAATGGTCGAATTGTCAAGTACAAGAAACTTGAAAATTGAAATTTGGGATTTCTTTGGAACTTGATGCTTGGAACTTGGAATTTAAACCTTCATTTTACTCTTGATTTCACCGGACCGATCAGCCCCGAATATTCCTTCAGCTCCACATCAATCGAGCCGATGACAACTTTCGTGTTCACACGAATCGGAACTTTCCGTTCGTCGTCCGTCAGCCAAATCACAATGCGCCCTTCGGATTTGAACAATCCCCCTTCCATAATCAGCGGCTCGACAACGATCGTGTTGAATGTTCCCGCCCCCACTTCGAGTTCTTGACGGCCGAGAAATTTCACTCGCAGATCGTAACTCTTGTCTTTGTAGAAATTATACAAGAGCACATGCTCGCCCACCCTCATGTTCGAGTAGTCGAGCGTGCGCGCATAATAAAACGCCGACATGATGTCGTGAACGTATTCCGGTATAGGATGCGTTCCTTCCGAAGTCTTTGCGACATGGTTGACTTGATCAAAATCCGCGTTGAAATCTCGGGAGTATGTCCCTTCCCGGATATGCTGTTCGAATCTCAACGGCGCAATGGCTTCCACATCAACGAACGTCAAATATTTGTCCCGGACAGAGTAAATCCAGTCGAAGCTTGCCAGCGAATTCACGGTGAACTCGACCCGATACGTGTTGCGGCCGGCAATCATATCGTGGCGAGGAATTGCCATCACCGCTTCGCCCGCGGTGATCGGACCGTAACTGACATCGAAGACGAGGCGCTCGCCGACGCCGAATGCTTCGTTCGTGATCTTGCGCCAGCGAAATTGCTTGGCGGAGTCTGTTGCCGCTTTCGCCAGTGAGTCCACGCGTTTGACGGAATCGGCATACGCATTCGCTTGCGCGACTTTCTTGAGCGAGTCTGCCTTCGCAGTCGCCGCAATGCTGTCCGTCAACGACTCCCGACGGGTCGTGTCATCGCCGACTCGTCGAGTCTTTGGTTTCACAACGGCAGCGCTTTTCGTTTTCGCGCTTTGTTTCTTCTTGGTTGGGGTTTGCGCAACAAGCAACGATACGCACAAGAGAGAAACGAACACCATCACGAAAGAATTACACATGAACAACACTCTTTTGTTCCAGAAGCGACAGAGCAGAAAAAAAAACATCCTCCACCTGAATGCTCGCCATGCATTTGCACGACTGGTTGTTTTCGACGCAAATCGTGCAGTCCTCAGGTTTCTCGGGAACGAACACAGCTTTATTCTCCGTGTACGGACCCCAGCGCCGGGCGCTCATCGCAGTGTGCTGAGGGAACAGTCCCACGACCGGCGTTCCCATCGCAACGGCGAGATGCAACGGGCCGGTGGAGTTTGAGACAAACAACCGCGACAGACGCATCAATGCGCCAAGCTCTTTGAGATTCAATCTTCCGGCGAGGGGAATCCCCGTGCCTTGCGACGCCTGAACAACATGCAGAACTTTTTGCTCTTCCTCTTTTGTCCCCGTCACAATCACTCTCACATGCGCATCGTTCAGAAATCGCAGTGCGAGCTTCCCGAAATTCTCCGCCGGCCACTCGCGTGCCGAGCCGCCGCTTCCGGGGTGCACGATCACGAAGTCTCCCCGGACGCCTAAAGCCGCAAGCGCTTTTTCAACGTTCTTTTGTGCCTCGTCCGGTATGGAGATATCGAACTGAGGCTTGAAGTTTTTTTCAACCTTGCAACTTAGTTCCTCCAACAGATGCATGTTGTACTCCACTTCGTGCCGCTTTGCATCTTTTCGATGCTCAAAGACTCTCGTGTTGAAGAGGAACGAGTAGTAGCGGTAGCCGGTTCCTATCCGAAGCGGAATTCCCGAACGCCACATCAACCAGGCGAGCCGAAGACGCGGATAGACAACAATCGCCGCGTCGAATTTCCGTTCACGCAGCGTCGCGCGCATTTCGGCTAAGGGGATGTTTGTATGGTCACGATCGTACCAAATCAGTTCATTGACATACGGGTTTCCTTCGAGGATCTCTCCTGTGTAGCGGCGCAGCAGCATTGCAATGTGCGCGTCGGGAAAACATTTCCGGAGCGCGGGAAGCATCGGGAGTGTCAGAATAACGTCGCCAAGTCGGTCGGTGCGAACGAGCAGGATGCGTTTGATGGACGATTGAGTGAACGGCAAAAGCGATGGACTCCACGAAAAATTGCTTGAAAAAGATAAGCGATGGTGGAGTGAATAGCAATTACTCGAATTCCGAAACGCGGTTTGAGGATTGCCGGAACAACTATGACGTGTTCCGCCTAAATACAACACAACTATTCGGTCACCTTTTCGCCGATTCGTTTCGGCGAGTGTACAACACCGAGCAACCCATCGATGGACAAGTCCTCGTCTATGATGGGCCAATGAATTCCATACCCGGAAGGAGATACTTCAAACACCTCGCGTTCCTGCTTTGAGGCTGAGGCAAGTCGAGTCGAAATAGAAACGAGGGGAAAGGTGTAAGGCATGCCATCAACTTCAATATTCAGCGTTTCACCCTCGAACGATACGTTTCGTACTATATGGAATTCTTTCATTGTCGCTCTCCTTGAATTCTCTCCCATGTCTTTTCGATCAATTCAAAATTCTGAAAGATGATTTGCTTGATCAAGCGCTTGTCCTTCGTATTCATATTGTACGAATATGCTTCTTCAACATCAAAGTTCTCGGTATCAAGCCAGTACTTGCATTCTTTCTCAGCTTTCTGGCAGTGGACATGGATGGGTTCATTATTCTCGTTCATGTAGAAGAAAACACGCCAACCATTTGCAATCAGAACCGTTGGCATTTTCAATTATCCAGCGAAGTCTGTTCGCTCTCTTGGGGATTTGAGAGTCCACGAATTTCCAACTCCTTCTTCTCTTTCAACAACAACTGATGCTGCGCAACGTAACTTTTCAGATCTTCGCCGCGCACGGACGCTTCTTTCATGTGCCGCTGATTTTCCGCGAGATGCTTTTCAATCTCCTGTCTCTTCAAAATAATCATGCAGCGCTCGGCGATTTCGCCCGGGTCAACTTCTTCCGGCATGGAGTCCATTTCTTTCCAGCCTTTACTCAATTCGTATTTCGTAAACGTGATGTCGGCAATGAAACGGCGAAGCTCGGCGTCTTCAACTTCGTTCAACAACGTGTTCGCGTCCCACTCGTCGTTGCGCCCGGCGTGAGGCAAAATGATTTCGAGCGTACGATGAATGTGTGGATGGGTGAAGCGCTCGAGCGTGACGTGCGAGAAAACGTAGTGCACCATGTCGTTGCCATGCTCGAGAATCAGTTTGAGCAAATCCCGTTCGGCGACAGGCACGGAAGCGCTCGGTTGATGAAGCGCTTGTTGGGTTTGGGGGTTCTCTGTAAGGGGTCCTTCGGACAGGGTTTGGGTCTGCGCTTCGCGCTGTTTTGCAAAATGCTCGCGTGTGCGTTCTTTTCCTATGAGTTTTTCCAGCTCACGATAGAGCACCGATTCATAAATTCCGTAGCGTTCTCCGACTCTCTTTATGTAGAAAGAACGCTTCAATTCATCTTTCATCTTCGCGAGCGTTTCGACAATTGAGCGCACCGCTTCAGTTTGTCCCTCAGGCGTATCAAGCGCCCCTTGCGTTTGAAACATCTTCGCTTTGAAATCGAGAAACGACGCGGCATCGTCGAGCAATTGTTGAAACGCTTCACCGCCGTTTTTCTTCACAAACGAATCGGGGTCGTCGCCGTCCGGAAGCGTTGCGACTTTCACATCAAGTCCTTGCTCGATAATGAGATCAACGCCGCGCAACGTAGCCTTCGAGCCGGCGGAGTCTGCGTCGTACACGAGCGTGATGTTTTTCGCATAGCGGTTGATGAGTTCGATTTGTTCTTCGGTCAGCGCCGTGCCGCTCGATGCGACGATGTTCTTGATTCCCGCCTGATAGACGGAAATCAAATCGGCATAACCTTCGACAAGAATCGCGAATTCTTTTTCGCGAATCGCTTCCTTTGCTTGAAAAATTCCGTAAAGGCTCCGGCTCTTATTATAGATAGGCGTTTCGGGCGAGTTGATGTATTTGCCGGGAAGCGGGTCGTCTTCTCGCATCTTGCGGGCGCCGAATCCGATGACGCGGCCCGTGACGGAAAAAATCGGGAACATCGCTCGCCCGCGAAAACGGTCGTACATCCCTGAGCCGTCTTCTCGCTTAATGAGCAAGCCCGCCTTCTCGAACAAATTCAAATCGAGTTTTTCGTTTTCCGCGTGTTTCAGCAACGCGTCCCAAGCGTTCATCGAGTAGCCGAGTCCGAACGTGCGAATCGTTTCTTCGGTGAAGCCGCGATGCTTGAAGTATTGGTACGCAAGCTGACCCTCGACGGTGTTCATCATGTTGTCGTAGAAAAATCGTCCCGCGGTTTTGCAAACATTGTACAACGCTTCGTTCTCGGTCACTTGCTCCCGGTCGGCGGATGTTTCTTGCGGAAGCGAAATGCCTGCGCGCTCTGCGAGTGTTCGCACGGCTTCGACGAACGACACCTTATCGTTTTCCATCACGAACGTGAAGACGTTGCCGCCCACGCCGCAACCGAAACAGTGATACATTTGTCGGTCTGGACTGACATTGAACGAGGGTGTCTTCTCGGTGTGAAATGGACAGAGTCCGAGAAAATTCTTGCCGCGCTTCTTGAGTTTGACGTAACCTGAAATCACGTCAACGATGTCTGATGCGCGGCGGACTTCTTCGATTTTTTGTTCAGGAACTCGCATGGGGTAATCTACTGAACGAGGCTGAGTGAAGCAACGTTACAGTTCGTAGAGTTTGTAGAGTTCATAGAGTTTGTAGGAACTCTATAAACTCTACAAACTCTCACCAACTCTAAAAATTCTTAATTCACGAAGTGTTGAGTCTGAACTCTCAATCGTGTATCTTTGGCAGGGTTGTTTACACACAACATGAAAGAGAGACATGAGAATTCTTGCGGTGGAAGATGAGCCGGAATATTTGGAGATGTTGGAAGATGTGATGAACTCGGTGGGACACACCATCACGATTGCGACGGATGGATTTCAGGCATTGGAAAAATTGAAGAACGAACGGATTGACGTCATCCTGTCGGATGTGAAGATGCCGAACATGGACGGCATCGAGTTTCACAAACGCGTGCGAGCGATGAAGGATTACGCGAACACGCCGTTTATTTTTTTGACGGGAGTGAAAGAACTCGACTCGATTCAGAGCGCCTGCAAAGCGGATTGCGATTTGATTTTGCAGAAGCCGTTCCCGGTGGATAAACTGTTGGAGTTGTTTTCAGGGCAGATGAAGTGAATGAATTGATTGATGTGAAAGGATGAAACTATGGTGACGATTACTTTTTCCGACCGAGAAACTGAGAAGCGAGCATTAGCCTTTTTGCTCGGACGTTTTTCCGGCAAAGTCCTTCGTTCGGGCGAGCACTCCGTTCCCGAAGCAGCCTTGGAAGCGCTCGCCGACCAGAACATCACATTCAGCGTCAAAGGAAAAACGACCTATGACCAACAGTTGGCGGCGATACGAGGTCCTGATTCCTCTGCAGTTCAATGATGGGCGCGACATTCCGCCGGAATGGCTTGCAGAGGCTGTGTTAGAGGTGGTCGAACATTTCGGCGCTGCAAGTTATGAGACGCAAAAAGTGGAAGGGCACTGGCGGCAAGGCGGAGTCATCTATCGAGACAACCTTGTTCGTGTCGTTGTGGATGTTCCTGACTCGGACACAAACCGCGACTGGATGAAACAGTTCAAGTCAAAATGGAAGACTCGATTCGAGCAACTCGAACTTTGGATGATAAGCTACCCAGGCATCCGGGTCCTTCGCTCTGCTCAGGAGAAAAGCAAATCACACCAGCTCCTTATCCGGCTCATACTTCTTCGACGGACGCCGCTTGCGCGTGAACGGCTTCTCCACCGTTTGCGTTGACTCGAACGCCCGCTTCTTCGTCGGGTCCTCGACGTCGGGATACGTGTAGATGTCGTACTTGTAGTTGCGCAGAATAATCTGGTTGCCGTTGCGACCGACGACGTACTGCGGCAAGAGCGGAATTTTTCCTCCACCGCCCGGCGCATCAATCACGAAGTACGGAATCGCCAAGCCGGATGTATGCCCTCGAAGTTTGTCCATGATTTCAAGTCCGACGCTCACAGGCGTGCGGAAATGATTCGCGCCTTTTGTAATGTCCGCTTGGTACAAATAATAGGGACGCACGCGCATGAACAATAGTTTGCGCATCAATTCCAGCATCAAGTCGGGATTGTCGTTCACCCCTTTCATCAGCACGGCTTGATTGCCGACGGGAATTCCCGCGTCCGCCAGCATGTTGCACGCTTTCTTCGCTTCGGGCGTGCATTCCCACGGATGATTAAAATGCGTGTTGACGTAAATCGGATGATACTTCTTCAGCATGGCGCAAAGCTTGTCCGTGATTCGCTGAGGAAGAACGCACGGCATCTTCGTTCCGAGCCGAATGATTTCGATGTGCGGAATTGCGCGCAAACCGGAAATGACTTTCTCCAAATTCTGGTCGGTCAGCATCAGCGGGTCGCCGCCGGAGAGAATCACGTCGCGCACTTCAGGATGCGCGGCGATGTAATCAATGCCGCCCTGAATGTACTTCATATTGATTTTCGTCGAGTCGCCGACTTTGCGCTTGCGCGTGCAGAAGCGGCAATACATCGAACACTGGCTCGTCGTCAAAAACAGCACGCGGTCGGGGTAACGATGCACGATGCTCGGCACCGGGCTGTGCGCGTCTTCGCCGAGCGGGTCTTCCGGCATCCCGTCGTCTTCAAGCTCGACCGCGTCGGGAATGCACTGCAGCCAAATCGGGTCGCCGGGATAACGAATCAAACTCAAGTAGTACGGGTTGATTCGAATGTGGAAAAGGTTGTTCAGCCGTTCGGCGAGATCACCATCAAAACCAAACCGCTCCACCAAATCTTTTCCACTGTCTATACTCTGCCGCAACATCTCTTGCCAGAGTTCCATACAGCTTCCTTCTATTGTGAAAGATATTTGCCGAAGACAACGAGACTGTCGCCTGCGCGATAATAATCGCGAATGCGGGCGACTTCTTCGTAGCCGGCGTTGACGTAAAAACTTCTTGTCTTGTCGTAGCGCGCTGTTGACGAGGTTTCGGCAATAATCAATTTGCCTTCGCGCGAGCGAATCAGTTCTTCCGCGTGCGCGTTCAATGCGCGCCCGATACCCTTTCCGTGAACCGAAGGCTTCGTTGCAATCCAATACAAATCAAATGTTCCATCCGTCGCGGGCGTCGGTCCGATGCAATAATAACCGAGCACGCCTTCCCCGCTCGAAGAGTCGAGTCGTTGACCGTCTTTCGGCAGGATGCTATCATCGTAAACGCGAACGATATAGTCCAGGTGATTGGGATTTTCCAGCACGGCGTGAATCAACTCCAACGCGACATCAATTTCTTCCGCGTTGAAGACAGTCGTTTCGACGAGAATCTGATGGAGAGGCGCAACGTCCGATGGTTGCAACGGACGAATGTGAGAAGACGATGGAGGTTCGCTTTCATCCATGAGAATCACATCGGCGGGCATGCCCACTCGCCGAGTCGTCGATGACCCGACCCGTCGTGAGTCTTCGACCGAAGCATTAGCGCAGGCGGGCTTGCCCGCCGAAGCTTTAGCGTAGGCGGGAGATTCAGTTTGCACGTTCAAGCGCGGATTCGATAATCTTACCGATGATTTGCGGGAACGTGAACCCTGCGGCTCTCGCAGCGCGCGCAAACCCCGCGTCGTCCGAGATGTCGGGATTCGGATTCACTTCGAGCACGTACGGCGTTCCATCGGCGGCGAGGCGGAAGTCAATGCGCGCATAATCGCGGCAGCCGATAAGCTGGAAACATTTCAGCGCCGTCTCGCGCAATTGCGTTTCGATGGCGGCAGGAAGCTTCGCGGGACACAAGCCGTTCGTTCCTTTGTACTCGACCGTGCCGTTCAACCACTTCGCCGCGTAGCTCACAATCTTCGGCATCCCGTCGTGCAATCCCGAAAAATCAATTTCCGAAATCGGCAGCGTCGTCGGCTTTTTGTAACCGATAACGGCAACGTTCAACTCGCGCCCGTCAATGAACTGCTCGACGAGCGCGGGCTGTTCGAACTCCGCCCAGATGAAGCGCACTTGCTTTCTCAGCTCATTCACATTGTTCACGATGGATTTTTCCGAGATGCCGACGCTCGCATCTTCACGCGACGGCTTCACGATGAGAGGAAATTCCATTCCCTCCTTCAATACTATCTTGTCGGAAACTTTGAAGACCTGATGCAGTGGAGTCTTGATGCCGTTGGCGAGAAGAATTTCTTTCACGCGCGGTTTGTTGAGCGCGGTGCCGAGCGCAAGCGGTCCCGCGCCTGTGAAAGGAATCTTGCACAACTCGTAAAGCCCGGCGACGTTCATCTCAAGAGCCGCCTCGTTCTCGATGCACTCGACGATATTGAAAATCAAATCCGGTTTTTCCTCGCGCAGAAAATCAATCAGCCGGTCCGCTTTCGCATCCACATTGAAAATCGTTGCGCGGTAGCCGAGCGTCTCAAGCGCCTCCTTGATGTCCTCCATCTCCTCGAGCACGCCTATTTCGGAGAGGTCAACCTCCGCCGAGAGCGCGGTGCGCTTCTCGTCCCTTCGGGACAACTCCGCCGCGGGAATCACCGGTCCTTCCTGAAGCTTCCCGTTCTCCGAAATGTACTTGCGTCCGGCATCCGTCCCGACGACTGGCTCGTTGTACAGAACCGCAATGCGAGTTTTTCGTTTCACGACTTCTCCGTGATGGTGGTTTACATTGGATGACTGGATAATTGGAGTGATGGATGAATGGCTTTCAAGAGCAACGCTCCGTGAATCCACTAATCCATTTATCCACTAATCCATCAATCCCTTCGTCTAGCTATCTAACAATCCCATATTCCATCTCCTTGGTTATCGGCGTAATTCCATTCCGCCGCATTGCAATGTCAAGCACGGTGTTGATGAGTTGGTTGTACGACATCCCCACGACCCGCGCCGCTTTCGGAAAACACGAATTGTCGTCCGGGTTCGGCAAAATTCCCGGCAACGGATTTATCTCCAAAATGTTCGGCGTGCCGTGCGCATCGAGTCGCACGTCTATTCTACTCCAGTCACGACAGTTGAGAACACGGTACGCATCCTTGCAAATGCCTTCAATTTCAGATTGTAGCGGCTCCGCCAGATTCGCCGGGCATTCATACGCATCGAGCGGATTGTCCCGCTGGTCCCAAATCCATTTTGCTTCATAAGAATAGATGGGGTTGACGCCCGCAGGCAGCGCGTCGAATTTGATTTCAACAATCGGAAGAACCTGAACCTCGTCGCCATTACCAAGCATTGCAACCGTAAACTCGCGCCCCGGCAAAAAAACTTCGACGAGCGCGGGCTGGCTGTACGTGTCGAGAATGATTTTGACTTCGCTCGCTAACTCATCGGGATTGCGAACAACGCATGAGTTGTAGATGCCTTTGCTCGAACCTTCGTGCAACGGCTTCACCATCGCAGGAAATTTCAGACGAACGTCTTCTCCGAAGGATCCGCTCGCCGAGTCGAGTCTTCGACCTGTGGCGGACAAATCGTTCATCGAACGAATGACGCTGAACGATGCAGTCGGAATTTTGTGATGCGAGAGAATTTCCTTTGCCCGTGCTTTGTCGAGACAAATGCCAAGCGTGAGAGGGTCGGAGCCTAAGTAGGGAATCTGCAACATCTCGAGCATCGCGGGAATCTGCGCTTCGCGCGACGCGCCATGCAAACCTTCCGCGATGTTGAAAACGAAATCGGGACGAGTTGTGCGAAGCGTTTCGAACGCGTGCTCGTTCGCCTCAATCATCGCGACGCTGTAGCGTTCCGCGATTGCATCACGCAATGCGTTGATAGTTTCTTCGGTATCCCACTCTGCAAACATATCTTTTTGCTTGTGGAGTTTGCGAAGCGAGAGAGAATCGTTTGGAGGGACTGACGAGCCCCGAAGGTCTACGACTTCGTAGAGGGACGAGAGAGATTCTGAGGTTCCGTCTTCAAGAGGCGCTAAGTGAGAGAGGGCTTCCGCTTTGAGATTGTAGATGAGAGCGACAGTCATTTGATTGCTCGAAAGCTTTCTATGTGCCGGTTCCAGAAACTCTCCTTGAAGTGAAACATGATTTACTTGTATGTAAATATAAAAGAATATGACTCGTTGTCAAGAAAAAACTCCGTTTTTAAGAAAAAAATTTGCGACGACTGACAAGATGCGTCTTGACATGACTCGCGAAAAAAATCTTCACTTCGCGAAAGATTTTACTTGACACGAGTTGTAAAAAGTCCATCTTGTGTCGCGCGACAGATGGACTCCACCAAACGGGTCCTTCGGACACTTACAATGTTCTTCCGCGGTAAGTGGAGTTCATTTACGCTAGGGGTTTCTCCGAGGGGAAATCAGTCTTTCCGGCAGATGGACTCCACCTTCTTGAGGAACGATACCGTTGGTCGTAGAGGTGGAGTCCATCTACGCAGGCTCGCCCTTCCAATCTTCACTCAGCGGACCAGCACAAAGCCAATCCTGAAAGTTTTCTCAACGCGATCAAAATTGATCAGGCTCTCGCCCACGCCATTCCAATATTGGATAAGCACTGAACCGTTGAGAACATCAATTCCCTTGAGTCCAAGAATGGTGAGCGGTCTGATTGCAAGATTTACGACGACCGCGCCTTTGCGGAAATCCAAATTGCTTCCCTTTCGAAGCTCAACTTGCAGAGCAAGCAAGTCCGGATGGCCGGGATAGGCTATCTTCACCGCGAGGCTTGCGTTCCCTTCATACTGACGGATATTTTCATTCTGTTTTTCCACAATGATGGGAATCCAGAGTTTTGGCTGAATCCATAACAGGCTGTCAACCACTTGAAGAAATGAAGTTGCATAAATCCTGTTCAAGCTTCTCGAGTCTGCACCGGCCTTGCCGTTGGATTCATGCTCAAAGCCGAGGCGATAAAGCGCCGAATGCCCCGCTTCGCACCTTGACAGGTCATAGAAAAATTCCGGATTGTAATTGCTCTCGGTAAACGGGGAAGACAAATCCCAATCCCACATATTCCAAAACGATTTCTGCGTAAATCCCAAGGTTGAGCCCGCTGGAATCCATCAACCGGTATTTGATACTGAACTGAAATTCCACTTCGCTCGCATGGCTTGTGGAGGTTATCAGGAAAAAATTATCCTTGTGCCTGCGGAATCGTTCGGAGTCTGTGCTGTCGGGCGGGAACATCCATTGGGCGGCGACCGGTTGGAGGAAGCCGACGCATAAGGCGAGGACGGTAACCGACTTTCGGATAAGGCACTTCATCAAAGTGTTCAGTGCGAACTATGCTTCGCCATTGTTCTTCGATAGATGAACTGCGGCTTTTGTGAAGTCTTCACACGCGCGCGGTTTTTCCGTAGCGCATCATACCTGTCATCGGCATTCTGATGCAATAGAAAACGGAGCATGCTGCAGTGAAATCTTGCAGAGTCTTTTCACCTTCTTGCCTGCTCGACGAGATTCTGCTGTCGGATCTCCTGCGGAATCGCTTCCTTCGCGCGTCTCTTGCCATACATCATCATTTCGGTCATTGCCTGTGGATCGAATGCGATAGTGAAAATGTTGAACGCTTCGCTGAGACTGCGCTCCGGTTGAATGTATGTTATCGTGACGCTCGGGCGACCGCTGAGATCTTTTCCTTTCACGACGAAGGCATTGTTGATAATGACGGATGGGATGTCTTTGTTTGCGTTGAGCTTTTCTTTAAGTTCATTGATGTACGTTGTCGCCTCAGTGTAGAGCGAATCATATCTTCGCTTGTCACGTTGAACCTCGTCGTCATAGATGTCAAGGATGCGAAAGAGGACTTCATAAAACGTCATCTCCATATTGTCGGAGTGCGACCTTGTCGGCGAACTCAACGGGATTGCGTAAATCGTAGAAGCGCCATTGTCAATCGCAGTCTTAACGGGAAGCACGTCGGTCAAACCCGCATCTCCGTACAGTGAATCCCCATACCAATGGATACTCCTCGGTGGCAATAGCACTTCGAAACTTGCCGACGCGAGAACCGCGTCAATGAACTGCTGGCGATTAATGATCCTCCGGGCAATTCCCTTCGTAACTTTCAACTCCTTGCCTGTATAGAAATACTTTGTCTCTCCTGAGTTTAAGTTCACCGTTACAACAACCATGGTAACCCTAGCCGAATTGATCAACGTATCGACGAGGTCGCTCGTATAAATCTCCAACATCCTTTTTTGCAGTCCATCATTTGAGAATACACTCGATTCGCGCAACAGTTCGCGGGCATTTCTCGCCCCCGTAAGTTGCTCTGTTGAGAAACTCGTGTACATATCCTGCAGCGTATGAACCATCCGTTTCATACCAAGTTGGTGGGCGGCGATGAACGGAGCGATGAGCGCACCTGTGCTTGTTCCACAGACCATGTCGAATCGAATGCCTTTATCCACAACGAGATGTTCGATCGCGCCAACAGCGAATGCACCTTTCGAGCCGCCGCCGCTTATTACCAAAGCAGTTTTTCCCGTGTCGCTTGCAGTGCTTTGGGGCAGAGGCTCACCGCTCGATTCAGCAATCGTTCCGGGCAGCATTCCTTTCCACTGTTTTACGGCTTTGCAAAACCCCTCTCGGATGGCGTCAACTTGGTTGCGTTCGTCATCAGGGACGCCGAAAAACTCTACACCTCCATCGCGTTGCACTATTCTTTTTGAAATGATAACACTGCTGTCAATTCGGTTTGCATCAAGATTGTGGGAAGCAAGAAGCCGTTTGAGCTCAGAAAGAGATCGCAATGACCTCCATTCGGGCAGAGTGTCAATTCGGTTAAGACCATCGCGATAATACACCGCTTGTTTGCAAGCCTCTTTCGCGAGTACCCGATACGGAAAGTTTGCTGCTTCGTTCCATCCCTTCAAGAGATGTGAAAGCTCTTCTTGCTTGTCGATCGTAGTCGGAAGAACGAACTTGCAGTCGGTAGTAACCGGGCGGCGAGCTCTTGCGAGAATCGGTTCAATGCTATTTGAGAGTTCACGTTTGCCTCGTTTTGAAAGCGAGTCCTTCAGTTCTCCGCATGACTTGAAGTCTCGCTTCGCAATTTCAGCCGCAAGTTCTTTGTATGCAGTTACAACAGACGAGCGAGAAAGCATTTCATCCGTGGCAGTGTACTCAACACGATCATAGTAGTCTGTCGAGGAGTATGGAACGGGCATTCTCCGCTCGTAGGACCACGCAAGAATATCGCTTCCCACACTTGATTCGAACGATGTACTCGATCCAAAATTGTTGGTTATGCTGGCGCCGATCTGAATATTGCGGGGACCAAAGTCATACTGTAACGAAAGACCCGCACTGCCGCCGCTGACTTTGCCGTACGATCCATCAAGCGAAAGCCAGAAGATTCCAATTCGCGTTCCCACCAGTGCAGCGCTCAGAATATTTCTCAAGTTGAAGGAAACCCGCGCAGTCGCACGCGCTTCCCATTTTGGATTGAAGAACGTTGCGCTTCCGCCGACCCCCACGCGAAACAGTCCCTGACCAATTGGCCATGTAGGAAGAACGCGAGCCGACCACCTGAACGGAGTTGTTGCTCCTGGCTGCAACGCGAATCCGCCGCTCAGTTCAGCGGGTAATGAAAAGCGCGGCTCGTCGAATTCGAACGGAGGGGTTTGCACTTCGCAACAGGAGGTGAGCTGACTAAAGGCGGGAGAGCCAACGAGAGAGTTTAGCGCAAACGCACACATACTGATTCTCAGTGCTGCAGCGATGGAGTTTCTTTGCATAATCATTCTTCCTTTCAAAAAGATTTCAGCACAATGTAACGTAGCGTGCGTCGCTGTGAACATCATGTGAACACGGGAATATCATTTGTCCCTACTGTACTTCTTTTTTTGCAGCGACAGCCGAGGGAAACGAGAAAACCACTGCTGCACAAACTACGGACACGCCAACTTAAAGCGAATAAGATCGTCCTTGAGAATATCGTAAGGAATCGGATGCAACTGGGTTTCTGAAATTCCACTCCCCTTGATGTACCGCGCGTTCGCGACAATGCCAATTTCCGGTGGACCAAATCTTGACCTGAATGCAACGACCTTCACAACGCCGAACTTTTGCCCGAGGGTGTTATGCGCGTCGACATTGAGTACCAATACACCGTTTGCATTCAGCGTGTCTGCACGGCACCTCAATGGGTCTCCGTTAACCTTGAAGAAACCTACTTTCACCCAAAGGCCTTTGCGGGTTGGGTTGATAATGTGAATCAGAGTTCTTGCTCCTTCGTTGAGATCAAATGTGCCGACGAGGTAGGAAGTGAGAGGACCGGTTTGTGCAAAGAGCGTCCCACTCGTCGCACCGACGAATGGAATGAGAAGCGACAGTACGAGACTGAAAGCCACGATAAGAAATGTTATGGCTTGCGAATATCAGCCCGGCTCTTCCATAAATCTCGCCACTTCGTTCCCCCTCATTCATCAACAACTTGTGCAGCAGACGAATGGAACCTCTGTCAGCGGCGAGGTCCGCAGGATTCTGTGATGTCCCAACTCTTCGCTGAGTGGGCTTGCAGTCTCTCGTACCGATTGGCGACCTTGGATGTTTGGCACAAACGCTGCGGTAACGCCATAAATATTTTGGGTCCTGTGTTCGAAAGCATTCGTGATCTGTGGAAGAAACTCCACTACAAGCACGCTTAGAGGGGAGTCTTCAGGCAGACCGATCTCACGCAACAACCGACTGACTTCATCATTACTCCACACAACCACGCCACACTTTGTGGCATCCTTATTCTCGTTTTCGAGCGTTCTTAGTTTATAGAAGGGAGCATAGTTCGGTACGTCTGCAATGTCTTTTATCGTAATACTTTTCCAAACCGAGGGTTCTGCCTTGGCAGAACCGAAAAATGAACTGACATCTGCCTGATCCTTGATTTGAACCCGCGAGTCCAACGGACGGTCGTCAAGGAGGATATTCCGGTTTGTGGCTTTATCAGCCTGTTTCACCTGCGCGTAAAGCAAACACCACAACTGCGTACGAGGCGGATCGGCGGTAACGTTCTTTCCGTTCGAGACCGCGACAGCGTAGGGCGCCGACACATACAACTTTTCTTCGTCTCTATTTACAGTACACAACAATGTTGGCGCAGGAT
>JANNUB010000126.1:0-10437 GCA_031394795.1 Ignavibacteriota bacterium | reverse complement strand
CGAGCTCGTACACATTTCCAACATTATCTATCGTAAGCGTGCCTCCGATATTCCAACACGGTGAAACTCCACCTCGTCGCCTGACCCACTGCCTCGTACCATCGTTGCTGCACTTCAGAAGAAATCGTTCGCGTGGGCTACTCCCGCCAACACCAACCAAAAAGACGTTTCCGGAATAGTCGAGTTTCACATCGTACACGAAATCATTAGACTGGGGGGACGGATTGTATGTTGAAACCCATTGGAGAGAACCGTGAGCGTCGTACTTAAGGGTGACAATCGAATCGCTTCCGGGACCCCCTACGTATTGTCTTCCGATTGTACCGACTACGTAGACATTTCCCATTCGGTCGATTTCCATCGCTTTAGGAAGTTCATTGTTTTGCCCCGACAGACTGAAGCGACGACTCCATTCTTGCATTCCTGAAGAATTGAACTTGAGCGTGATGATATCAAACGTTCTGTCCGCTCCCTTGCTTTCTCCTACGACATACACGTTGCCGTTGTCATCAATCTCCATATCAACGGCAACATCCTCCGCGAGGACGCCATTGCCCTCGCTTGCGCTCCATATCTCCGTTCCGTTTGAAGAATATTTTTTTGCACGAAGGAATCCGGTATTTTGCGAGTAGGTTGTGCCGGCAATGTAGAGGTTCGCTTGCTCGTCGAGCGACACAACTGGAAACGTGGATAGCCGATCTTGCATGTCGGATACAAAACAGCTCGCCAGTTGCGCTATATTGCCTGCCGGATCGATTCTGAAAGTCATGACGGAGTCGGAGTAACCACCACCATTGTAGCCTCTATAATGGATCGTTGCAATGTACACGCTCCCGGCGCGGTCAACAATAATCGAGTGGGGCCGAGTCCCCTTGCGCGGCTCGGAAACAACCACCTGAGTCCACACCTCGTTTCGGACAGAATCATATTTCGTAATCAGAGTGTTGATTCGCGTGACTTTTGGATCACTTATGGAGCGGGTGACAAACAGATTGTCACTATCGTCTATTGCGATTGCACCAGCCTCGTTCATGGACGTCCAGTACGGCCTGTCGGGAACAGAAAACCCGGCACTCCATCGCACGCCTTTTTGAGATAACTGCAAAACGACAATCGAGTCCACTGGATTCCAGCCCCAGCTGTTCCGTCTGCCAATTGATCCGGATATAAGTAGCTCGCTATGACGAGTTATCGCCATCCCGCGAATTTCGCCCACCATTTTTCCACTGTCGGCTTGCAACGTCTTCAACCAGAGTTGAACACCACTCTGATCATATTTTGCAAACACCCACTCCTGCACCAAAGGCCAAGTACTATGGTTCGACAAACCGGCAACGTACAAGTTCCCCATCCCGTCAAGCGCAATCCCTGCCGGCTTCTCGTATCCTCTGAGATCGATCCGTCGCACCCACGACTCGTTTCCATCGGGATCGTATTTTATTGTTACGATATCGCCATTGTCGGTCAATGAATACGCGGCTTTTCCCGTGACGAAAACATTTCCTGACTCGTCCACTACAAGCTGGACTGGAATATCATTTTTGCGCGCGGTTCCATCATACCGCCTCACCCAAAGCCGTCGCCCCTTCGAGTTGAACTTCATTGTTGCAATATCGTAGTCCGTTTCGTCGCCTAAGCTCATCGCGGTAAGGCACGCGTTGCCGTCCCCGTCCAGTGCCATCGCAATC
Source organism: Ignavibacteriota bacterium (assembly GCA_031394795.1). Taxonomy (GTDB): domain Bacteria; phylum Bacteroidota; class Ignavibacteria; order UBA10030; family UBA6906; genus CAADGV01. The sequence continues at coordinate 8,749 of JANNUB010000126.1, read as the reverse complement.
GGGGAATCGAAGCCGTGTGCGGGACCATCGTAGTACGCGCTCCATTGCTTCACACCAGCCGAATTATATTTATACAGAACAATGTCACGCGACGTCTCCGCGTTGTCAATGCTTCCAGCGACATACACATTGCCGAGCGAATCCGTGGCGACACAACTCGCTTTGCTCGCCCCCGCAAGCAGTCGCGATGAGTAGATGGACGACCACTCGAGTTGGGCGCTATCGCCCATGAGCGCATGCGGTATGGGCGCTCCACTCGCATAATACCCGGCATTGAACATTTTTCCCGCCCCATACATGGTTGCTGCGTACGAAAGAGCCGCTACCGCAATCACGACATTGAATTGAATTCTGCTCATGGGTTCTTCCTGATTGTGATTATCTATATCTGTTATCGTCATGCAACGCCGATACCTTCACCACGATTTGTTTTTTCGCGTGAAAAAGACACAAACCCCTTGACCTAAGGGAAAAACTTTCTGCACGAGAGAAATTCTGACCGCCGAAATTCTTCGCAGACTCATCACTTGCCTTTCACACGAAAGAAGAGTTAAGTTATACTGATGCTTGAACCACGAGACGAACATAAATCCGAGAAGCTCACTGCCCCGATTGAACAGAGCCTCAAGAAGAACGATAACGTTGCGAGGCTGCAATCGGGAGCAAAACGGAATGCGAGAACAACAAAACCGCGCCGAAAGAAGCCCGCGCCTCCCGCCGACAAAGGCTTGCACGGGCAAACATCACTCGACCCGTCGTTGTACATCAATCGCGAATTGAGCTGGCTCGAATTCAACCAGCGCGTGCTGGAAGAGGCACAGAATGAATGGCATCCGTTACTGGAACGCGCAAAATTCCTCGCCATTACCAGCTCCAATCTTGATGAGTTTTTCATGATTCGCGTCGCGGCAATCAAAGAGCAAATTCTCGCCGACGTCGTTGAGTATTCACCTGACGGCAAAGTGCCCGTCGAGCAACTGCAGGCGATTCATCGTCGTACGCAAAAGATGCTGAAGGACGAGTCGAACGCATTCTGGAACGACTTGCATCCGAAGCTCGGTGCCGCCGGAATTGATCTTCTCAAAATTAGTCAAGCGACGAACGACGAGCGAAAAAAACTCGCCGACTATTTCGCGAGAGAAATTTTTCCAGTGCTCACGCCGCTCGCGTTCGACCCCGGCCATCCGTTCCCGTACATTTCGAATTTGAGCTTGAGTCTCGCCGTGGTCGTCGTCAGCCCGAAAGGCGAAGAACGGTTCGGCCGAGTGAAAGTACCGGACGTGCTGCCGCGCCTCGTTCCGATTCCCGCCGACGTCCGAATGGACTCTCAACGAGTCCCAACGGGTCGGGTCTTCGACGAGTCTTCGACCTTCGGAGATGCACGACACTCGTTTCGTTTCGTTTGGCTTGAAGACTTGATCAAAGAAAACATCGGCATGCTCTTCCCCGGCATGACGATGAAGGATTCCTACGCGTTCCATGTGACGCGCAACGCCGACATTGAGATTCAAGAAGACGAAGCCGAGGATTTGATTCATTCGATTGAAGAATCCATCAAGCTGCGGCGGTTCGGATCGGTCGTGCGATTGAAAGTGGAAGACACGATGCCGCAGCGAATCATTGATGTGCTTGCGGAAAATCTAGAGATCACGCAGGACGACGTGTATCACTGCAAGCCGCCGTTAGGCTTCGCGCATCTGATGTCGCTGCTCAAACTTCCCCGTCCCGACTTGAAAGACACTCCGCATCATCCGTCGCTGCTTGCGATTGACGATGAAACCGAAGACATCTTCACCATTATCAAGCGCGGCGACGTTGTGCTGCATCATCCGTACGATTCGTTCGTGCCGGTTGTTCAGTTTATCAAAGCGGCAGCAAACGACCCGAACGTTCTTGCGATCAAACAAACACTGTATCGCATCGGCAAAGAATCGCCGCTCGTGCCGCTGCTCATTCAGGCGGCGGAAAGCGGCAAGCAAGTCGCCGTGCTTGTCGAGCTGAAAGCCCGATTCGACGAGGAGAACAACATCATTTGGGCAAAGCAGCTTGAGCGCGCAGGGATTCACGTCGTGTACGGACTTGTCGGATTGAAGACGCATGCGAAACTTTGTCTGGTCGTCCGAAAAGAAGGGGACCGTTTACGGCGTTACGTTCATCTTGGTACGGGAAATTACAATCCCGACACGGCGCGCATTTACACCGATATCAGCTACTTCACTTGCAAGGAAGACATTGCGAGCGACGCATCGGAGGTGTTCAATTTCCTCACCGGCTTTTCGCAGAAGGACTCATACAAGAAGCTGATCGTCGCGCCGCTCAATCTTCGCTCACGACTCATGGAGTTGATTCACCGTGAAATTGCGAACGCTCAAGCCGGCAAGCCCGCGCATCTGCAATTCAAAATGAACGCGCTGACCGATACGAAAATGATTGAAACGCTGTACGAGGCATCAAATGCCGGCGTGCATGTGGATCTCATTGTGCGCGGCATTTGTTGCTTGCGTCCGGGTGTGAAGGGCGTGAGCGAAAATATCCGCGTGCGCAGCATCGTCGGAAGATTTTTGGAACACAGTCGAGTGTTTTGGTTTGCGAACAACGGTAAGCCGGAACTCTATTGCAGCAGCGCCGACCTGATGGGTCGAAATCTGGACAGACGCGTTGAGTTGATGTTTCCGGTCGAGGATAGAGTCTGGATGGAGCTCATCAAACGCGAAACTCTCGACGTTGGTTTGAAAGACAATGTCGGCGCACGAGCACTTGACGCGAACAGCACGTACGAACGGCCAACGAATGGTCGAGGACTTCTCGACGAGGCGACCTACCTGCCCGTCCGGCAGGCGGGCGGTCTCGTAGAGAGTCAGCGGCCGACGGGTCGGGTCATCGCCGACCCGCCACAGGCGAGGCTCGCTCTCCACAGCGAGTCTTCGACCGAAGGCGGCTCGTCGAGCGAAACCTCGTTTGAATCGCAGACATTTCTCGTGCACGCGCGATCAAAACAGGCGAAGAAGGCGCTCCCGCGAGAGGCGCCTCTATAAAAAACTGTAGGGCGAATCAGAATCCAAAACGTAACCCCAGCATGCCAACGAAGTTGAACGTCGGCTGGTTGATTGCAGCATCTGCGTCGCCATACGTATAGTCGTTCCGCCCGCTAATGGTCTCGCCATCGGATCCGTACGTTGTATCGTGGCCATAGAGCGCGCTCGCAAAGTGGTGCTCGACTCCCAGCGTCATCAGGAACCCAAGACGGCTCGCCATAGGAAAAGACGCCTTGAGACCCGCGCCAACTCCCCATTGATCGGTTTGAATGTCGAAGAATTCATTGCCGCCGACAAATTTGAAATTTGCCGTGAACATTGATCGCCGCACGCCGACATACACGAACGCGTCTCGCAGTTCCAAAAGCTTTACGCGGTGAAGAAAATCCAACTGCACATCCCATGCATAGCCGAGCTTTTCCGGTGTGCCATCCGTCGCGTCGTTAATGAATATTTTGCGCGCCTTTTCCGGACTTCCCGGATCGAGGCGGGTGTAACCGAACGAGAGCTCAAGCGCAAGCGGGAATCCCGAAGCGAAGTTGGATGCCATCCCTCCCACCCTAAACCCCAAACCACCGTTGTATCCCGTAAGGAATGAACCTGAAAAATCCCCAGCCAACGATGTCGAGGCAAAAAGTCCGACAGCGGCGAGTGTACACAATAGCTTTCGATAGTTCGTGAACATGGCGTCTCTCCTTTTAATGTTTGGATCGTAAACAAGGAACGCGATGAAGCGCCGGCTCCCCGCCAGACTCCATCGCGTTCACAATTTGAGAATGAACAATAAATTACAACTCACAATCTGCCGCGCATTACGGAATAGCAGCACGTGTGAGAACTTTTGCCGATTTTATAGGGCGACCAAATGGTCGCCCCACGAGCCACCACATACAACGACAGTTGCCAATTGTGCTTTTTGGTTAATTAGTCGGACTGGCGCCGTGTGATTGTATGAACAGTGGCTTTTATCATGCTCTTCAGTTTTTTCGCGACGGTGTCGCCGAAGTCGCGGCAGCAGCATGCGAGAAGGATGTTCGGAAAACTTCCTTCCGTCGCTGCATCGAACCGTACGCTCGCCGCTTCGTGATGATGCGGGCACAACACGGACGATGACCATTGCACATGCCTGTCCGCCGAAGTCCCGACGCTTCTTGTCGGGACGCAGGCGGGCGCTATTGAGTTCATTGCTCTTCCCCCTCATTTACAATTGGCTGTCCTCATTTCAAAAGGACCATCTTTTTCGCCTCCGAGAAATTCCCCGCCTTCACCCGGTACAAATACACGCCGGACGCAAGCGAGCTTCCAAGCGCGCTCTTCGCGTCAAAAACGATTTCATATTTCCCCGCCTTCTTTTGCTCATTCACCAACGTCGCGACTTCCTGCCCCGCGATGTTATAGACCTTCAGCGTCACGAGTCCGTCGTCGGGAATCGCGTACCGAATCGTCGTTGAAGGGTTGAACGGGTTGGGATAATTTTGCTGCAACGAATATTTCGTCGGGATGGTCGCAATCGGCTGAGGATTGAACCCGACGCCGACTTCTTTGATCCAGAGCTGCGTAACGATCGCGGAGCCTTCGCCTAATTTGTTCACGTCAATCGTTACTTCGCCATTCGCGTAGCACTCTTTTGGAATCGCGAGGAAACCGGTGTTCAGCGGTTCGTTCGTCACGCGCTGAGGTTCGAGCAAATGTTTACCGTTCGCGGTCAACGCTTGAAGCCGATGCAGAGCGTCGTGCGCTGCGAACTCCGCAGCGACTTCATAACTACTCGCCGGATTCAAACCGGTGAAACGGTACTGCACCGACGATTCATCTTCATTCGCTGTTTGCGAGGGAGAACTACCCCAGCGAACAACGCTTCCCCGAACAAGATGCGCATCGTTCACGCGGTTTGCACTGCCGCAATCTTCCGCATAGTACATCGGCAGATAGAAGCGGGTGTTAGAAATAACAGGCTCGACCTCACCGGACTCGCCGCTGTATGCCGACGCAGCCCTGAGTTCATAGCAGTACGTCCCTGCAGGAACCTGCGTGCCCTCGTCGCTCCGTCTGTCCCAAAGCAGGTTCTTCGCCCCCGCGATCATCCACAATGGACTCAAGGTGCGGACGAGCCTGTTTCTTTCGTCATAAATTCTTGTTCCTACCTTGCCGACATCGGTGAGGACGAATGTATTGTTCACCATGCTGATATCGGCGTCAGCGCGAAAACCGATGTTCTTGAGCTTCAAGCCGAGGGCGCGGCGCTGCACGCCGGAGCCATCGTCCCAGCGCTCTATCGCCAACAACTGATCGAAGCCGACCCATTGCCTCGCGCCATCAATCTCAATCCGTGCAAAGGGAATGTCAATGCTCCCGAGCGCAGAAAATGTTTCTCTTCCGCCATGTTCATCGAGCATCTCAAGCGATGGCGAGAGCTTCAGCACTCTTGAGCTTACGTTATCAACAAGATAGACGTTCCCGAAATGATCGGTCTTGATGGAGGTGAAGTACTGAGAGTACTCTCCCCGAAATTCCGCATGAAGAGAAAGCGACGATCCCTCATCTTCAAACACGCGCACGCGCTTTGCGATCTTGTCAACCACATACAACACCCGATTGTTGACGCCGTCCCATCTTCCGACGGCAACACCCGTTGGCGAATCGAAGCCATCGAACGTCGCGACAAGCGTATTGGCCGCGCTGCCGGCAGTGTATTTGAAAATCTTATTCTCCGACGCATCGGCAACGTACAGAACGTCGTCGCTCGTGTTGAACGGCGTACCGTTATCATTGATGGCGAGATCAGTCGGGTTTGTAATGTTATTGATGCTGTGATCGAATTGAAGCGCTGCTCCCATAAGCTTAAGCACGAGCACGCGGGACTTCGCAGGCTCCCCCACGAAAACATTCCCATCTGCATCAACCGCAATGGCGGAAGGCGCCTGCACGCTGAAAGTTTTTATCCACTTATCCATATTCCCATAGACAATGCGGTTCCAATCCTCGTCGAGAATGAACTGCACATACGTCGCTTGCGGAGCGCCCAGGCCGCGCCGGTAGAACACGCTGTAGTACGATGCAGTTTTTCCCGCGGCGCCGAGCATCTGCCGACGAATCTTTGAGAGCGTTACACTTTTCGTGAGACGCGCGATACTATGTTCCACGCTCACGGCTTGCCTAATAAACGACTCGCCGACAGAAACGGCGCCCGTCAATGGCGACATGCCTGCGAGGTTCTTAGAACCGAGGTTCTCAGAACCGAGGTTCTCAGAACCGGACGCAAAGTTCGTCGGGAGCGAACCGCCTGTCACGTTCCACACGCCGTCATATTTTTCCATGAGCAGGCGTTCGCCCGACGCAAACTCTACTGAAGCCGCTTGGCCTTGCACATGCACCGTGTAAGGCTCAGCGTTTCCAGTAGAAGACATCGCCCGATGCATCCCACCGCGCTTGGGCGACGTAACGAGCGCTTCCGGCTCGCCTCGCTGCGAAACGGGCAGGCTCGTTCGAAAAATTGCGGACGCGTGTTTCCTCATCACCACCCCTTCCGTTCCACCACCTCCGAAGGTCGCCGACTCGACTTGTCGAGAGTCCCTTCGGCCTATGGAACGCAGCCCATCAATAAGAAGCTGCACCTTCGCCTCATCGGAAACACGCGCCCAGTGTGCACCCAACTGCTCCGGCGAACGAGATTCGCCCGCACGCAGCGACATCACTGAACCCACCAGCACCGCACACACTATGTTCATCTTCATGATCCTTCTCCCCGATGTTAGATTGAGAATTTGATACTCATTTGCAGAATGTTTGCAGAGAAATCCAAATCGTTGAAATATCGGAAATACACCAGCTCAACGGCAGAATCCTGGAGAAATTCAAGATCGGGATTCGACTTCGCAAGCCCTCGCAGTAAATATGTCAACGTCAAGCCGAAATTGTTCGATGAGAACGGCTTGAGCTTGTAGTCCGCCGTGCGCAGGCCCGTTGTCGTGAATTGCGCGCCCACGTAACGATCGGAATAAAAGTAGGCGCCGCTTTGCGTGTAGTAACGATAGTTCACTCCGAATACGAGATCGTTCAAGACATATTTGTTGAATTTCAGCTCCGCCGTATGCGACTTCACTTTCCACGAATCGAAATAGTACCGGTAGCTGCCTATGATGGATGCTTTGATCGGCGGAATGAACTGACTGAGCTTCGTCGCTGCCGCATGCCGCGTCCGCGATTCGGGATGAAGCTCATCTGCGAGCGTGTATGCCCCCGCCGCATCGAACACTCTCAGCTGGCGATATGGGTCGCTCAGAAATCCTTTGTGCATCACAAGATCATAGCCGATATCATACACGGTATTTGCGGACAATACTTGCGCAAGTGATATGGAACCGTTGTACGATCTCTTTCGCAAACGAGGGATGTCGCCGTTTTCCAGTACCTCTCCAACCCAATCGGAGGAAATCTGCCCGCGCAGAGAGAGCGTTGTGTTCTTATCGTTCATTTCCTGCGTGAATGCGCCGACGAAGGAATTCGAGAGATAATCCAGCTCCTGACTGCGATAATAGCTGCCACTCAGCAACGCTCCATCCCCAAGCCCTTGCTGCAGCCCGACGATGATCTGCCCGCGGTTCTTCTCGAACGGTTCGTTCTTACGCCGCTGTGGTCGCGTCGCGCCAGTCACCGCGGTGACGGCCGGAACAGTCACATGATCAAGCTCGATGTCGAACATCAACACGGTCTTCTCCAACAATTTCTTCGCAAGACTGAACGACGTTGTGATGACACTGTTCTCGCCGCTGTCGGAAAAGTAGTACGTCGTAAACCCCAGTTGATCGCCTCCCGGTCCAGCGAGCACATACCCCGGCACAAACACGAGCAAAGTGCAGAATGATATTGGCTTGATAAATTGTCGCATGCTCTCGTTCCGTTAATGTTACTTGGCACAGCCGCAGCCACCGCCGATACCGTTGGTGCCTCCGGTGCTACCTTCACGCGTCGAAAAGAATTTTTGTTCCAGGGTCTGTTTCTGAAATACGCCGGTTTCATTCCGTTCCATGATCGGATCGCCGAGGTTCCCCTTCTGGTATGCTCTCACCCCTGAACATCCTGCAAAGAAATACATGAGCAAAGCCAGTGCAATTAATTGTGTGATTCGCATTCACCCTCCTATCGCCCGATGGTATTTGAAAACTGCGCGCCAATATCAATCCACTCGATCATTGTCAGCAGATCCCGGTTCTGCGTCATGAATGGATCGATGCGATTAAATTGATCCCGCGTCCATATCTGTGTGTGGTCGTAGCTGAGCGCGCGGTACTCCCGGTTGCTTGCATCATCCAACTGCCGCCCGTGCATCACCCACATGAGCGGGCTGCGACGCGCGCCGGTGTTTTGGTCCACATACCCCATCTGCTGGTTTGTCGCAGTGCGGTAGCGGCCGTTGCGTGTAAGCGTTTCATAGACTGTCGTCGTCAGGTTTGCGCCTGAATTAGGAGGCGGCGTCAGATCCGCCGCCACTGTTTGAAGAGTTAATCCGCCTGCTGGTGTCACCCCACCGTGGCAGGAAATGCAGCGCCGGTCGAAGATATTCTGTATCGTGTTAGTTCGATTTGTTCGATAGCGGTTCAGTCGGAGGCACATCACTTATTGAAAATGATTTAACGGGTATCAGGGCAGTTAAACGTGTAGGGTTTACACCCGGATTGACCGCAGCTTATTCAGTAATCAAAACAGCGGCAAGC
>JANNUB010000119.1:0-9181 GCA_031394795.1 Ignavibacteriota bacterium | reverse complement strand
CAACTCAATAAGGAATTTGACCGTGTCTTTCAGCAATCACATTTTGCTGCAGCGGCCTGAATTGCGTCACGAAAACTTGTTGCATTTGTCTAAGTTTTGAGATATGAGAGTACCTAGAAGGAAAGAAATCAGAGTCGGTTTTCGTCCGTCACCCATCCTCTTGCGAAACAGCGGTAGAATTTATCTCTCTCTTCTCTGCATCGGAATGTGACGCAAGATAACCCCCATCGTCAGATTCCCCGCTACATTGTTTCTACAAATCTCATTTCGGTTTCACGAATTTAACGCGCGAATTCTGCTCCATGAAGTTTCCGACGACCCTCATTACGGGGAAGCTCGTCAGACGCTACCGCCGTTTCCTGGTAGATGTCGAGCTTAAAAGCGGGTCAACCGTTACGGCGCATTGCCCAAACGCAGGAACGATGGTTGGTTGCTCGAAACCGGGCCAGCGCGTTCTGCTTTCGGAAAACAACGACGAGCGCCGGCGCAACAAGTACACGTGGGAATTGATTCGTATGAACCAGACGTGGGTCGGCGTCAATGTGAGCATCCCGCGCAAGATTGTTGTAGAAGCCATTGCTGCACGATCAGTCCCTTCTCTCTCCCGTTTCACCGAAATGACGATGGACGTTGAATACGGCCACCGTCGCAAGGTAGACATCATGCTGCATGGCGTCGAGCAGAATGTCTTCATCAACGTTCACCACGTTGCCTGGGCCGAGCAAGGAGTGGCGAAATTCCCCGAAACACCGAATGCCCGCTCTCGTAAAGGCTTACTCGAGCTTGCAGAGGTCGCTCAGCAGGGACACCGAGCGGTTGCGTTCTTTGTTGTACAGCGTGGCGACTGCGAGAGCCTCTCGCCAGCACACGATATCGATCCTCAATTCTGGAGACTGTTCAAGGACGCACAACAGAAAGGGGTCGAGGTGATAGTCTATCGAGCGAATATCTCACCGCAAGAAATATCTCTCGGCACGCACATTCCATGCGAGACAGATTGACTCTTCACCCCTCCTTGGCGTTGGCTGCTGTTTTTTTTTGTTTTTTCCTTTCTTGTTGCCCTCCTCTTTTCTATTTTCTCTCACATCGCCAATAGATTCGAGAATGCAAAGATCTCATCAGCTCCACGAGGTTCTTGCCGACATTATTGAAGGTAAGATCGTAAAGCGTGCGAAGCACGAACTTGCTTGGAACAGCCGCGACGTTTCGTTAGAATTCATCGACGCGTTGGAAAGACACGGTTACAGCCCAACGACAGTCGGCAAAGTTGAAGTACTGCCCGGCGAGCGGGTGCCCGCGTTTTATCTTGACGACGGCTTCGCGTACTTCGGTTGGATATTTTGGGAAAAATTTACGGAGCTTCGGCTCCGCAAACTCTTCGGCTCCGTTGTTCGCAACAACCTCGGCGACTGGGCAATTCAGATCCCTGAAAAACGAAACACCGTTATCTATGCGAACATCCTGCGCAAGACCGAGATGGATATTGAAAATCCGTCCGGGTTCTGAGTGCCTCTGCTATTGCATCATTGGACCATTGCAACAGTGCAACATTGTTCTTAATTGCATGGAGAGGATATATTCCTTAAATGGTGCAATGTTCAAATGATGGAATGATGCAATACCACTATGCCCGAACTCCCCGATCTTCTCTACATTCAGAAATATCTGCGCAAAGAAGTCTGCTCCAGGACGATTGTTGCAGCCGAAGTCAAGCATTCGATTGTTCTGCGTGTGGCGCTTGAACAACCGTTCGAGGAAGCAGTGCTGAACAAACGAATCAACGCATGTGAACTTCATGGGCCCTTCCTTCGATTCGAGATTTCCGGAAATCTCGATCTCATTACCAATTTGATGCTTGCGGGAAAACTTCAGCATCAACGACCGAGAGACAGAGTTGAAGGTCATCTCTGCTTTTCACTCACGCTTGATAATGGTTCAAAACTCAACCTTTGCGATGAGCAGAAGAGGGCGAAGGCGTATCTCGTCACGTACGGAGACTACGTAGGCATTCCGAAGTACCGGGAGCAAGGCGTTGACATCAGTGGTTCAGGGTTCACGGTTCAGGTCTTTAGAGATTTAGCTGTCAAGCACTCTCGCAAACAAGTCCGCGTCTTCATCAACGACCACACGATTTTTTCGTCCATCGGTAATGCTTATGCAGACGAAATTCAGTTCGACGCACACATTCATCCGAAGACATTCGTCGCGAGACTATCTGAAAAAGAAATCGAACAACTCTATCACTCGATAATTTCTGTGATGAAATGGGGAATTGAAAAAGTTGAAGCCGCCGCGCAGCCGATTCACGTGAAGGTGCGCGAGCACATGAAAGTCCGCAATCGCAAAGGCGAGCCGTGCCCACGATGCGGCACGACCGTTCGCCGTGAAGGAGTTCGAGGCTTTGATGTGTTCTTTTGCCCGGCGTGCCAACCGGCATCGCGCAAATTGTTCATTGACTGGAACAAGTGAGATTTCACCATTGCAACATTTCATCATTGCACCATTGGATTTATTCATTTATCATTTCATCAGGTCAACGTTGATTGATTAGGGGGAATAAACGGTTTTGTAAATTCACCAGTTCTCCAATGAAAGGATAATCATATGACAGACCGAAAGATGACCGAAGCAATGAAGGCTCGAACGAAGAAGTTTAGCTTGCGAATCATCAAGTTATTCCAAGCTCTGCCAAAAGCTGAAGAAGCCCGTATCATCGGGAAGCAGTTGTTTAGAGCGGGGACATCTGTTGCAGCAAACTACCGCGCAGTATGCAGGGCGAGAAGCAAAGCAGATTTCACATCGAAGATTGGCATCGTCGTAGAGGAAGCGGATGAAGCGGTGTTTTGGATGGAACTGCTCGTCGAAGCGGAAATAGTCAAAAAGGAAAAACTCTCACTCCTCATGAAAGAAGGGAACGAACTGCTCGCAATATTCGCCGCCTCCCAACTCACAGTGCGAGGCTATAGACAAAACAAATGATGCAATGTTGAAATAATCAAATGTTGAAATACAACAAGGAACATTCATGATAAGAACAATTTCCGATTTTGAACATTCGTACTCGGCTGAGATCGAGTCAACGCAAAAAGTGTTCAAGCACGTAACAACCGATGCGTTGCACAAAGTCGTCCACCCCGATGTCCGCACGCTGGGCAGGCTTGCGTGGCACATTACGACGACAATTCCGGAGATGATGGGAAAGCTGGGATTGACTCTCGCGGGACCGAAGGAGCACGACCCGATTCCGGCGACCGCGAAAGAAATTCTTAAAGGCTACAGCGACGCGGCAATCTCCCTTCTTGAAGAAGTGAAGAAGAACTGGAAAGACGAAACTCTCGAAGTGGTGGACGATATGTATGGCGAGAAATGGAAACGCGGTTCCTCGCTAGAAGGATTCATCAAACATGAGATCCACCATCGCGCGCAGATGATCGTGCTGATGCGACAACTCGGGCTCGCAGTGCCCGGCGTGTACGGTCCGACGCGGGATGAGTGGGGAAACTATGGGATGAAACCGCCGGAGGTGTGAAATCACTAATAGCTGGCGCGATTCACACTCAATTCCGTTTTTGATTCTCACCTCGTTTTTAGATACTTTTTGCAGCACAAGCCTCCTCCCATAAACGATGTCAAAATCCCCTGGCCTTCCAGAGTATATCACTTCAGCCTTTCGCGCCAAACCGAAGGGAATGTTCGTTAGTCCGAACTGGATTGGCATTGGCGTGTTTGCATTGCTTGGGGTTCTCGTGAACCCGGGCTTTCTCCTGATCGGTGCAGGGTTGGAGGTCGCGTACTTGTTCGGGCTGAGCACCAATCCGCGTTTTCAGCGACTCGTGCTCGGACAACAACTTTCACGGGAGAACCAAAGCAAACAGGTTCAGCTTTCGACGCTCATCGCCAAGCTTTTGCCGGATGCGCGCAAACGATTTGAAGCATTGCAGGAGCGATGCCGCGCCATCATGGATTTCTACACAAATCAACTCAATATCTCCCAGAGCATAGTCGAACATCACAGCAAAAGTCTCAATCGCTTTGCCTGGATTTTTCTTCAGCTTCTCATGACCAAAGGGGGAATCCTGCGCATGATGCAAGAGGGAAGCTTCACGCCGGAGTTCCGCTCCCGCATCGAGAAGGAGATGCAACAACTTGAATCACGAATTCAAAACGACACGCTTGCGCCGGAGCTGAAGAAGTCGCTCGAAAGCCAGCGCGACATCCTCAAACAGCGATTGGCTGTTGTGAGCGAAGCGGACTCAAAGTTGAAGTATATAGACGCTGAACTTGACCGCATCGAGCAGCAAATTGAATTGCTGCGCGAGCAGGCGGCAGTCAGCAAAGATTCTCAGGCAATCGCTGTGCGCATTGACGATGTCACGTCGAGCCTCGGTGAGACCACCGAGTGGATCAAAGAGCAACAGAGTCTCTTCGGCGCCGTACAAGATGTCGTCGAAGAGCCGCCCCAAATCGTGGGGCAAAATTCTTCGCTGCTCAAGGAATCCACCTAACAATACCAGATGATCACATGCCTTCTCTTCTTCCGCAATGGGCGCAGAAACTCAGCCAGCAATTTCGTTCAGGGTCCATTGCGCAGTTCATCCTCTATGGCAACACGTTCGACGTTGTCCCGTACACCGATACGACGGGGGCAACGTCTTTTCTTCCGTTGAAGCGTTTTCTCCAAGATGTAATGTTGGAGGCGTATGATGCCGTGCTAACTTATGATAGAGGGAAAGGAATTCGCGCTGCCCGCGGAGATAAAGAATGGAGCGAATGGCTCGCGTCTCTGAGTCAGAACGATCCGTCCCGGCAGGCTCTCGTAAACACTCGCGAGCCCGCAAAAGCGCTCGAACTCATAGACATGTATCTTCTTCGAACGCTCAACCTTCAGGCAATCAAAAGCAAGGAGTCGCGAGAGTTTCGATACAAGGTTGCGGTGATTATTGACTTTGCGCAGTTCATCGTTCCGAGAGGAGACGCCCTCAATCTCACGGGCGAACTTGCTTCGCACATCGTGAAGGTGTTGAGCTGGGCAAACGATCCAGCGATCTTGAGCAGCAACATCGCGACATTTTTGATCACGGACAAACTCAATGAAATTCACCCGCTCATTGGCGAGAACCCGCACTCTGCAAAAGTTGAAATTTCTCTTCCGAATGAACCGGAGATGAAGGAGTACTTTGACTGGCTGCAGAATTCTTCACTGCCAAAACTGCGAGAGCAGAGCGATGTGAGTCTTGAAGTTCTCGCGAAGCGGTTAACGGGACTGAGCCGGGTTGGTGCGCGCACCGCGGTCAGCACATTGATCAATAACAACGAGCGCATAACCGATCAGTACGTCAAGCGGATAAAGAAGGAGATGATTGAGGATGAATGTCAGGGGCTACTGGAATTCCTTGAGTCATCGTATTCACTTGATCTCGTCGCGGGTCACACAGCGGCAAAAGGCTGGCTGCGTCAGGACGCGAAGCTGATTCGAAGTGCGAAGCTCCATGCCTTGCCCATGGGATATTTGATAACAGGAAGAATCGGAACAGGAAAGACGTTTCTTGTTGAGTGTTGGGCTGGTGAGCTTGGTATTCCGTGCGTCGTCCTCAAGAACTTTCGTGACAAATGGGTCGGGACGACCGAAGGGAATCTCGAGCGTATTTTTGCCATCCTCCGCGCGCTCGGACAGGTTTTGGTTTTTGTGGACGAGGCGGATCAGATGACGGGAAAACGAGAAGCAGGCGGAGGCGACCAAGGTTTGTCGGGACGTGTTTACGCGATGCTGGCAAAGGAAATGTCGAACACTCTCAATCGCGGCAGGATCATCTGGGTGTTCGCGACTTCGCGCCCGGACTTGCTTGAAGTAGATCTCAAACGTCAGGGGAGACTTGATGTTCACATGCCGCTCTTCCCTCCTCAGTCGGCAAGTGAATACCAGGAGATGTTTTTTTCCATTGCCAAGAAATTGAAGTTTGCGCTGAAGAAGGAAGACGTTCCTTCGATTCCTGCCGGAGTCGTTCTTGGCGGAAACGAAATCGAGGCATTGTTCATTCGAGCGCTTCGCGTCTTCGAGCTTGAGGAGCCAACACAGCGTCCCCTTTCCCAGATCCTGAATGAAGTGGTCCAACATGCAAAGCCGAATGCTCAAACCAAAAAGTTGGAGTACATGGACCTCATCGCTGTAAAGGAATGTACGGACGCGAGTTTTCTCCCTCCTGCGTACGCAACCATGTCGCCGGAACAAGTCGAACAACGCATTGACGAATTGCGGAGGTTCATGTGAAGGTTGCAGAATTCCTCAAGAAAGTTGCTGCCGGCACAGGACTCATCACTTGTGCCGACTCAACCAAAGTGCCTGAGCCGGAAGCAATCAGAACTCAAAGCATTTCCTTGGCGGAACTTCAGAACGAATTCAAGGACGGTCGCAAAGAACAGGCAGGAGCAGCGGAGTTCTCACTCGACATCGATGCGCTTTTTCAAGCCCTGAAAGTCCCGACGTTCGCGCACGGTTGGAGCGCCGAGTCGGTAAGAAAATACATCGAGTCAAATGACATTGCCGGACTCGCTCATGAGAAAAAGAAGGAGACCATTCTGCGAGTGCTGAAGGAGAACAACGTTTCGTTGGAGGACATCGTCGTAGATGCAGTTCGGCGCGACGAAGCGCTCGACACCTATGAGCGCTTCGCAGAGAAGAAGTTGCGGGAGAGAAAAGCACAGCATCAGGCAGACGTCGCCGCGCTCGAATCAGAGATCGAAAACTGCCAAGCTAAAATTCGTTCGCTCCGCGCACTGCAATCCCGCGATGTAGAGGATTTCGAAAAGTGGATTTCCCAAAAGACCGCTCATGAGGAAGATTTGGTGCGGGTTGTTTCCTTGGTCACGAACGAAAGTAAAATTTCCGTTGGTGCGGTTACGAAGAACAGGAAATAACTGACTGATGTTACGCAAAAACAACGAACTAAGACCTTTGATACGAGAACGAAAACCCAAAGCGGACACGAAGTCACCAAGACCCAAAGAAACACTAAGAAAGTTGTTCACATGACGCTCCTCTGGAGCTTCCCGTCCATCCTTGTTGTTGGTTTCTATAAACATAGCGCCCCTGACGGGGCTTCGGAGCCGAGGTAACGCCGTAGGCGTGATATGTTTATAGAACTTTCTTGGAAGTGGCCGAGCCAAAGCTCCGTCAGGAGCGATATGTGCTTGCTTGCGTAACAAGAGCTAAATAATCAAACATGACACAAAACAAATCTCAAGGAGAAAAGTATGTTCGCCAGAATCTCACGACTCATCCGAGGGTTTTTCGGACTCTTCATCAGTGGACTTGAAGAGCAAAATCCCGAAGCGCTGCTCGAAGTTGCACGCAGCGATTTTCGCAACAAGATGGCGCAATACAACGAAGCGCTCGCGCGCCTTGCCGGAATCGCTGAACGACTGAAAGTGCAAATCAAAACAAAGACAACAAAAATTGTTGAGCTGGAGAGAAGGGTTCTTGCCAACTACAAAGCGGGGAACGCGGAGCTTGCCGGTTCATTGGCGCGGGAGCTGCAAGACGTCAAGGTGGATCTCGAGCATGACTCCGGAGAATTGAAAGAGACTGAGGAGGGCTACAATAATAACGTCCGTTATGTGAAGGTGGCGCAGAAAGAGTTCGAGGACAAAGTCCGCAAGATCGAACGCCAGCTCAATCAGGTCCGCGTGAAAGAAGCGCAAGCAGAGGCGGCGGCAGCGCTGAGCGGAGTTGCGTTCAAAGTGGGAGATATGGGAGACACGCTGAAAAGTGTCGAAGAGGTGCTTGACAAGCGATATGAAAAAGCGGCAGGGAAATCGCGCGTCGCTCAGGATGTAGGCGAGACAGTTCAGATGAAGGAGAAAGAGGCGGAGCGCAAAGCGTTGGAACAACAGGCGCTCGCGGAGTTTCTCGCGACACAGGGCGTTCAGATCGAACAGCCCGCGGGTCAACCCACCGCTGCAAAAGAAATCGGACCAAAAGAAGCGCCTCAACAGAACTAACATTCACCAACGAAACACACATGAGCGAGACTGGAGTCTCGCTCTACACAGCCGCAACAGAATTAACATTCACCATCGAAGGAGACGACATCATGCCAGACGAAAGTTCACAAACCAAACTCACGCCCCTCGGCATTACCTCATCAATCATTCTCGTGCTTGCCCTCGTTGGGCTTGGGATATGGCTGCTGATGGGAAAAGGAGAAAAGTCATCCACTTCTGAAACTCAACAAACAGAGAGCGAAGTCGAAGCCGGCGATCTTTCCACCGTCACGACGGTCAAAGAGTACAAATACATTCCGGGCGAGAAGCTGCCGCCCGTAAAGGGGGTCAGCAACTACGCGTGGAATCCAAAAGAAAAGGTGCTGAAGTTCAGCTACAATGTTTGGATCGGCTGGCTTCCGATCATCGCCGCGAATGGTGGCACGAAGCCGAACAAAGAATCCATCTTCTACAAAAAATACGGATTCATGGTCGAGATGGTGTTGATTGATGACCCCATCACGGCTCGGGACGCGTACACCTCCGGCAACGTTCACGCGTTGTGGGGGACGGCAGATATGATGGTGCTGTTCGCGCCGGAACTCATGCGTGATAGCAGAACGGCTCCGCGCATCGTGCAGCAGATCGACTGGTCGAGCGGCGGCGACGGCATCGTCGCGCGCGAAGAGATCAAAACCGTACGCGACCTGAAGGGCAAAACAGTCGTTTGCGCACAAAACAGTCCGAGCGAGTATTTCATCTCAACACTTCTCTTCAGTGCCGGGCTGAATGCCGGCGATGTGAAAATGAAATACACCACCACAGCGTTTGAAGCTGCGGCGGCGTTCGTTGCGGATCGATCCATCGACGCGGTGGTGAGCTGGGCGCCGGACATCTATAATATTCCAAAGCGTCTCCCCAAGACTAGAATCCTGAGCACGACGGCGGAAGCCAACAAAGTCATTGCGGACGTGTACGCCTTCCGCGCTGATTTCTATCGCGATCATCCTGACATCGCGAAGGGATTTGTTGCGGGTGTTTTTGAGGGAATGGATTACGCGAAGAAGAACACTGAGCAGGTCGCGCAATGGATGGCAGACGCGTACGGGATGAAGCAGGAAGACATCAAGGGAATGATGGCAGATGCCCACTCCACAAACTTTGGAGAGAACGTTCAATATTTCCTGAACCAGAGCAATCC
>JANNUB010000501.1:0-14217 GCA_031394795.1 Ignavibacteriota bacterium | reverse complement strand
ACCTCCCCAATCGTCCCTGACGAACCAAATTTCGCGCCAGCTTGTCGCGCGACCCGCCTCTGGCGGGTCCCTCATACGGCCCGCAAGATCGACACTGGTCTACGACCTCGTAGAGAAGCGGTCGCTCTGCAGGCGGGAATACGTTTTGGATAGCCCCCAGGGTTGCAACTTTATTCTGCCAGCGTCGTCTAAAACAATAGCTTCTGTCAATCCATTCAATCATTCTTCAAAGGAGGTCATCATGATTCGTAAGAAACTGTTTGCGTTGATGATTGCGACGCTGTGTTTCACCGTGCTGGGCTTGGGTGCGGAGAAGAAGTTCGACAAGAAATTTGCGGCGTCGCCGGGCGGGACATTCACCGTGCACGCGGACGTTGGAAATGTCAGTGTCGAGGGAACTGATGCGAAGGAGGTGTCAATTGTCGCGGAGATGCGCGGGCGGCAGCGCGATTTGGAGGAGTACGAAATCTCCGCGTGGCAGACGGCGAACGGAGTCGAGATGAAACTAAGGAATCTGCGAAAGAGCAGCAGGTGGTTCAATTGGAGCGATGATGGCTTCGATGCGCATATTGCAGTCAGCGTGCCAAAGGAGTACAATTTGTTTCTCTGGACATCGGGTGGAGATTTGAAAGTGAAAAGCGTGAAGGGCAAAGTGAACGGCGGAACGTCGGGCGGCAACCTTGAGCTGAATGACATCACAGGAGCAATCGAGCTTGAAACTTCCGGCGGTGACATTCGGGCAAACAATATTTTCGGCAAGTTGTTCATGGAAACATCGGGCGGCGACATTAAGATTTCGGATGTGAAGGGCGATGTCGATGTGAACACGAGCGGCGGAAACGTCGTGCTAAGCTCGATTGAAGGGAAAGTCCGCGCAGAAACCTCAGGCGGCAACATCACAGTGAAAGTTCTCGAATCGAACAAGGGCATTTACGCGGAGACCAGCGGTGGCAACATTAACATCATGCTGCCAAAAAATATCTCCGCGACCGTTGACGCTTCGACAAGCGGCGGCGAAGTAACGTGCGACTATCCGATTGCGATGAAGGGAAAGCTCGACGAGAGTCGGATTCGCGGCACCGTCAACGGCGGAGGCAATCCGATTCACGCTCACACCTCCGGCGGGAACATCTGGATCCGGGGGATCGAGTAACATCTTCTCGTACAACCGATTGCAGCCAGAGCCCGGCGGTGGAGCAATCGGGCTTTTGCTCATTGACTTTTGCGCAACCGAGTAGTAGATTTCAGACGGTAATGCTACGCTGACATATCCACTAAACCTTGGGGGTGTACCATGAAGACTCGAACCTTGCGTTCTGTTCTTTTCCTCTCCATTCTGATCTCGAGTTTTGCCTCAGCACAAAGTCCTCCTCCTTTCGAGATCACTGCCTACAGACATTTCCTTCAACAAAACCAAAATCTCTCAACTGAAGGACTGCTGACTCTGCATGCTGCAGGCCGTTTTGCAGGCAACCTGCAGATAAGCCTTGGAGGGGTTCCATACCTCGATTCGATAGATTTCCGTTATCACCTGACGGCGTATGAGCGGCAGTTGCTCAGTCGCCACAGTTTTATGGTGACGGAGCGGTTGAAGCACGCGTCGTTCGGCGCGGCGTTCAATGAGATATGGCATCGGGACTTGCCGGTGTTTGTTTCCACCGACGCAATTCTTCATGCCATTCACATGTCGTACGACGCGATCTTGATGGGTGTTGAACGAGCGATGCTTATCCCCAGACTGCGAACTCTTCTCAACAATCTACACGCGCAAATGCCGGCGCTCAATGCGCGCTATGCAGGTTCTCCGGCGATGCAAACGTCGCTGAAAGACATGGACGTGTACCTCACGATTCCGAGAAAATTGTTGGGTGAGAGCGCCGATCCGTTTTACTTCGGTAACGGTCCGGTTGTGACTGAATTGATGCAGTTGATTCAGGCCGAGCAAGCAGTGTCGTATCGCCTGTTCTCCACAACATCGCGCAGGGTTGACTTCAGCCAGTTCAAAGTGCGGGGTCACTACACTTCACAAAGTTATCCCGTGTTGGGAAAATATTTCCAGGCGATGATGTGGCTGGGGAGAACGGAGATGTATCTCATAGCTCCGGCAGGAATCATTCCACGGCAAACGGAGAACGACATCCAGCGCCAGACGATTGATGCGCTTCTTGTTGCCGAGGCAATGCAAGCTGCAGGCTCGGGATCAACGCTCAATGAAATGGACGATGTGATTCGTTCCTTCGTCGGCGAGCAGGACAACGTTACGATGCCGAACATCCAGACAATGAGACAGCTGACCGGGACGGATTCCGCAAGCATGCTGTTGAACCTCGCTCGGTTCAGAGCGTTTCAAGACACGCTGCGCAGCAAAGCGTTTGCGTTCCAGCGCTACAACTTCCAGATTCTCATCAGCGATCCGATGAATCCCGATTCAATCGCGCCTGCGGCTTCATTTCTGCTTCTCGGACAGCGATTCATCATTGATGGCTACACGACTGCGAGTGTTGTCTATGACAAGATCGTTTACCAGGGCACGCGCGTCCGGCGCATGCTGCCCAAGACACTGGACATTCTGTTCGTGCTCGGCAACAATGGAGCAGCACAATTACTTCAAAACGAGTTGAATCAATATCATTACGCGCCGAACCTTGCAGCCGTCCGGTATCTTGTTGATTCGTACGATGAGAATTGGTGGCAAGGCTCAATGTATAACGGTTGGCTGAACAGCATTCGCACGCTGAGTCCGCCGACCGCGCGAGATTCACTCCCTGCGTTCATGCGAACAGCCGCATGGTGGCAGGAGAAGATGAACACGCAGCTCTCGGCATGGTCGCAGCTGCGGCATGATAATCTGCTGTACGGGAAGCAGCCGTACACCGGCGGATTTATTTGCTCTTTCCCCCAAAGTTACGTTGAGCCGGTTCCGGAATTCTACGATGCAGTGAAGGCGTTTGCACACCGGAGCTATGTTCGTTTCAGCACCCCTCCGCTGAACGACCAATCGGTTGCCGGATACTTCCTGCACTTGCGCGGCGTGGCAGATACGCTCGCGGAAATTTCCAGGAAAGAACTCCAGAATATCTCTGTTACGCCAGCCGAACGACGGTTCCTCCAAGGCATGATGTTCTTCAGCAACCAATGCAGTCCGGCATACGACGGCTGGTATCCGAAGTTGTTCACAACAAGAGATAATGGTCTGTTTGAAACGAACATTGTTGTTGCCGACGTCCACACGGCGCCGACGGATGCAAATGGAAATCCCGTCGGTTGGGTGCTGCACGGCGGCACCGGTCCGATCAACCTCGGCGTTTGGATCGCGGAGTTGCCCGGTATCGGCGCGCATGCTTTCATTGGTCCCGTCATGAGCTACTACGAGCATGTGACGACAAACTTCCGCCGTTTCACCGATGAAGAGTGGCGCGTTGCATACAACCTGCCGCCGTCGTTCCGACCATCGTTTGTGAATTTGTATCTTGCGGACAGCACAGGCAATTCTCGCGGCGGCGGAATCAACTTGCTGACGAGTGTTGGGGTAGGAAACGTTGCCGACAATTATCCTTCAACGCCAGTGCTCGCACAGAATTACCCCAACCCCTTCAACCCATCAACATTTATCTCGTTCACAATTCCACCATCGTACGCCAACTCAAATGTCGAGCTGACGATTTACGACGTGCAAGGTCAGCGAGTGCAGACGCTGGTGAAGAACACGATGCCTGCGGGGAATTTTGTTGCGCGATGGGATGGACGGAATGAAAAAGGGACTGCGGTGGCGAGCGGCGTGTATTTTTACAAGTTGAACGCAGGAGATGTTTCCGCCACAAAGCGGATGATTATGATAAAATAGAATAGCAAGTACGGAGCGTCATCATGAAACATGCATGTATTCTGACGGGTGCCCTCCTGTTCGGCTTCTTGAGCGAACTGAGAGCGCAAAGCGATTCGCTGGTGGATGTGTTTCCGCTGGCGATCGGCAATCAATGGACGTACCGCTACTGCACTTATTTCGGTCGCAACTCATTCTCCTTCGAGGAGAAAGTAGATTCTGGATTTACGACACTTTATGTTATCGGAAAGATCCCAACCACTGATTCAACGCGGTGGCTGTTTAGCGAACAACGGTCATTTCGGCGCTACCACGTGATCGATCGGTGGGACACGACGTACGCCGTGCGCGAAACTCTCGCGTTTGAACTCATTGAAAGCCACCAAGGTCACCATCAACTGTATCGCGCTGATTCTCCGACGCCCAGCGTGACGGATGTACTCCCCTTCCAACGCGACTACGATGACACGACGATGGTCACCCGCTACAGGCGAATTGGTCCCTTTGACACGACGATGTTCAAGTCGAAAAGCCGCAACTCGGGTTGGCCCACTTCCATAAGCCTGTTTACATTTCGC
Source organism: Ignavibacteriota bacterium (assembly GCA_031394795.1). Lineage (GTDB taxonomy): Bacteria > Bacteroidota > Ignavibacteria > UBA10030 > UBA6906 > CAADGV01. The sequence continues at coordinate 9,816 of JANNUB010000501.1, read as the reverse complement.
TTACGCATCGGACTCGTTCGATATCAATACGATTTAGGCGTGATTGACCTGTACCGTCGGGCACATCACTTTCTTCTTAGTCAAACCTTGGTTTCAGTGGGTGGTACGAACGAGATGCCGACAACGGTCTCTCTTTCTCAAAACTACCCCAACCCCTTCAACCCAACAACGCGCATCGAATACGCGATACCAAAAACTTCGCACGTGAAGTTGAAAGTGTTTGATGTGATGGGAAGGGAAGTGGCGACGCTGGTGGATGAGGTTCAGGGTTCGGGGTTCAAGAGTGTTCAGTTCAACGCGTCTGAGCTGGCGAGCGGCGTGTATTTGTATCGTCTTCAAGCTGATGGCTTCGTGTTTATGAAAAAGTTAATGGTAATCCGTTAGGTCGAATCTTTAACGAAGAGGTAAGATATATGAATCGAGAACGGATGCTGCGCAGACGTATTCTACTTTCCGCTTGCATACTTTTTTCCGCGCAACTTAAGGCGCAAGTGGTGAGCAATGAACAACTGCCACATGCTTTTACAACCGCGGGGACGGCTACAATTGCGCTTGATAGAACTAACGTGCTGAACGTCCTTGGTCTTGGCGACAGCTTGCAGTTGCAGATTTTTGACGATACCTATGGCGTTCATCGGCTGTTCTTTATGCAACGTGATTCACAATCGTTCAGGCAAGTTGGGACTATGCCCGAAGCGGCACCGTATCGCTTCGGGCCCTTCTCAGGACAGTGGTCAGATTTTGATTTTGACCTCGTTGTGGACGCAGCAAACGGTGTCCACGCTGTGGTAAGCAAGCAACGAACGAACGGAACAGACGTACCTCCGCCTTGGCTCTTCCGTCCCGCTGCGCGGTGCTACAAGTGGTCAGTGAATTCATGGCAGCTGGTTTTCGAGGTTCCAAGTGCTCGCGCGTTGCGCATTGCCGCCACATCCAATAGCAATCTCCATTTCACTTGGGAATCTGTTTCTGCAATCCGGAGGGATACAAACTTCTACTTCTATTCGAGTATAGTAATGTATCGCTTCCGCGATGGTACGGGTTCGCTCAGCACACCGCAACCGATTGATTCGGGCTTTGCTCCTTAAGTGCTCGTTGATGCGAACGACAATGTTCATGTGTTCTGGCTCCGCGCTGATTCATCAACCAGTCGGTCGTTCCAACTGAAATATGCAAAGCGCATGGGCGAGACGTTTACACCGCCAGTGGTGCTTCGGGAGAATTTGCCTGGGGGGTATTTCTACTCGATTTCCTATCCAGACGTTTCGTGTTTTGTGGATGGACAGGGAAATGCGTTCGCCGCTTGGCGGGAGCAGAGACAGTATCCCTACTCAAAGTTGTTTTTTCTGACATACAATGGCAGCACTGCGAAGACAGATTCTTCTGATGCATATAAGACATTTCATCACGCATTCGCTGTTGCATCCAACGGAACAGCACATGCTATTTGGTCGGTTGACCAGGGTGGCGGCACTAATGATCTGTATTTTTCGACAACACGCGGCGGCCCATTGTTTACTTCACATCGAGTTTTCCGATCAATGAATTCTGCGTACCGGCTGAATCTCTTCGTGAATTCGCGGAAGATGGCCAACGCGGTCTTTTCGGATGGTGCTGACCTCAAGTTGCTCAGAAATCTTGAGTACGGAACCGATACAGTTACCACACTTGTTGCCGGTGGATACCCGTACACAGCAACAAAGCGCTCAGTGGTTGTCGATCCGACAGATCGAGTTTGGGTCTCATATCTTCGTCGCCGTGGCGACACTTCATACGTTAACGACCCATGGCTGCTCCAATATCGGGACATCCTCGTGAGTGTCAATGCCCATGCAGACAATCCAACATCTTTCGTGCTTCACCAAAACTACCCCAACCCCTTCAATCCAACGACAGAGATCAGATATCAGACGTCAGAAGTCAGCCACCTGACGCTCAAAGTGTTTGATCTGTTGGGGAGAGAGGTTGCGACGCTTGTTGACGAGGTCCAGGGTTCGGGGTTCAAGTCAGTTGAGTTCAACGCATCGGAGTTAGCAAGCGGCGTGTATTTCTTCCGACTGACTGCGGGGAATTTTGTTGCGACGAAGAAACTGATGATGGTCCGATAACATTCATCCGGGAGCGAACAGACAAGGCTTGACCTCGCGTGTCGAGTTTTTTTTTGTTTCGTGGTCCTCCAATAATCTCAGGTGCATTTCTTGCGAATTGAAGCCGATGTTGTTAAATTAATAACGCCAATGTGTGCCGTGCGCATCGCGCACCGTTCACTTATAAAGTAGGGTTGTTCTATGACAAACAAACTTTTTTTTGTTGCGCTCCTCCTCGCTGTACTCTCCTGTGCCAGCCTTGGCGGGGCGAAACCCCAAACCAAACAGCCTCGCCTGTTTGATGCCCGGGATGAAGTCATTCCCGGTGTTGTTGTAATCAAGTTCAAACAGGGAGTTGAGGTTCTCGATGGCGAGCGGTTCTCGACCTCATCGTCCACACTCAACCAAGCCCTTTCCGGCGAAGGGATCGTCTCTCTCGAACGAACATTCAAATACATCCACCCGGAAACAGCAAGTCGGCTCGCTGAAGGATATGTTGATCTCTCGCGAGTGTACTACGGTTCGATTTCCTCCGTAGCCGATCCGCGATTCACAGCAAGCCGTTTGAACAATCTCGAGGAGATCGAATACGCCGAGCCGAAGTTCATGCACTACATCAATGATGTTCCGAACGACCCGCTTCTCGCAAGTCAGAATAATGCCTTCAACAGAATGAACGCCTTCAACGGCTGGACGATTGCGAAGGGGAGTGCAAGCGTCCCGATCGCTGTGGTGGATGGAGGAACATACTGGCAGCATGAAGATTTGACTCCGAATATGCGAGCGAAGCAGAGTGAAGATGTCAACAGCAACGGGCGCTTCGATCTCGGCGCTCCGCCTGCGGGCGATGAAGATGGAATTGATCAAGACGGCAATGGCTTGGTTGACGATGTGATCGGATGGAACTTCGCAAACAATACGAACAATCCGCGCGGACTTACAAGCACACCTAACAGCGCGGCGCACGGTACGGCGACCGCGAGTCATTTCGGTGCGCGCGCAAATAATAGCATCGGTATGGCGGGATCAAGCTGGAACTGCGGCATCATCGGCGTCTGCGCAGCATCGGCAACATCGGATAATGGCATTGCCTACGGCTTCGAAGGCATTGCTTATGCGTATGCGAGCGGGGCGAAGATCATCAACTGTAGCTGGGGAAGAACAGGTGGCTACTCGCTGTTTGAGCAGGATGTGATCAATGCCGCGACGCAAGCGGGAGCGCTTGTTGTCTGTGCCGCCGGCAACGGCACGAACAACAACGGCACCGGTAAACTGAACGACGCGATCCCAGACTATCCGCCGAGCTACAGAAATGTGCTGGCAGTCGGCGCAACGAGTTCCACATCTGATACTCGCGCGAGCTTCTCAAACTATGGACGCACGGTTCCGGTGTATGCGCCGGGAACGAGCATCTACAGCGCGTTCAACGGAGGCGGATATGGAAACGGCGGTGATGGAACTTCGTACTCGAGTCCACTTGTTGCCGGACTTGCGGGCATCGTGAGGTCGCTGCATCCGACCTGGACGCCGCGGCAAGTTGCGTTACAAATCAAGACAACATGTGACTCGATTGATGGCTCGAACCTTTCATTGGCAGGAAATTTGGGACGGGGAAGGGTGAACTTCGCTCGTGCCCTTTCCGAATCGCATCCGGGGATTGAAATCAAGAATGCCGTGATGCGAACGCCTGGCGGCCGCTCGCTCTTCCTCCAAAACGACACAATCGTCCTGACCCTCACAGTACAAAACATTCTCTTCGCTCCTGCCAACAATCTCACATTTTCCGCGACAAGTTCCGATGCATCGGTAAGCGTGCTGCAGGGAACTGCGAGTGGAGGAAATATTGCCGCTGGACAAGAGACCACACTTCCTGCTCTCAGATTTCGTGTCGGCTCTCTGACTGCAGCGCGCGATGTCGTCATCCGGTTGGATTGGGTTTCAAATACAAACGACCGCGACAGTTGGGCCTATAAAATCACTGTCTTTCCGACGACCCCGCAGTGGGAAGCTCAAACGAGCCCGACATCCCTCATCTTATACAGTGTCAAAGCAGTGAATCGCAATGTGGTCTGGGTATGCGGCGGAAGCGGAACTGCCACGGCGCCAGTTGTAATTCGAAGTGTCAATGGCGGTGGCGCGTGGACAGCTGTTACCGGCAACATTGCGGGACAAGATTTGTACTGCATGTCAGCAACAGATGAGAATCGGGCATGGGTGGGGACGGGAAGCGGTCGCATCTACGGAACGACAAACGGTGGCGCTTCATGGGTGCTGCAAACATATCCCGGAACACAATCGCCGTTCATAAATGCTATTTGGATGTTCTCGAACGGCACGGGCTTCGCGATGGGCGACCCTCCCGGCACAGGACGCTTCGTCGTGTTGAAGACAACGAATTTTGGAGCAACGTGGGCACACACCGCAAGTGAACCTGTCGGCGCAACAAGCGAGGCAGGCTGGAACAACTCACTTGCAATGACAGATCAAAACAATATGTGGTTCGGAACAAATGCAAGCCGCGTCTGGCGTACGACAGATGGTGGGGGATCATGGTCCTCTGCTTCATCCGGAAACACCAACAGCTACGCGATCGCATTCAAAGACAATCTGAATGGCGTCGTCGGTCATTCGACCGGAACAATTCGCGTAACGACAAACGGGGGAACGTCCTGGACCGCAGCGACAAGTCCCACGACAACTCCAGTGAGCGGATTGGCGCACGTGAGCGGATCGAATTTTGCCTGGCTCGTTGCGGGTGCCTCTGCGTTTCGATCGACAAGCAACGGCAGCACTTGGGCAGGTCAGGCGCTCTATCCATTTGCGGGAACTCTGAGTCATGTTTCCCTTGCCGACACTGGAATGGGCTGGACGGTCAGTAGCGGCGGCGAGATACTGCGTTACAACCCATCGGGTTTGACGGGAGTGAATGAAAAACAGGGCGGGAACATCGTGAGGGAATTTCACTTGGATCAGAATTATCCCAATCCCTTCAATCCCACAACAACGATCACATTCACGATAGCGAATGCCGGATTGACAACGCTGAGAGTGTACGATCTACTGGGAAGGCAAGTCGCGACAGTTCTCAACGAGGAACTTCCTGCGGGGACGTATCAGCGAACATTCTTGGCGACGAATCTCTCGAGCGGTGTGTATGTCTATCGACTCCAAGCCAATCAGTTCGTTTCAGAGAAACGCATGGTGCTGATCAAATAATTCTGAAAACAAAGGCGGCTGAGAAGCCGCCTTTTGAATCTTCGCTCATTTGCCAACGACATTAAGAACGTCATAGACGTTAGGCTCGCTCGACGATTTTTTTCCTCCGCCACTCCATTCACTGCCTTCCTTATTCACGTTCCGGAATTCTCCCAACCCGGCGCCGCCGTGATCATCTTGCGCGCCGACGAGCACTGTCCACGTCCATTTCTTCGACGGCTTGCCGAGATACGAAATCGGAACCGCGAAACTCACCGTTCCGGTTTCAGCGCTGCCGAGCGGGTTGTTGACGTCGTTTGCGGTTGGAGTATACGCGCAAAGAATTTTTCCACTCTTGTCTTCAAGTTGCACGCCGCCGCCGATCAGAATCAACTTCTCGTATGCGTGAACTTCTTCCAACGGATAGTTCGCGTTGTGAGCGACAAAACTCTTTCCCGAGCCTCTAATTCCATCCTCATCAATTGCGATTGCGACGCATGTTAGCTGGAATCCATATTCCGGATGCCAACCCGGATTGGAGAGTGAGTGAAACTTCAGAGTGAAGTACACGTTCCTCACGTCATGTGCAACGCTGAAGCGAGTGATGTCGAGTGAGCCTATCACGAAGTTGGTACTGAGTGGATATTGGTATGCTCCCGTTCCAACATCATCTCCGAGTGGATCGGAGGCGAGCGCAACTCTTACTGCCTTCCTATTTGTAATCTTCACAACATCATGACTCATGAGATGGTACTCAGGACCTGCGAGCGATTTCAATCCTGGAAGGAGTGTTGGGTGGGCGAAGCGTAAAGAATCCAACTCTTGCGACCTGAACTTCGATACTTGAGCCGAACTGAAATCGTTACGGTTAACTTCATTTGAATAGAGAGTTAGGCTTGATGCTCTGAGTTTGAGGATGGCAATTGAATAAGGCGAAATAGTGAAGACTGATCTGATTGAGCCCTCGTGGTCGGTCGGGAAGACTACTTCTACCGTTCCGCCCTTACGGAGATTTTGCCCGTCTATGGTGACGACAGTTGAGTCCTGCGATTTCAGAATTTCGATTGGCAGGGCTCGGCCGTTAAGATTGATCGTTGCCTTGATGCTCCCAAATGCTTTCGGGAGCATTGGGTGGAGCACAAGATGATGGTTCAACAGGCTCACCGTTACGCCAAGATAATCGTCATAAAAGTTCCGAATGAACTCGGCGAGATTCCACGCCTGGGAAAATGTCCCCGATGCACGCGGCTGGTTCTCGCCGGGACGTGCAAGCGCGCCGAGCAATTCGGACTGAGTTCCAACCGCGTCGCGATCCAGAATCTGACGAACAGTATTCTCTGTCAATTTCCACGCGAGGTCTTGTTTGCCGAAATAGCACAATTCGGAAATTACAGGACCTTGAAGCCAGGTCCACACGGTTCCGTTGTGGTACGCCGCGTCCTTTGGGTAGAGCGGTTCGTGCTGATGATAAGGATGAAAGTTCTCGTCATTTTGGGAGAGCGATGCAACGCCGTATTCGTACGTCAGGTTGTTGAAGACGGAATGGAGAATGCGAGAGCGTGTCCCTTCCGGCAGAAGCGGTGCGAGGAAGATTTGGTTCGGGCGAAGCGAGATGTTTCTGGAGCCGTCTTCCCTGAGATGGTCAGCGACGATTCCCTTGGAGAGAAAATGCCGCAAGAAGTTTTTCTCAAGAAGAAGAAGCTGTTCGTTCCATTGTCGTGCAGAAGTCGAGTCGCTGAGGCGAACGGCAAACCAAATGCCTGCTCGCAATTGTTGAGACCACAACGCTTGTACGTCATTCGCTCGATTGCCTCGGGCACTCCAGCAGCCTTTCGGTCCTGCAGCGTCCATCCACGTTTCCTGATCGCCGTGCGTGAGGAAGCCGAGCGTGTCAGCATGGTATTTCAGCGTTCCTTCAATCGAGCGGAAGACGGTAGGATAGATTTCGCGAACGAATGCCGTGTCGCCCGACCGTTCGACATATTCTCTTGCCATCATGATGAAGCGAGGGGTGCCGTCGGCAGTATTGTAGCCGATGTCGGTTGTCGTTACGCGGTTGGGAATTCTTCCGTAGTTCGACGAGGTCGAGTCGGTTTGTTGGAACGTGGCGAACGAGCGAAGGATCTCTTTTGCATCGGTGAACCGTCCCTGCACGAGCGTCGCCCCGGGAAGCGAAATGAACGTATCGCGTCCCCAGTAATCGTTGAACCAGGGAAGTCCTGCGAAGATGCCCTTGCCTCGCTGGTTCATGATGAGTGCATCGAGCGAGAGTTTCGCCCAAGCGAGCGTTTTGTTGAAGCGACGATCCTCCGTTTCAACGTATGTTTGCTGAAGCAGCGTTTCCATTCTCGTCCGGCGGGCTGCATGAAAAATCTCCGGCGACTCCAGATACGACGCGAGCATTCCTTCTCCGGCATCGACACTGTTTGCGGCGACAAACGCGATTCTGTGAACGGTTCGATTTCGTGATGAGAGAACCAGCTCCGAGACCGGGCGAGGACTTTTTGTTGGGTTGATTTCGGGCGACAGTCCAACGCCGTGCATGCCAAGCCAAGCAGGCATGCCGTTTTTCTTCTCAAGCAAGTCGCGCCGGCCGAGCAGAATTCCCTTTTGGCGCGCGACCAGTGTCAAACCTTTCAAACCCCTATGACGTTTGAATATTGGAAATACTTGAATTGAAGTTGCTTTGGGTGACGTAACCGTAATAGAGAAGAGCGCAACACTGTCGGCAAGACGCAGCTCTTCAACAATGCCGTTTGCGTACATTCGTTTGAGGTAATCAGGATAGACAATCGTTCGTGCCGTTGCTCGATTCAGTTTTTTTCCATCAACCCATATCGCATAATCGTCGAGAAACTTCGTGCCTGACGCATTGAATCCTTGCCAAGCATTCTTGTGCTCGGAACTTGTTTCGCCGTAGAAATACGCAGTCTGTTTATTCGTGTAAGCGAACTCGCGAGATCGTCCGGCGACTTCTATAGCAAGCTCTTCGACAAGTGATTGTGCAGCGGAGGGATGCGAGGTGGCAAGGATGAGAAGAAAGGTCATGAACCTCATTGCGTACCCCAAAAGTAGCTGAGGAGCGACGGAATTCGCGCCCGCCAATTCACCCAATTATGTCCCTCCGGATTCTCTTCGTAGTGGACGCGGTAGCCTTTTCGCTTCAGCACATCGCGCATTTCTGAGGCTTCCGCTTGCGCGTCGCGAATCGTTCCCGTGTCAATATAGAACTTGATGTTCTTTTTCGATCCGGATGCGATCGTGCGAATGATCGCTTTCTTCTTCCACCAGAACGATGGCGACTGTGCGGCGCACAGCCCGAACACATCAGGTCGAGTGAAAGCAGCGTACGTTGAAATCAATCCACCTAACGATGCACCCATGATTGCTGTTTGAGTCGGATCGTTTAGCATGCGATATTTTTTTATCAGGCGGGCGCGCACTTCGCGCACCATGAAATTGACGAATGCATCGCTCATTGAGTAGTCGTTCATCCGCTTGCTTGTTTGCGAGTCATTGATATCCGTTCGCGGGTCAACAAAAACAGCAATGATGGGGCGAATCCTCTTTTCTGCGATCATGTTATCCAGAACGTTCAACATCAGGGCAAGCGTAATGTATTCGCCGCCATCGGTAACGAATATCGTGGGGTAACGCTTTTGCGCATCTGCGCGATAGCCGGAGGGAAGGTACACGAACACAGGATGTGTGCGCTGTACGATCCTGCTCCTGATGTTCAAGGAGTCGAGAGTCCCGTGAGCGATCTCGGGACGGTATTCGATCTCTGTGGGCGGGCGATAGCGCGGCATCCAAACTTCTGAGTTCGGGCCGTAACCCCCGATGACGACGCGCGCGTTGAGCTGGTCGAGTGTCCAAACAGAGTCCACAACAAACTTGTATTCAAACCGCGACGCAGGATCCAGCGTCTTTGGAAGGTAGAACAAATCGGTTTTGGGAATCCGGGTAAGGGAATCGTCGGGTTTCCATCCGTTGATGTCTCCGGCAAGCTGAACGCAGCGCGCATTTCCCTTGTGCAGGAAAAAGACGGTGGAGTCTTCCGTCACGACACTCCCGCGTGCGCGAATGCGGAAAACAAAATCATCAACGATCGCCTGACGCTTTACAGAATCCCCTTGCACGTTGACGAGGTTCAGGAAATCCTGAAAGAGTATGCCTTGCGATCTCGCCGTAGCCGCTGCCGCGAACAGCGCCGCTGCGAGCAGCAGCGCTGCCGCGCCCAGATATCGGATCGCGGATCTGAGACCGGGTGCGCGGGAGGACCGGAGGTTCATTTCCCGCTTGAGAAAAACCAGCGGAGAATAAATGGAAGCTCGTTGCGCCACCTGCCCCAGCTGTGTCCGTCATGAAACTCGCGATACATGTACCGATAGCCTCTCTGATTCAGCATGCGGCTCAAGCGACGGTTTCCGCCGAGAAAATCTCCGTCCGGCGATCCGAGCGCTGCACCGTCCACATTCCTCTCGTAGGTTCCTATATCAATGTACACGCGAAACGGTCTGGGCGATCTGATCGG
>JANNUB010000499.1:0-4795 GCA_031394795.1 Ignavibacteriota bacterium | reverse complement strand
GCGCGGTCAGATCGGACTCGAGAATCATCTCGTCGGCGACGACGGCAATGATGCGGTCGAGTGTTTGAGCCGAGGCTGCGCTTGCAGCCACTGCCATCATTAAACAAAATTTTCGTAGGTTCATATATTCTCACCTCTTTTGTACTTCGATCCCGGCCGAATCCGTTGTGTTGAAGCGGACGTCCACCTCGTACTTCGTGCGCAGCTTCGTCAGGAGCTCGTCGTATTTTCGGTTTCGCTCACGGATCAGCAGCCGTTCACGTATTTCGTTTTTTGCGAAGTCCAGCTCCGGCATTTCGCCCTGCTTCTTCACCCCGTGCACCAGCGCCACAACGTGGCCCGCTGAAGTACGCACAACGTAGGAGACGTCTTCCCTACTCAACGTGCGCGCCATCTTCCAGAGTTCCTCGGGGTACAGCAATGCCTGTGTGAAATAGCCGTTCGAGGCGAAACGAATCAACTGTGCTCTCGCGTCGGCGTCCGATTCAACACTCCGCAATGCTTCACTCCACGTCGCGCCGCGCAGAATCTTCGACCGGAGCGAATTCGCCGCATCACGCTCGGCGAACAGAGCGAAGCTCATGTTCACCACATCCTCGTGCAGCCGGTAGGCGCTGCGGTTGTTGTTGAACTCGTCGAGAATATCCTGCTCGGTGACTCCGCCGGTGGTATCGGCGTAGATTTCTCCTTCAAGGTACGCGTTCACCGTCAGCTGCCTCTTCGTCTCTTCGATTGCTCGAAGAACCTCATCGGACTCGCCGAATCCTTTGCGCTTCGCTTCCTGGTACAGCATCTCGCTCGTAACCCAGTTGCTGACGTACTGCCGTCGTAAATGGTCGGCGGACTCTTCCCGCGCGCGCGCTATTTCCTCCCGTGTCAATAATGCATCGCCGACGCGGGCGACATATTCTTTTTCCGTCGTCGTCTTCGTGCAGCCTGCCTGCATGCCGAGGCATGCGAGCACGAAGATGACAAGGAGTGTCAACCTACTTCGTTGGAGCAAAGGCGCTCTTCAGCACTTCTTTGTATTCAACAACCGGGTTCTTTGCCCGCAGACCGGCGAGCCATTCGTTTTCGAGTCGTTTCGATTCGTATTCCTGAAATGCGCTCGAGACCTCTGTTCCCGCCTCGGTGTATGTCTTGCGACGAAGCGGGTCCTTTTTATTCAAGCGAACGATCGTAAAGCTGCCGCTATAGTTGAACGGCTCGGTGTACGCGCCGGCTGCCAGCGAATCCGCTTTGGCGCTTCGCTCGTCGGTTGGCACGGGCTGAAGCAGAGATTCAACGCGTCCTACGAACCATGAGCGCTTGCCGATGATCTCAAGCCGCAGACTGTTGAGAGATTTTTCCTTTTCCGCTTTCTTCTGATCCGGGGCGATCTGCTCGTACGATGAGACGCGGCTTTCCGCGATCCCGCGTTTCTTCACGTATGATTTCACGGCGTCAATTCTTTGTTTGGCGAGCCTCTCGCTCGCCTTTGTTGACGTATCCTTGCGCACGGTGACCTGGACGCGCAGCGTTGCATCGCTCTTCATCTGACCCGCGATCGCAGAGGCAGCCTTCATCGCATCGGCGGAGAGCGTTGATGAATTCTTTGCAAACGAAGTCTGGAAGCTGATCGGTATTTTCATTCGCGTCGAGTCTTCGGCGAAGACTTGCTCAAGCGATGTTCCGTTCATGATGCCCCTGCGTACAAGTTGTGCGACCGAATCGGTGATGAATGACGCCGACGAGAAATCGACGCGATCGGGGAACATGAACTTGTCGCGGTTCGCTTCGAAATATTTTTGCAGCACCGTGTCGTTTACCGCAACCCTGCCCCACACGCGCTCCTGCTCGATTTGATAGAGCAGAATTCCATCCATGTACTCCTTCATGATCGGAGAGAACTCGGGATAGTCTTTCTCGATCGTCTCTCCCCGCACCTGGAAGACAAGCTGCTCGCCGATCTTCTCGACATTTTGCCGCACCGACGCCGAGGTGAGCGGCATCGAAGCCATGTCCGGTCGCGACGTGATGATTCCGATCGTGCTGTCAACGGAAATGGTGCGCTGACCGAATGTGAACAACGCCTTCTTTGCCAATGCGGGCGTGACGGAAGCGAACCACGCGCTGTCACGCGTCGTCTTCGTGGAATCGAACGCAACGGCAAATGCATCGAGCGTCTTCGCGTCAACGCTGTACTGCAACCGGTTCTTCAACCGGTTCAGGAAATTCGCATAGTCGGATGGGAAACGCGTTTGTTGGAATGTCTGCTGGATCTCTTTCTTTGCTTCTTCAAATGTCTTGGGCGGTTTTGTCTCGTAGCACTTGATGAGATGATATCCATAGATCGTTCGAACGACACCGGAGACCTGTCCCGGCTTCAGCTTGAACGCCTCTTCGTCGAACGGCTGAATCCAGCGCCGACGACCGAACCAGTCAAGGTCGCCGCCGCGCGGCGCGGAGCCGGGATCGCCCGAATTGCGCATGGCAAGCTCGCCGAAATCCGTTCCTATTTTCACACTGTCCTGAATGAGCTGGATTTTCTTGTGTGCCGCGAGCGTGTCGTCCGGGGTCGGATCCTGTTTGTCGAAACGGATCATGATGTGGCTTGCTTTGATTTCACCCTGAACCGGTTTCTTGGCAACGACCTTGATGATGTGCAAACCGTACTGCGTACGCGCCGACGTCGTCTCCCCCGGCTTCGTGGCGAATGCCGCCTCTTCAAACTCCGGCACCATTTGTCCGCTGGTGAAATAGTAAAGGTCTCCTTTGTTCTGGCTGACCGATGGATCGGTGGAATGCGCCAGCGCGAGCGAATCGAAACGAGCGCCAGCTTTCAACGCTGCGATCAATTCATATGCGGTCTTGTATGCGCGCGCGGAATCCTCCGCCGGTGCATTCGGCGCCAGCTGAAGAAGAATGTGGCTTGCGCGCACTTCCTGCTGACGTCCATCGAACATCTTCCTGATGCCGGGCGCGTTCACCTCGCGCTCGGTCAGGAACGATGCGACGAGGCTTCCTTTATATTGTGCGATTTCGTTTTTGATCTCGGCGCGCTTGTCCAATCCTTGGTCGTACGCGTCGCCGAGCTTCAACTTGAACTTTGTCATCAGATCGAGGAACCGCTCGCGCTCTTCCTGCGTCGCGCCCGCAGCCTGCTCGCGTGTACCCGCGCTTTTTAGATAGAGATTCTCATACTCGCTGAGAGGAACCGGCCTGTTTCCGATTTTCGCGACGACGATATCGCCCTGCTTCGGCGAACAACTGATTAAGACAGCCGCGCAAACAACACTGATGCCCGCGGCAAGCGTATTGGGGAACTGCATAGGACATTCACTCCTGATGTGATGAAATAGAAAAGGTTTGACGGAATTTTGGTTCATCATTCTAATCAAATACGGTTTGAGTTTCAAGGAACGATGCCGGAGCGGCAAAGATACCGCGATCGCGGTATGGCATTCGCCTACGCGTTTTTGTAAGTTGTTGCCAATCGGGATGCCGTAAACATCTCCGTCTCACAACAAAGTAGCGGGCGAACGCAATGAAGAAGCCAATGTTCCTCGTTGTTCTCCTTTCAATCACTGCTCTCCCATTCACTTCACAAAGCGAAGAAACTCCGCGCACGCTCCAAAGCTTCGGCGTGCGCGTCGAGCGCGGGATGCCTGCGCGACCCTATCCCGCGAATGTCGCGCTCGGATTACTCAATCCCGACCCGCTGCTTGACCTCGCGTACGTCCATGACGGGAAACTACAAGTCTGGCAGAACTTAGGCAACGGAACGTTCGGTAACGAGCCAGTGTGGGAGCGGAGTGTGAGTGGTGCGATTGTGAAAATGGAGTGGAAAAAGAGCGACATGTTCAACGAGATGATTTACAACCACATGAGCTGGGGAGATTTGGTTCTCACATACGCGAGCGGGCATGAAGAGAGAATTGGGCACGAGCAGATACTGAATGCAAAAGCAAGCTTTGCTTCGCTGCCGCAAGGGACGAACAGCTTCCCGCCGCTCAGCTTTCACGAGGTGTGGCGGAGCAGAGAGCAAAATCAACCGGTGACTGCATTGCTCATTGACGATATTGATAATGATGGGAAGACGGAGCTTGTGTACTATTTCTACACGCAACGCACTCAAGGAGATACGAGCCGCCTGGTAATCTATGAGCATGTAGCAGACAATCACTATGTTGTTGATTGGGATACGGTCTTACGTAACGGTGGAGGCGCTCCCTATAACATCTCTGACGTCGACGCCAATGGACGAAAGGAGATTTCGATTATTTCGACAACCACCAATGGCATCGCTTTTCTAGAATGTTACGGACCGAGGCAATACCGTATGTGCGAGTCGAACCTCATTTTTACAATCCCTGGTGCAACCTTCAAGATCATGGAAACGGATGTTGATCATGACGGACGGAAAGAAATTTGTGCGCAGCATAGTAATCCTCAAGCACCGGCGGGACAGGATGCAACGTTCATTTACGTTGCGGAGTTTGGCGGAAGAGGCGCAAATGGTTTCTATGCTTTCAGCACACAAGAACTCGCACGGTACTACGGCTACACGTTTGACTTTGCCGTGGGGCAGATGGATGGAACCGGCGCAGAAGAAATCGTTCCGGCAGGAGGTTCGTTCGGCGTGCATGAACCGGTGGATGTAGATTATCTTTGGCGCAGCGCGACCGGACAGTGGCGCACGCGAGGAATTTACACCGGCTTGGAATCGGGCACAGCCGCGGTCATGTTCGTGAACACCGACGCCGACTCGACAATGGAATTCTTCAGCGGCGCGCCCGGACCGATCGGGCACGGC
>JANNUB010000070.1:0-3837 GCA_031394795.1 Ignavibacteriota bacterium | reverse complement strand
CGATTGGACTGGCTTCGATGATGGCACGCGGGCATATCCGAATACCTCAATGAATGGGTACGACCTTGGCAAATCGCTGCCGAACAATTGGACACAGCGCGCCAGCAGAGCGCCGCTTAACGGCTCGTTCAACTTGTCTGTCGGCGACGCGTTGCCCATCGGTGACGACCAGTTTGGTTATGTCGCGGCGCTTTCATATCGAAACGGTTTCCAGCGGACCGAAAGTGAAACGGATTATTTTAGAACCGGAAGCAGAATTCTCGAAGCGTCGGGCACTCGCGATCAATACACAGTGCTTTGGGGCGGGCTGGTTGACGTCAGTTTCAAATTCTCCGGGCTTCACAAGCTCAGCCTCAAGAATAGTTACAACCAAACCGCGGAAGACAAGCTCTCGTTCATCACCGGCGTTGATGAGAACGAGCAGGTATTCCGAACGCAGGTGACGGAGTGGGATCAGCGTTCGTTGCACGTCGCGAGTTTGTCCGGCGAGCACAAGTTGCCAGCGCTCGCCGGACTCGACGTGCAATGGAAGGGAGGCTACACGTCTTCGATTGCACGAGAGCCTGACCGCAAAACCGCGGTGTACAGCAAGAATGTTGCCAGCGTCAACGATCCGTTTATCAAAGGGCTGACCGATCGTTCGTGGTCCGACTTGCGCGAGTTTTCGCGGAATGCAAGCATTGATTTTACGCTTCCGATCGAAGAGGCAAAGCTGAAGTTCGGAATGTTAGCGGAAGGCAAGAAGCGCGACTACGATATCAAGTTCTTTGTTGCAGAGCTGGAGAGGGGAAGTCGAGCGTTCGAATTGACGATACTTCCGATTGACAGTATCTTCATGCCGCAGAATTTCGGTCCTGGAAAGTTCGTGATGTCGCGGCTGGACAATCCTCGCGACAAATACACTGCGGAACAAACACTGTACGCCGGGTATGCGATGGTGGATATTCCTTTCACATTCGTTGAGCAGAACTTCCGCTTTGTGGGCGGCGCCCGGTTGGAAAATTCCGAGCAGCTTGTCAATACCATCAGTCCGTTCGTTACCGACGAGCCATACGTTGCACGCTTGAAGAAAGTTGATGTCCTTCCATCGCTGAACTTTACCTACATCATCAATGAGAATATGAACCTACGGCTTGCGTACAGCCAGTCGGTGAATCGTCCGGAATTCCGCGAGCTTGCGAGTTTCTACTTTTACGACTACAGCATTTACGAAGGGACGTACGGCAATCCGCTCCTACAACGTGCGCTCTCGAAGAACTACGATATTCGCTTCGAAATATTTCCCGGAGTCGGCGAACTTGCAGCGATCAGTTACTTCAACAAGAACATCTCAGGCGCAATCGAGCAGCAGTTGATCATTTCCTCGAATCCTGAGCGAACGTGGTTCAATTCGCCGCGTGGAAAAAATTATGGGTGGGAATTCGAAGTGCGCAAGAGTTTTGATTTTCTCGGCGAGTATTTCTCGAATATTTCCATCACGGGAAATTACACGCGCATATTTTCCGCAATCGAGTATCCGACCTTTTTTGGCGCACGCGAGTTTGCCACGCGCGAGATGCAAGGGCAATCGCCATACATGCTGAATGTGTCGCTGTTGTTTCGCGAGCCGTCGTTCGGTACGACCATCAACCTGTTGTACAATGAATTCGGCGAGAGGCTGGACGCGGTTGCCGATACGCGCGAGCAGGATGTGATCGAGCAAGCGCGTGGAGTTTTCGACGCATCCATTACGCAGCCGATCATGGACGGACTTGAGATGAAATTCACGGCTAAAGACGTCGGCGCGAGTTTGAAGAAATTCAAAACGAGAGAAGGCAACCCGTACCGTACCTTGTTTCAAGGGACGACATACTCTCTGCAAGCGTCGTTGACATTTTGAGTTTTCATAATCCACTTATCCCCAACTATATCATAAGGAGTACACTTCAGTGACAAAAACCCTACTTCACTTTGTGTTTGCTGCGATGATGCTTGCGACAACAGTCCAGGCGCAACGACCAACGCAAATTCTCGGTCCGGGCTTGAATGCCGGCCGGACGATCTTCGTGCAGAATTACAATCGGACTCTCTCAAGAGATACTGTGTACAGCCTGACGGGATTGTATGCAGTTGACTCAACACGAAGCCTCACAATTCCCGCGGGCACAGTAATTTTGGGCGATACTGCGGCGACGCTGATCGTGAAACGCGGCGGGCAGATTTTCGCAAACGGCACAGCGCAAAATCCCATCGTGTTTACGAGTCGCAAGCCCGTTGGTCAACGTGCCGGTGCTGACTGGGGCGGCATCGTGATTCTCGGCGCGGCGCCGGTAAATCAGGCGAACCCGAGCATCGAAGGCGGAATCCTTCCCGGAAATTACGGCGGTCCCGCCGTCGGTCAGGGAAATCCGAACGACAACAGCGGCGTGCTGCGGTACGTGCGCATCGAGTTTCCCGGCTATCGCTTTCAATTGAACAACGAAGTGAACGGGCTTACGTTGGGCGGCGTTGGACGAGGCACGACGATCGAATATGTTCAGGTCAGTTACTCGTACGATGATGGATTCGAATGGTTCGGCGGAACGGTGGACGCGAAATATCTCGTGGCGTTCGGAGGCATTGACGATGAGTTCGATACGGATTTCGGATATCAAGGGCGAGTGCAATTTGCATTTGGCTTGAAAGACCCGAACGTGTTTGAGTTTTCGGGCGGTCAAACCAACGGATTCGAAAGCGACAACGAAGGTTCGGCATCGTATCGCACACCGCGAACGCTCCCACGTTTCTCCAACATAACAATGGTCGGTCCCCGACGTACGGATGCGGTGACACTTCCCTCCGGCCACCGTTTCGAGTACGGTTCGGTCATTCGTAGAGGGAGTCAACTTTCTGTATACAACTCAATCATGATGGGATATCCGGGCGGGTATTCGCTGCGCGACCTGCAGTCAAAAACATCGGCGCAGGGTGATACGTTGCAGGTACGCAATCTCAGCCTTCAAGCTTCTGGCGAGGGCGGGTTGCTGCAAATCCACAATTCGGGAACCGACCCTGCCGGGTTCAGTACGTTGACGTGGTTCAACACGGCCGCATACAACAACATGGGCGGCACGGCAACACGCCAGCCGAGCGCAATCGGGCTGGTGAACATGACGAACCTGAACAATCCTGATCCGCGTCCTGGTGTTGGGACTGAGCCTGCAACAGCGCCAGTCGAGTTTACCAACTTGAACGTGCTTGCAGGCGGATGGTTCACTCCCACAACGTATCGCGGCGCATTCAATCCCGCGACCGCGCGCAACCAGCAGTGGGACGCGGGTTGGACGAACTACGATCCGCAAAATGCGAATTACACGACGGATGTTCGCGAAGAACACGGGACACTGCCGGGCGAGTTTACTCTCGAGCAAAACTACCCAAACCCATTCAACCCAACGACGAACATTCGGTTTACGCTTCCCGTTGCATCGCATGTGAAGCTTTCGGTGTTCAACATGCTTGGTCAGGAAGTGGCGACACTTGTGGACGAGCAGCTTGCCGCCGGAACCTTCACAGCGGACTTCAATGCTACAACTCTTGCATCGGGAATCTATCTCTATAAAATTCAAGCGAACGGATTTGCACAGTCGCGAAAAATGTTATTGGTGAGATGACGAGAAGCGCCGGCGTTCGCAGCATCATGTGAAATGAACGCCGAGCAGCATTTCAGACATTGCGCCTGAGCCAGAAGTGGTGCAATGCCAGTTTCCATCCAACTCCTTGTCCGAAGAACTCGTATAGCAGTTTCTCGGAAGTGCGATGGAAAACGAAGCCTCACCGGCAACTGACCCTGCCGCGTGAGGCTTCACCTATTTTGAT
>JANNUB010000031.1:0-5781 GCA_031394795.1 Ignavibacteriota bacterium | reverse complement strand
CTCCTGCGTATCAAGGTCAAGAGTTCTGAAAATCGAAAACATGCAGACCCTTCGTCCCGCAAAGCGGGACTCAGGGTTTGTAAATGAAGAAAGGAAAATAATGGCAGCAGAACGCACACTCGCAATCCTCAAACCCGATTGCGTCAGGAAAGATCTTCAAGGCGAAGTTATCGCTAGGATTCAAAAAGCAGGATTCAAAGTCTTGGGGATGAAACAGATTCATCTCACAAAAGAAATGGCTGGAGCGTTTTATGCCGTGCATAAAGGTCGCCCGTTTTATGATGGACTCGTTGAGTTCATGACGAGCGGTCCCGTTGTGCCGATTGCATTGGAAAAGGAAAATGCTGTCGCCGATTATCGCACGCTGATTGGCGCGACCGACCCGAAGGATGCGGCGGCGGGAACGATCCGCAAACTCTACGCGGACAACAAAGGCGAGAACATCGTGCACGGCTCGGACTCGGCGGAGAATGGGAGAATCGAAGTAGCGTTCTTTTTTTCTGAACGTGAATTGGTGTAGTGCAGCATGGAAGAACGAAAATGAAAACGATAACGATCATCGGCGGCGGTAATATTGGCGCATCTCTCGCCGAAGGGCTTTTGAAGAGCGGCTTTTGTAAAGCCGCTCAACTCATCATCACCAAACGGACGCCTTCAACGCTGCAGAGCCTCAAAGCGTTAGGCGTCGAGGTGACCGACAATAATCGGAACGCTGTTCAGCGGGGCGACCTGATCATTCTTGCGGTGAAGCCGTATCAGGTTGCCGATGTTTTGCGTCCGATTGCAAAGGAGCTGACCAAGAGCAAGACCCTCGTTTCGGTTGTGACTGGAGTTTCGCTCAGCGACATCGAAGCGATTATCAAAAAGAAGATTCCTCTATTCCGCGCCATGCCGAACACCGCGATCGCGATTCAGGAGAGCATGACATGCCTTTGCAGCGCCAACGCCGGGAACGCGGAGTATGTGAAGAAATTGTTTTCGGCTCTCGGGAAAGTGGCAGCCATTGATGAAAAGCTCATGGATGCCGCGACAGTGCTTGGCGCCTGTGGAACAGCCTATGCGATGCGATACATTCGCGCCAACATTCAAGGCGGAATAGAAATTGGCTTCGATGCTGCAACGGCAAGCCTTATCGCAGCGCAAACGGTGAAGGGCGCGGCGGAGCTGCTTCTTCAGAAAGGAACGCATCCCGAACAGGAGATTGATAAAGTGACGACACCGAAAGGATGCACGATTGCGGGCTTGAATGAAATGGAACATCAGGGGTTCAGCTCTTCGCTCATCCGCGGCGTTGTGGCGAGCTATATGAAGATTGTAAAGGGGTGAGTTATATGCCCCTTAACACTTGGAAGAAACTTTCTGAAGAGACTCTCTTCAAAAACAATTGGTGGACGTACAAGAGAGACATGTACGAACTTTCGAACGGCAAGGTCGGCGAGTACAACTATGTTTTCATCGGCGGCTCGGCGATGGTGGTGCCTATCATGAAAGACGGGCGCTTGTTGCTCGTCAACCAATATCGTTACCTCAATGACAAAGAGAGCCTCGAATTCCCCTGCGGCAGTGTGAAAGGGGGAATGTCGCACGACGAGACGGCAAGGCATGAGTTGGCGGAAGAAACCGGGTACTCATCAAATCGCTGGCTTCCTGCCGGGGAGTTCAATCCATACAACGGCGTGACGAATGAGATTTGCAGAGTGTATATTGCGCGCGAGTTACAACACGTCGGCGGAACGCCTGATGAGACGGAGGAGTTCGAGATTGTTCCGCTCACGGCGGCGGAGATGGATGCGAAGATTCAAAACGGGGAAATCTGGGACGGGATGACGATTGCGGCGTGGTGTCTCGTGAAGGCGAAAGTCGTGATGAGTTTGTAGAGTTCTTAGAGTCGAGAGTTTATAGAGTTGTAGAAAATAATTGTTATCTCACGATTAGTTTAATCATGAGATAACAAATTTGTTTAATCGTGATGAGTTTAATCGTAAGGCGATAAAATGATCGTCAGATGCAAGAAATTGTGTAAGTGGAAATGCCTGGCGGTGTTGAGCATATACGCGTTGGGAATAGCGTTTTCTCAACCAAGGGTAAAACTCGGCAACGACGTGCTGATGGAGAAACGCCTCGATGTGTTGAAGAACAGGCGCGTCGGATTGGTTATCAATCACACAGCGCGACTTTCGCCGGGCGAGTTCCTTGTTGATGCGTTGATAGCAAAAGGCATCAACATCGTCGTGTTGTTCGGACCTGAGCATGGCATTCGCGGCGAAGCGGCGGCTGGCGAAAAAGTTTCGGACTCGAAAGACGAGAAGACAAGCATTCCAGTCTTTTCGTTGTACGGAAAAACGAGGAAGCCAACTGCTGAGATGTTGGCAAATGTCGACGTGCTCGTGTACGACATTCAAGATGTCGGCGTTCGGTTCTACACATACATCAGCACGATGGGATTGTGTATGGAAGCGGCTGCGGAGAAGAGAATTCCGTTCATCGTGCTTGACCGCCCGAATCCACTGGGCGGAGTGAAGATTGATGGACCGATTATCGAGGACTCGTTGAAATCGTTTGTCGGGATGTATTCGATTCCCGTTGTGTATGGCTTGACATGCGGCGAGCTTGCATTGATGATAAACGGTGAAGGTTGGCTGACGAATCGCGTGAAGTGTAAACTCACTGTCATCAAGATGGAGGGATGGAAACGAACGATGACGTGGGACGACACGGGACTGGAATGGATACCGCCGTCGCCAAACATCAAGACTTCTCACGCCGCGCTCGCGTATCCTGCGACGTGTTTCATTGAAGCAACGAACCTTTCGGAAGGGCGCGGCACGGAGAAGCCATTTCAGTTCGTCGGCGCGCCGCGTTCGGCGCGGGCGGAAAGCGCGTTCACTTCTCTTCATCGCGTTCTCAGTTCCACGCGGGAGACTGGACTTCGCTCTCGGGTGGTTTCCTTCATTCCGTCGTCCTCAAAGCACAAGGACAAAGAGTGCGTTGGAGTTGAGTTCAGTGTTGAAGATTGGAGTTCGTTTTCTCCTGTTGCGACTGGCGTATTTGTTTTGCGGCAACTCAACGCAATCTACCCTCTGTTTGAAATCCAAGAGCGCTCATTCCTTCGACTCATCGGCGCGCGCAAATGTCTCGAGCTACTTCGCTCCGACGATGGTGTGAGCGAAATCGCAAGCCGTTGGTCGGACAGCGTCTCTCGCTTCCGAAGCCGGTCGAAAAAATATTACCTGTATCGGTGATTGTAGAGACGCGGTCGGAAACCCGTCAAAAAGAATTTAACCGCAGAGGTCGCTGAGAGCGCAGAGAAAAAGATTTTTAAAATACTTATCAAAACAAGAAATTCTCTCCGCGACCTCTGCGTTCTCTGCGGTTTTATTTCACCGTCGGGGTTTTCAACTGCGCTTCTTAGAGATGGGGCTTTAAGCGTTCGTCAGCGTCCAAAGGACCGCGTGTGCCGCGAAGCGAAGCAGTCTGCGTCGTGGCAAAATTCGCGGCGACAACCGCACAAGCTGCCGACCCATTTCCCAAACACAGACTTTACGCTCGCTTTACAATCCCATAACACCACTTTCGTAGATTTCATTTGGTACCGAGAACGGGTATATTCTCACCACACATGTGAAGCGATGAACGGTAAGTCCATTCTCATAGTTGACGATGAAAAAGACATCGTTGACATGCTCAAATATAATCTCGAAAAAGAAGGCTACAAGGTCTTAAGCGCGCGTGATGGGAAGAAAGCGCTCGAGCAAACGAAACATCTTCCCGATTTGATTCTCCTCGACGTGATGATGCCCGAGATGGACGGATGGGAAGTCTGCAAGCATCTCAAACGAGAGCCGTCAACGGCGGGCATTCCTATCATATTCCTGACGGCGAAAGGAACGGAATTCGATGAAGTGTTGGGTTTAGAGCTTGGCGCCGACGATTACATCGTGAAGCCCATCGGCGTGAGAAGCCTGCTTGCGCGCGTTAAGACGGCGCTGCGGCGTCGTTATGCGACATCTGTCAGCGGAGTCTCGTCGTCGGAGATACTTCGCATTGACAAGCTTGAAATCAATGTCCCGAACTACACTGCCAAAGCCGACACACGCGAACTCTCGCTGACGCGTCGCGAGTTCGAAACGCTCGTCTATTTGGCGCGCAACCGCGGGAGAGTCATTACGCGCGAGACGCTTCTCAACGTCGTCTGGGGCGAAGATGTGCGCGTCGTTGACCGCACGGTGGATGTTCATGTCAGCAAGATTCGCGAGAAGTTAGGCTCGCTCAGCGAATACATCGAAACCGTCAAAGGCGTCGGGTATAGGATGAAGGCGTAGGCATGCCGCTGAATTCCACAACCGTCAATACTTCTCTCGTCCTTCTTGCGTTCGTTCTCCTGCTGACGCTGAATTCTCTCTCTGCAATTCAAATCATCCTCATTGGAATCGCAACAGTCGGTGCGATTGTCGTCGCGAATTATTGGTTGGCGCGTCGGAGCTCTGCATCGCTCAGGAAGATTGCTGCCGCCGTTGAAGAAATCCGAGCAGGCAATCTCGATGTCGCTATAGAAACAACCGCTGACGATGACATCAGCCAAGTCGGCACAGCAATCAACACGCTGACCACGAAGCTGCGGCAAGATGTTGCCGAAATCAAAAAGCTCCAGCGCGTCCGCAGCGAGTTCCTCGGCAACGTGTCGCACGAATTGCGCACGCCGATTTTTTCACTGCAAGGATTTCTGGAAACGCTTCTCGACGGTGCGGTGGACGACCCCAATGTCAATCGTGATTTTTTGAGAAAAGCCTACAGCCACTCGCAGCGGCTCAACACGCTGCTCGGGGAACTGATCACCATCTCGCAAATCGAATCGGGCGAGATGAAAATGAGTTATCGATATTTCAATCTCGCCGAGTTTCTCTCCGGCGTCGTGGAGGAGTTCAGACCGACTGCGGAGCAATACAACGCGCGCTTGCAGCTTGCGGGCGACTTACCGCGCGATATTGAAGTAGTAGGCGACAAAGAACGGCTGCGAGTCGTATTTGAAAATCTCTTCGAGAACGCCATCAAATACAACAAGCCGAACGGTAAAGTCACCGTTTCCTATGAACCCAACGAGACTCACGTGACCATTCGCGTAAGCGACACGGGTGTTGGCATCGCGAAGGAACATCTCGATCGAATTTTCGAGCGCTTTTATCGCGTCGATACGAATCGCTCGCGTGAGGTTGGCGGCACAGGCTTGGGGCTTGCCATCGTGAAGCACATCGTGGAAGCGCACGGCAGCGCGATGGATGTCGAGAGCGAAGTCGGAAAGGGAAGCGCGTTCAGCTTCGCGTTGAAGAGATGAATGGATTTCGTCAGTACCGCTTCTTTATCTTCCTCGAAAAAATTCCAAACCTCAATTTCCAAATCTCAAAGAAAGTCCAAAACCCAATCTTCAACCTTATCTCGGCACATTGAATTTTGAGATTTGAGTATTAGAATTTCTTTGGAACTTCGTGCTTGAGATTTGGATTTTCTCCACCGACCCATTTCTCTCTTTACAAACTCTTCACACACTCCTTACAACGACGTAAACCCCACGTAACATTCGTTCGCTAAATTTACTAGCGAAGTTTTTCTTTCTCACACAGTTTACCTCGACACATTACAAAGGGTCAGTTCGCAATGAACAAATTCCTCCTCCTATGGTGTAGCGTTTTCTCGATTGCCCTCGCATCAGAAGCCATCGCGCAGACAGGCTCACTCCAAGGCAAGATCACAGACCAATCCAATGGCGAAGAAATCATCGGCGCC
>JANNUB010000020.1:0-7804 GCA_031394795.1 Ignavibacteriota bacterium | reverse complement strand
CACCGCCACCGTGGCGGCCAATGGCGAACTCAATAGCCGCCAACTGCCCGAGATTGACGACATGAAAGAGCAAGGCGTCCAATGGAGCGGCAAGATGGAAATCGAGCCGCATCCGATGTACGAAGGTCGGCGGACGCCATTGAAGCAGTTGATGAAAAAACTTGGCGTGACGGAGTACGATCACCCGTCAGAATTTTGTACCCAGGAACGCCCACCAACAAAGGTTGAGATTCCTTTGAGCCAGCATGTTGGCTCGCCAGCAGTCGCGACGGTGCGAGTTGCCGAGAAAGTTCAGAAGGGACAATGTATTGGAGACATTCCCGATGGACAGCTTGGCGCGAGGGTTCATGCGAGCATCGATGGCATCGTGCGGTCCGTTGGCGAAAGCATTGTTATTCAACGCGGATGAACGCAAATTGTTTTTTTGAAAACCAAACAAATCTTTATCCGCGCCATTTTTGCAAAGGAGTAAGAATGATAAAAAACTCAATCGGCTTAATCGAGCTTGGCAGTATCGCTGCGGGCTATGAAGTCGCCGATGCTATGTTGAAAGCCGCGGATGTTGAGATAATTCTCTCGCGCTCGATTTGTTCGGGCAAATACATGGTGCTCATCGGCGGCGATGTCGCGGCTGTGCAATCGAGCGTTGACGCAGGAACGAAGATTGGACGCGGCTGTGTGATCGACACGTTCGTGATTCCGAATGTTGACCAATCGGTCTTTCCCGCGATTTCCGGCGTGACGAAAGCGCAATCCATGAACGCGTTGGGAATCATCGAATCGTTTTCCGTTGCATCGTTGATTGAAGCGGCGGACGCTGCCGTGAAAACATCCGCGGTCGAGTTGATTGAAATTCGTCTCGCCATGGCGCTCGGCGGAAAAGCATTTTGCACATTGACGGGCGATGTCGCCGCAGTGAAAGCGGCTGTTGACGCAGGCGCAGCGGTCGTTGCGGAGAAAGGCTTACTGGTCAACAAAGTCGTTATCCCTTCGCCGCGGCGCGAGTTGTTATCGGAGATTGTTTAGTCATCAAACCCTGAGCCTTCTTTTGGCGAAGGGTCTCATTGAAATTATCATGCATTGGAGTCTTGGAGTAATGGAGTACTGGGGTTTTGAGTCCAAACGATTTCGGAAAATTCGCAACGTAGTTGTTCCCCTTTTCTTTCTTTGCGTTGCTACAAGCGAGTCGTTCACGCAAAGCATTTCACAGAAATTTGAAAACGACCCCTGCGGCTATCCCGATACGAACAGCATCGAGTACAAATCGTCGGCACTTCTCAACTGGGGCTACAGCTACGACTCACTGAAAGCAGACATTGTTCGTTGGTCGCAGAGTCCGTTTGTGGTGATTGATTCTGTTGGCGCAACGGTACAGAACCGGGCAATGTACTTGCTGACGATACAAGATGCTGCAACTGCATCCTCTGCGCGTAAACGAATCTGGATTCACGCTCGCACGCACCCGAACGAAGTGCAGGGAACGTGGGTCACGAACGAAATCATCAAGCTCCTTCTTTCCTCATCGCCAATCGCGAAGCGGCTGCGCGATAGCTGTGTCTTCAGCATCATGCCGATGCACAATCCCGATGGCGTCGAGCTTGCGCGGCCGCGTCAAAACGCAAACGGCGTTGACATCGAAAGCAACTGGGCCGCAAATCCTCCTCAGCCTGAAGTCCAGGTGTTGCGACGCGTGTTCATGCAACTGATGTCACAGCCCAACCCGATTCGCATTGCACTGAACATGCATTCGGCTATTGCCTGTCGCAGGTACTTCGTTTATCATCATGCGAGCGGGACATCAAACCTGTTTGCAACGATGCAGCAGAACTTCATCGGCACCGTTCGCAATCATTTCCCCGGCGGCATCGAACCATATACTTATTTTGTAAGTTGGACGAGCAATCCCCCACCAAGTGTGTATCCCGAAAGCTGGTTTTGGTACAATCATCGCGAAGCGGTTCTCGCCAACACATACGAAGACAAGAATTGCGTCTCTGCAGGCGGATTCGACTCAACTGCGTTTGCGATACTTCGCGGCATTGGAGATTTTCTCAATCTCGGAATAACACGTGTCGCGCATCAGAGCAGCTCCCCCGCAACGTTCCGTCTCGAACAGAACTATCCTAACCCCTTCAACCCAACGACGAACGTATCATTTGTTATTGGTCATTCGACATTCGTAAGCGTAAAGGTGTTTGATGTGTTGGGAAGAGAAGTGGGGACGTTGGTGAATGAGGTGAAAGCGCCGGGAAGCTACTCCGTTCAATTCGACGCATCGAATCTGGCGAGCGGCATCTATTTCTATCGGCTTGCAACTCCAACATTTGTCCAAACAAAATCAATGGCGTTGATGCGATGAGTGGTATTTTCACGATACAACCACATAGGTTGTATTTTGAAATTACAACCCTAATGGTTGTACTAACAAAATACATTGCCGCTCAGAAATTCAATGCGAGTTTCACCGCCATACCCGCGGCAACCGCAGCGATCACGCTCCCCATTGTGCCGAGCAAATAGTACTCGGAGAAGTCTTTGTTCTCCAGTTCCTTAAAGCGAGCGATGGATTTTGCGGTCAAGACAAATGCAATCGCCGTGAAGTTCCCCGTCAAGACAAGTGTCAGCGTAATGACACGCTCAAGAATGCCTATCCACTCCCCGGAGTTTTCATTTTCGTCCGACGAGCTGCTATCCGTCTGCTGACTCAGCATTGCCCGACGGTACAAACCGGGAAACTTATCCAGTATTCCTCTCACGATGCTTGTCCCGCCGTCAATAACGAACGCGTATGCACTTATCATCAAAAGGATTGCCGCCCATCGCTGCGAGATCCACAGTGCGAACGGATGGGCAAGCACACGGTTCTCAAGGATGGAGTACCACGCGACGTTCTCCATGGGCAACGCAAATTGCCACGCTGCATACATGAGCACGCCCATGAGCGTCTGCTTTATCACGAAGCGTTCCAGTGAAGTCCTTGCCGCCTCGCGCGGCGTCTTCCTGCCGCCTGCTGATTCAAGCACCGCGTAGACGCCGGCAGCCAGCGCATAGCCAATCGTCAGTCGGAGATTGATGAACGCGGCAGTTCCTACGAGCAGCCAACAGAACAGCCATGCAGCGCGTGCGCGTGCCTTCCGCGCTCGCTCTGCTGGCGCTCTTCCTGTTCCCCACCACACGCGTTTGACGACGAACTCGAAGAGAGCATACACGCAGATGCTGGCTGCAAGAGTGTGTATGTGTGATGCCGTCATACGATATGCGCTCCATTGGATGCAACCGATAAGGGGTATTTCAAAAATACAACCATTAGGGTTGTATTTTGAAAATACAACTCTAATAGTTGTATTGAGATTTTGGGAAAAACGTATCCGGTGTTAAGCTGCCCTGCGAAGGAATTCACTCAATGCCGCTTCTGCCTCGAGCGTCTCCTTCATCGTCGTCGTTTGGATTGCTTTGGAGATGTACTGCTGCGAGACGTTGAGTTTTTTCGCCACAGTAACTTGGCGAAGCTCTGCCCGCATCAACTGCGCCATCATCCTTTGCGTTGGATTGAGGAGCAGCCGTCCTTTCGCTATCGAGCCGACGAGTGCATTGACGATGCCTATTGCGTGATTATCGAAATCGAACCAGAGCGAGCGTTTATGCTTCTTGGCGTACTGTAACGCCGCGCGTGCACGATGAAACGCCTCGCCGTCCATCCCGATCGCCGAGCGAGGATTCAGCGACGTCGAAAGCGGTCCGGCGCCAACCCCGAAGGAGAACGAAATATCCCCCATCATCTCTTGAAAACGTCGGACAAGCCGGTAGCTTTCCGCGGGCGAGTGCAATAAGCCTTGAAACTCATCGCCGAGCGTTAGAACGAATTTGGAAGCGATCTCCTTCTTGAATTCTTTGTTCAAAGTGTCAATCGCTCGTTTGAACTTTCGCTGCACTCGTGAGCGATTGGCAAGCGAGCGCGATCGGTTGATGTCGCCGATGATTGCGCAGTAGGTTCGTAGTTTCATAAATATCCTGTCGCCAATATACGAAACGCAATTCTCTTTCCCAACAAAAACCCCAACCGTTCAACCGGTTGGGGCTTCGTGATACAACCGTATTGGTTGTTTTTCGGAAATACAACCCCTATGGTTGTATTTGACAAAACGCTGCTTTTTCTTTTGCACTCGGTAGTTTTCGTATTGAATTTCCTTCTTCGCCTTGCGAGAATCCTTTTTGTCCATCGCCTTGTTGAACGATTCCAATCGCGCAGCCTGTTCCTGCATCGCGTCGGACGCAGCACCCTGAGCGCTTGCCGCCGGCGATGCCATGATCGCTGTGCGCGCGAAATTCAACATCGCTTTGCCTTCCTCCGTCCGACTCCTCACCATCACAATCTGCCGGCCCATCGTTCGACAGACACTTTGGGAATATGCACTTCGTCCCCGACAACCCTGCTTGGGATCGGATCGGGATAATATTTCGCGCAGCACGCGTACGCCTCCATCGTCATCATGTCCCACTTCGAAGGGCAGAGTGCGCAGTACACATTGTTCTGTTTGATCTTGAATTCGGTAGAGCCGCAATGCTCGCTGCTGCTGATCGCGGTAACGAGCTGCCCTGTTGGAGCGAGATACGCCATAACCGCGCGCGGAGTTTTTCCTCCTCTGTATTCAAATCGCACAAGTCGCTTCTGTATCAACTCATTCAACGAGAACACCAAATCGTCGCCGTCCTCACGAAAAGCAATGGTCTTCATCTCGACGAAGTTCGTGTCGTAGTTGATTTCCGAAGTAACGACAGGCTGCGCCTTGATAACGGGATGTACGGAGGGATTCAAGAATTGTATAAAGACAAATAAGCCGGTGATGAGAAGAACCGGAAATACCACAACGGCTACGCGATGGGTTTTTGATTTTGCCTTCGTCGCGTCACCTTCGGTCGAATGCTCGACGGTCGCGGACTCGACTCGGAGAGCGGCGGCGGGCGAACCGCATGAAGGGCAGAACTTTGATTGTTCGGGAAGGTCGCGGCTACAATTTTTACACTGCATCTGCATAGAATTCACTCAGCATACTGATGTGCCAATATACACATACTCTCACATCCGATGCAATCCGAGATTCCCGAAACAGATACTCTCGGCAAAAACGAAATCCCGACTGCATTTGAAGTCGGGACTTCTCATTGCTCCATTAATCCATCAATCCATCAATCCACAACCCCGCAATTTTCAGATCCTTCGCTTCGCTCAGGATGCAGGCTCACTTCTTCTTCTGCACGCGATAATTCTCGTACTGAATCGCTTTCTTCGCTTTGCGCGAGTCGTCTCTCTCAAGCGACTTGTTGAATGAGTCTAAGCGCTCTGCTTGCGCTTGCACTTCGCTTGAGCTTGCGCCTTGTCCGCTCGCGGCGGGCGATGCCATGATTGCGGCACGCGCTGAACTCAATTCTTGTTTCGCTTCATCTTCTCTTCCCTCGTCAAGAGCTCTCATCGCCTTGTCAACACTGCGTGTTGAAACCGCAATGTCGGCTTTGGCTTGGATGTTCATGTCGCGATTCTTTTCGATGACCGCAACATCGCGACTGTAGTTGATCTTTGCTGTGAACGATGGACGCGCAGCGACACTCGAGCACTCACATCGCAACGTTCCGGTCGCCACTATCAACGATCCGCTGCCTTCAGGAATGCTCAACTCGACAGTAAACTCGCGGCTGTCGCTCGCATAAATATCGCCGACGGGAATTTTGTACACGTCGCGGTCGTCCGCCACAGGCGGATCGCATCCGATGACATCCAATACACGCACGCCGCGACCTAACTTCAGTTCGATGTACGCATTTTGTGCAACGACCGAAGAAACGGAATTGAATTCCTTACTCATGATCGAAGCAAGTTGGCTGGGGCTTTCAATGAAGTAGTAATTGCCTCCGCCGCTTTCCGCCAAGCCCACCATCAGGTTCTCGTTGTAGTCAAGCCCGACGCCCATGGTCGTAAGCGAGATAGACTTGTTCCGATCGTTACGCGCAATCCGATTCAACTCTCGCGGGTCGGTGATTCCTTGATTCGCCAAACCGTCCGAAAGAAGGATGACACGATTCACGTACTCACGCCCGCGGTTCCGTTCCACCTGGCGAAAACCTTCAATCATTCCGCCGCCAAGATTCGTGCTGTTCCGAGGATAAATTTCTCCGACAAGCCGCTTGATGCCACTCTTGTTGTTGCCAACGCGTTCCGCCGAACGGAGAACATCAATCACATCGTCATACACGACAAGCGAGAAAATATCTTCGCTGTTGAGTTGGTCAATAACTTTGTCGAGTGCCGATTTTGCGTAATCAATCTTCCGCTCGTCTGCCATCGAGCCGCTGCGGTCGAGAACGACTGCGATGTTCATCGGTCGGCGCGAGCGTTCTCGTTTTTCTCTCTCCGATGTCGTGAGCGAAATTTGCAAATACGCGGTTCCGCCGCTCGATGAGATGTACGGACAATTCAGTTTTCCGTCGAGCGTAATCTTCTCCCGAAGGGATGTCCGAAAGGACTCCTTCGGAGGATTCCCAGGCTCGCTCTGCGGAAATGACATTGCCTTTGTTGTTGAAAACAATCCGACGATGGCTGCCATCGTTACGACGAATGTTGTTGCGCGTTTCATTTTGTTCCTCCCTGCGAAATTGTTTTTTGATTTGTTGATTTACCGTTTGCTTTCAAATTCTCTCGGATGACTGTGAACCGTCATCCTGGCCGAACAAAGTCAGCTGAAGCTGACTGTTGATTTATCAAAACCGAAACCAAAACCCTGAACCTTGTCCGAAGGACTCCTTACGGAGAACCCTTGAACGCTGAACCTCCAACCAATCAACTCAATCCGAAATCACCTCCGAAGGAGCCCTTCGGACAATCCGAATTCCGCAATCACTTCAATGATGCAATGCTGAAATGTTGAAATGATTCAATCGTCTCACCACGAATACCGAATTGTGTACGACACGACCTTCTCGCCATCTTTCCCAATCTTCACGGGAAATTTGATTGTTGATTGGTCAACTTTTCCCCATTCGGCATTTGCCTTTACGATCTCCCATTGGCTCCACCGCCACGGATGTTCGTAGACCTGAACTTCAGCCGATTCATTCTTGTGATTGCGGAGTTTGATTTCGATTGTCTCTTCGACAACTCGTCCGCCTGACGTTGATTTGAAATCCTTCTGCGCTCGCTCGCCAACGATGTCGAATGCATTGCCGAGATACAGTTTCAGCTCTTCATCCTTCGGCGTATGGTCAATCTGGTCTTCGCCGATGAATTGTTCTTTGCCCTCATCGTCTTTCTTGTACACGCGCACTTTTCCTTTCGGCAACGCGATGCCAAGCCCGCTCTTCTCATCGTTCTTGAACGTCACGAACACGCCGACTTTCTGATTCGATTGTTGCCCGAAACTTCCTTGCGAACGATACGAATGGTTGTTCGTCCAATAACGCCATTGGTCAGCCATGCCGTCGTAGATGAACACTTTCTTCGAGCTTACGTTCTTGCCGGACGTAAGCTCGATTTGTTTCGTCTCGTTATTTTGCAAATCAGTTTTGCGTTGAAGAGAATACAGTTTGTACTCGAATAAATCCGTTTGCTTGAATTGCGGTTCGACGGTGACTGCCATG
This sequence comes from Ignavibacteriota bacterium, assembly GCA_031394795.1. Taxonomy (GTDB): domain Bacteria; phylum Bacteroidota; class Ignavibacteria; order UBA10030; family UBA6906; genus CAADGV01. The sequence continues at coordinate 175 of JANNUB010000020.1, read as the reverse complement.
TCCATTTGTGTCTTGATCATCGCGCCCCCTCGCATGAATTCTTCACGCACGATATTCACATCGCCAGCAACAAGTTTCAATCCAGCATTTCTGAATGCCGTCCCAGAATTATTCGTCAGCGTCACCCAACCGGTCATGTCGAGCTTCGAATCGCTCTTGTCGAGCACGGCGACGT
>JANNUB010000003.1:0-10011 GCA_031394795.1 Ignavibacteriota bacterium | reverse complement strand
TATCTGGATCCTGACATGAAGCAAGAGATGATTGAAAGTGGCTGCATCCGCGAGTTCGTCCAGAAGCCCTACCTTCCGACAGAGCTGACAGCAACTGTGCGATCCTTGCTGGACGGCACACCATAGGCGCCACTCAGCGATCGAGGTGGAACTGCTTTTCGTTCGGTCGCAGTGCATCATGCATGCGCTGGAGGGCACGAAACGCATCCTGGCTTCCTCGCTGCGCGCTGGTCCGGTAGAGCCGCACCGCTTTGCCTTTGTCCTTGGGAACACCGCTCCCCGTTTCGTAACAATATCCTAACGCAAACTCCGCGAGCACGGATCCTCCATCCGCCGCTCGTTGCAGCTCGGGAAGGGCAGATTCGTTGTCGCGATGCCTGCCGCGAATTTTTGCTATCGCAAGACGAACCTTCGCGTCCTTGCTTCCCATCGCAGCAGCGTTCCGCCAGGACTGGAGCGCCTTCCCTTCGTCTTTCTTTACCCAGCGACCCGTGTAGTAGCACAAACCCAATTCCACCATCGCGTGCGCGTGATTTCGCGCTGAGGCGTTTCCGAGCAGGTGAAACGCCTGGGTATCGGTCAGTTGCCTGTCAAGTCCTAAAGCAATCAAGCAGGACCAGACGAACTCAGCGTCCGCGTCCGCGCCATTGACTCTCGTTTTCAACAAGGGGAAAAACTCACTTTCCTGAATGAGCGAAAATAGAAGTCGTGATGCCCGCGGCGAGTCAAGACGAATTGCGCGGATGTAGTACGTTGCTGCAGCGAGAATGTTTTTGTCAACTCGAAACCCTTTTTCGTAGCACCGGCCGACAAGCGTCAAGGCCTCTGGACTTCCCGCCTCGGCGAAATGGAGAAGGCGACGGAACGACGCGGAGTCGGCTTCGATCCTTCCATTTCCCACGAACAGGGATTCCGCTGTGTTGCGTACCTCGACATTCTCCGTCAGAGTCGCGGCTTTGTACAGATCGTCAACCAAGAGGGAATCCGGAGTTGCTTTGATCGTATCGCTCGAGAAGTTGATAAAGAGAAGCTGAATCGCTCCAGACGACGGAGCCGCTGATTCATTCTTGCGCCCCGACGCAGAAGAATCACTGCCATATCCACGTCGTGCGAACTCCTTCAATGCATCCCTTGCGGGCGCGTAACCAGAATCAGCGGCAAGCTTCACCCAGCGGTATGCTTCAGACCAATTTGTCGGTACAACAAGATTCTCCGTGAGGAACTGTGCAAGCGCGTACTGCGCTTCGGGAATATTCCGCACCGCCGCATACCGAAAGCTCCGGTACGACTCGAACGGATTCCACTCCATTCCCCAGCCGTTGAACTGAAAAATGCCGAGGTTGAATCGTGCGAGGAGATGATTTTTTTCCGCGGCTCTCTTTGTCCAGTACACAGCTTTCGTCGTGTCCGCTTTGAAGCCGCGTCCGGCGAGAAAGCGAATGCTCAGCTCGAATTGCGACACCGCATCGCCCGCGTTCGCTTGCTGCAATACGCGGAAGCCTTCCCACATTTGATACGTTGCGTCGGACTGTTCGAGACGTGGGGTTGCCGTAGGCGGTTGGTAGTTTTTGAAGACCGGGCTGTTGGGATGGGTGTTTTGGCCGGTTTGAGAGCGAAGATCAAAGCTAAAAGCTATGAACAGAACAACAAGAAAAAACGTCATTCGATCATATCGCTGTTTTGAGATCGTAAGAAATATCCCTCCCCTTTCTGTTTGGCTTGCAAGAACGTTTCAAATCCCGAGGCTGATTCTGACAATCGAATCAATTTCATTCATGCACGATGCCGGAAGTGCCCCAAGCTTTCGCACGATTATCTCCTCTGGAACCGTCATTAGATACTCGCCCCGCACGACCGATGTTCTTGCAAGTCCTGACTGGCGATGCTCCTCTGTCCCTTCGCTGAGAAGATACTCCGTTGGCACCACATCATCAATCCGCTGCGAAGTAATTCCCACGAGTATTCTGTCGTTGAACCTTCGCCGAATGGAATGATTCGAGATAACGAGCGCGGGTCTTGCTTTCTGTTCCACACCCGATACGGTGACAAACGGAAAAGGAAGGAGAACAACATCACCGCGGCTATAGCTCATAAACATCTTCTTCGGGATTATCCCAGATTCTGCTCAGGGCTTTTTGCTGAAGGACCAAATCACCTCTTGAAAGCTGAGAACCGGATTGGCTAGCAAGAGATTTGGCAAACTCAAGCACCTCCACAACTTTGTCTTGGGACAATTCCTGGATTACTTTTGTAATCGCCTCATTCACGTTTTCGTAATCTTGCATTAACAGTTCCTCGATGTATCTTGACCGACTGACTTAGCGAATAGGGCGGGCTTCCCGCATCACGCGCTCATTGTTAATCATATTCTCCTCATTCTCGCTTTCTTCTCACACTTCTTCAAGTTCTTTTTTTTGTTCATCAGTAAATTGATCCCAGAAATCTTCCGACGACTGCCTTCCTCCAACTTGATGGAGAAGCTCGTAGAACTTCGCGAGCAGCGATTCATTCTCAACATCATCAATAAGTTGATGGAAGTCAGATCGAATTTGGTGAATACTCATTGACCAATCTCCCAGTGAACCTTCTTAGGTATAGACTCACCACTGAAGTTTTCTGAGTACAAGATAGAATAGATGGACGGAAAAAACAACTCGACTCCTGAATTGGCTACTCGTACCGCAGCGCCTCAATCGGATCAAGCGTCGAAGCCTTCCACGCGGGATAGACGCCGAACGTCAGACCGACAATCGAGCAGACGCCCAGTCCGATCGCTGCCCAATCCCACGGCATCACTGCCGGCCACTCAAGCCAGAGGCTGATGCCGTTGCCCGCGAGAACTCCAAGAAACACTCCGATGATGCCTCCGATCTCACACAACACAATCGCCTCGACAATAAATTGTGTGAGAATGTCCTTCTTGCGTGCCCCAACTGCTTTGCGAATTCCGATCTCGTGTGTTCGCTCCGTTACCGACACGAGCATGATGTTCATGATGCCGACGCCTGCCGCCAGCAGCGCAATCGAGCTGATCACCAACATGCCGAGTCGAACGTAGTAGGTGAATGAATTGAATTCCTTGATAAGCTGGTCGTTGGAGAAATAACCGAAATCGTCATCTTCGCCGGGCGGGACATGCCGGACAGCGCGCAATGCAAGCCTTGCTTCTTCCAAGCAGTCATCAAACACCTCGCGACTTCTTGCTTTCACCATGATATGGACACTCGTATTCGCTTTGCCATATTTTTTGAAAAAAGTTGTAATGGGAATCATGACAAAATTATTTTGATTTCGCCCGATCGCTCCCCCTTTGAGACCGAGAACGCCGATGACTTCATATATCGCGCCATCAATTCTAATTTCCTCGCCGACAGGATTCAACGAAGGAGGGAAGAGCTTCTCAGCAATCGTTTTACCAAGAAGAGCGACCGAGCGAGCGTCGTCAATATCCTGCCGCGTAATTCCGCGTCCAACTTCAACCGTCATGTCGTTCGTGAGGAGGCCTTCAAGGTTCTCGCCGACGATTTCAATATTCGGATTTGTCTTTTGTCCCCGCCAAGAAACAACTTTACCCCCGCTCCAGCATTCTATGCCGACTGCTTCAGCAAGCGTCACATGGTCTCGCACATACTCTGCTTGGTCATAGGAGATGTTTTTCCGCATGCGCCACTTGCGGCGCTGAGCAGGAGTTGAAGTGAATGCAACATCCCACTTTTGGATTTGAAATGTGTTCGCCCCGAGCCCGGCAAGTCCTTCCTCAATGCTCGAACGAAGCACCTCCATCGCTGTCATCACGGCAATGATTGAGAAAACGCCAACTGCGACGCCGAGGAGCGTGAGCGATGCGCGCAATTTGTTTGTACGAAGTGCGCCGAGCGCCACCATCACACTTTCTTTGAGTTGAGCGAGATTGTAAAATGTTGTGCGCATGACGAATCATTCCATCGGGAAATTGTGCCTTCTCCGACGCGAGCGGAGAGCTCAATTTCATTGTTATCGTGGAACGACTCGCAGTCGTGGAAGGAAGAAAACGGAAAGAGAAAGAACGAGATAACGGAGGAAGCTATAGACTACGCGTCAATGTTCAGCGGATCCTGACGAGTATCATAGATGTTGTGGAGATAGATCGTCTCGCCTTTGAACTGATATACCAACATGTTGTGAGGGGTTACGAGAAGCTTCCTCAGTTCTGGACGCTTTTCTGATCGCTTTCCTATGAACGGAAAGTGTCGTAACAATTCCAATCGTTTATTTACGGTTGCAACGAATTTTTCTGCACTCGCTTGAGACCATTCGAGTTGCAGATAACGAACGATCTCCTCATACCGTCGTAGCGCCGGTTTGCGCCAGACTATTCTCTTAACCACTTCTCGGCGTCTTGTTTGACCTGGTCGTGGCTGACCCAATTCTCCTCAAGGTCAGTTTCCCGCAGGGCTTGATCCAGAATGCGCCGTTGCTCGTCCGTGAATGCATCCCAGAAGTCACCCGATGACTGTTTACGCCTCACCATCTGCAGCGCAGCGTAGAATTGATCGAGTATTTGCTCGTTCTCAATCTCATCTACCAGCTGATGTACGTTCGCTCTTAGCTCGTGGATTTCCACATGAACCTCAATGCTGTTCTACGAGAAAGATACGATATTCAGTTCACATTCCAAACCGCTCAAAATCACTCGTACCGCAACGCCTCAATCGGGTCCAGCGTCGAAGCTTTCCACGCGGGATAGACGCCAAAGACAAGACCGACAATCGAACAGACACCAAGTCCGATGGCAGCCCAATCCCACGGAACAACGACCGATGTTCCGAGCCACAGTCCGATGACAACGTTGCCCGCGATAATGCCAAGCAGAACTCCAAGAATGCCGCCGATCATACAGAGGATGACAGCTTCGGTTAGAAATTGATAGAGAACGTCGCGCTTCTTCGCGCCGATGGCTTTGCGAATGCCGATTTCGCGCGTACGCTCCGTAACGGAAACGAGCATAATGTTCATGATGCCGATGCCTGCGGCAATCAGCGCGATAGACGCAATGACGAGCACGCCGATGCGGAAATACAATGTGAACTCGTCAAACTGTTTCACGATTGAATCGTTCGAAAAATAGCCGAAGTCGTCCTCGTCGCCGGGTGTAACGTTGCGCGCGGCGCGGAGAATCATCCGTGATTGCTCGACGGCATCATCGAACACTTCGCGGTTCAGCGCTTTCACCATTACGTGAATGTCTTTGTCTTTCCCGTACTTTTGAAAGAACGTGGTAATCGGCATGAGGACGAGATTGTCCTGGTTTCCGCCAAGCACGCCGCCTTTGGGAGCGAGCACGCCGATCACTTGATACACCGAGCCGTCAATGCGGATTTGTTCATTCACGGGATTGACAGCAGGCGGAAACAGTTTTTCCGCGACGGGGACGCCGAGCACAACAACGCGCCTGCTCAAATCCAAATCTTCATTCATAATGCCGCGTCCGCTTGCAACGACCCAGTCGTTCGTTGCCAATCCTTCAGGATTTTCGCCCGCGACGGAGACGTTCGGATTTGTTTTCTCTCCGTTCCACCAAATGATCCTGCCGAACTCCCACGCCTCGATGCCGACAGCTTCTGCAAGCGTTGCCTTGTCGCGAATCTGCACCGCTTGTTCGTAGGTAATATTTTTTCGATTTCGAAATCTCCAACGGTTCCGTCCGCCGCCGGGACCGCCCGGAGGAAATTTTTGCAACTGAACCGTATTCGCGCCCAATTGCATGATGCCCTCTTCAATCGAATTGCGCAGAACCTCCATCGCCGTCATCACAGATATGATGGAGAAAATGCCGACGACGATCCCGAGCAGCGTGAGCGACGAGCGCAATTTGTTCGAGCGGATTGCACTGAGCGCCATCCCGAAACTCTCTTTGAACATCGCCAGGTCGAGCATGGTTCTACTCATAGCGCAGCGCCTCCACAGGATCCATCTTCGCCGCCCGATACGCGGGCAAGAATCCGGATATCACTCCAACAACCACCGAGACTATCAGGGCAACAAACACGACCGCAACCGGCATCGTCGCCTCGAGGTCCATCATGTTGCTGATGACCAGAACGAGTATGTACGAGACAATCAATCCAATGATGCTGCCGACGATGCAGAGCGCGACCGCTTCCGTCAGGAATTGTAACAGAATTGCGCGCCTCTTCGCGCCAATTGCCTTACGAATGCCGATCTCCTTCGTCCGCTCCGTCACCGAAACGAACATGATGTTCATGATGCCGATACCGCCGACGAAAAGCGAGAGACCTGTGATGAACAATCCGACGGCGCCAATCGTCAAGCTGATGGGGGTAAACGCTTGTGTGAGCAAATCGGATTGATTGATGCTGAAGTTGTTCGGCACGCCGGGCTGGACGTTGCGAATTTTGCGCATGATGCCTTCGACTTCAATCTTCGCGTCGTCCATCGCCTGCTTGCTGACTGCCTTGACTTGAATGTAAACGTAGCGCCGCCCGCCGAAATTACTGATGAACGAGTGAAGCGGTATGAACACGCGATTGTCGCTCGTAAACTCTCCGAACATTCCTCCCTGTTTGTCATAGACGCCGAGCACTGTGTACGGGTGACCATCAACGCGAATTATTTTTCCTATTGGGTCTTCATTCGGAAAAAGGTTCTCGGCAACGCTCGCGCCAATCACGCAAACGGGTCTTCCACCCGCCGCTTCTTCTTCGGAGAAGAATCGCCCGTCAATGCCGGTGTTGCCCGAGGTTTTTACGTACGCCGCCGTCGTTCCTGCAATCCCGGCGAATTCCACTTCCTTGTCGGCGTACTTCAACTTCCGCCGCGTATTCATCACCGGCGCAACCGCTTCGAGCAATGTTGCCTGACGTTCAATCAAATTGGCGTATTCGATTTTGAAATCCGGACGGTTGCGAAATGTATGCCAGTCCTCACCCGAAATCCAAGGCCATTTTTCAACGTACATCACTTCAGTGCCGAACGCCGACGCACTCCGGTCGAACGCCTTATTCACGAAATCAATCGCTGTCGCCATGCCAGTCACCGCCAAGATGCCGATGAAGATGCCGAGCATCGTCAGTACCGAGCGCAGCTTGTTCGCGCGCATCGCGTTCAGCGCGATCAACAAACCTTCCTTTACTTCAGTCAAGAAGTACATATGTTTTCTCCATTCAATTCTGAGCGAAGCGAAGAATCTCACCGCGCTTACAACACGAACAGATCATAGAGTTTGAGTAACCCAAAGTCCCCCGCGAATCAAACCGCGACAAGACCCTTCGCTGCGCTCAGGGTTTGACGGTACGTCTTGCGTTTGCCCTCGGGAACAATCTCATCCCTTTCAATTTTTCCGTCGCGCATGCGAACGACGCGGTGTGCGTGTTCTGCAACCTCCGCTTCATGTGTAACGAGAATAATCGTGTTGCCTTGTTGATGAATCTGTTCGAACAATCCCATAATCTCTTCGCCGGTGCGGCTGTCCAAGTTTCCCGTCGGCTCGTCTGCGAGAATAATGGACGGGCGGGTAACCAGCGCTCGCGCAACAGCAACACGTTGCCGCTGACCGCCGGAAAGCTCGTTCGGTTTGTGATGACCGCGATCGCCGAGTTGCACATGCTCAAGCGTTTGGCGCGCTCGCTCTTTGCGTTCAACAGCAGGGAGACCGGCGTAAATCAGCGGAAGCTCAATATTGTGCAACGCGTCGGAACGCGCAAGCAAGTTAAATGTTTGAAACACAAACCCAATTTCCTTGTTGCGAATGCGCGCGAGACTATTGTCGTCCATCTCGCTCACGTTCACGCCATTGAACAAGTACTGCCCCGCGGTCGGCGTGTCGAGACAGCCGATGATGTTCATGAGCGTTGATTTGCCCGAGCCGCTCGGACCCATGATGGCGACATATTCGTTTTTCGCGATGCTCAACGACACGCCTTGCAGCGCGAACACCTGTTGCGCCTCGCCCATGTCGTAGGTTTTGGTAATGTTTGTTAGTTCGATGACGTTCATATCGACTTCCTGTTTCTATTCCGATGGCTGCACTAGAAATTCCAATATCCAAGCTCCAAGTTCCAAAGAATATTCAAATTTCAATTCTCAAAAACTATTGTCAAACAGCTTGTGCGGGCAAACTTATTTTTTGAATTTTGCTTTTTGGGAGTTTCTTTGGAACTTGTCCGAAGGACTCCTTCGGAGGAACTTGAATATTGAGATTTATTCTCAAGATTGCTTGTCTTTTTCCTCGCCCTTCGGTCCGCGTTTCTTCGGCTCCTCGATCTTCACTTTGCTTCCGTCCTCAAGCTCGCGATTGATGGCTTTGTAACTCCCCGAAACAACCTGCAGGTCCTCCTTAACGCCCTCCGTGATTTCCACATACGAATCGTTGCTGATGCCGCGCTTCACGGGCATCGCTTTCACAGCATTGTTCTCGACAACGAACACGACTTCTTTCGGCTTGTTCTCATCCTTCATCTTCTTGTTCTGATTACCCGCTTGCACGAACTCCGCGCTCTCGCCATCCTTCGGCGGTTCTTTTCCTTCCATCTTCGGCGCACGCGTCGTTACGCTTTGAATCGGAACCGCGAGCACATTCTGCTTCGTCTCTGTTTCGATGTCGGTCGTCATGGACATGCCGGGACGAAGCGTCACGCCTTGCGTAATGATGCGCATCTTTACTTCGAAGTTCGTCACCTCCTCTTGCGTTCCAAGTCCTTTGGACTTTGCTGTATTCGCGATTTCATAGACAAGCGCATTAACTTTTTTATCGGGGAACGCGTCGACGGCAATGCGCGCCGTGTCGCCGATATGCAGACGAATGACGTCCGTTTCGCTGACGTCAACGCGCCCTTCCATCTTTCCGAGATCGGCAATCGTCATCACGTCCGTTCCTTGAAACTGCTGCGTGCCAAGCACACGCTCACCGAGCCGCGAATTCAATTGGCTGATCGTTCCGTCCATCGGCGCAGTGATCGTAGTCTTGCGCAGCGCTTCGTTGGCTTGATTCAACGTTGCGCGGGCTTGCGCATGATTTGCTTTCGCGGATTCATAGGCGGACTTCGATTGGTCGTACTCCGATTGAGAGACAAGCCCTTTGCTATGCAAATCTACGATGCGCTTGAACTCCGGCTCTGCTTGACTCACTCTTGCTTGCGTCGAAAGGAGTCCCGCATTTGCCTGATCGCGTTGCGCCTCATACACGTCCGGCTTTATCTTCATCAGCACTTCGCCTTTCTTCACCCGCTGACCTTCCTTGATCGGCAGCGCAACAATCTCTCCGCTCACTTCGGGAGAAATCTTTACCAAAATTTCCGGCTGAATTTTTCCTGTCGCAGTCACGATTTGCGTGATCGTGTGGCGCTTCACTTTTTCCACTTGCACGGTGACGACCGGTTCTTTCTTGCTGCCAAGAAAGAGAAGCACTCCCGCAACGACTGCGAGCAACCCGATCACCGAAAAGATGATCAGCTTCTTCTTAGATTTTTTTCCGTTCTTTCCATTTGCCATGGTGTTTCTCCTTTTGATAAATTCTGAGGAGCGAAGCGACGAAGAATCTCTCCGCATTTCAACTCCGCGCTGCCAGATGAAAGCTAAAGACAGCCCCGCGAAAAACTGAATGACTCGGTGTCTAAAAGAGCTAGATTCTTCGGTCGTCCCGCCTGCGGCGGACTCCCTCAGAATTGTTTCTCTCCCACCGAGAATTCGACATTGCGTTTCGCGATGATGTAATTGTACACCGAATTGATTTTGTTCGCTTCCGCGTTCACGAGTCCGGCGTTCGCGGTCAACAAGTCGAGCAATGTTCCCGCACCGAGATTGTAACGCTCTTCGGCAATCTTTCGATCTTCGGTCGCGGACACCAAACCTTTCTGACTCACGTCATACGCCTTGCGCGCCGCATCGAGATCGAGCAGCGCTTTCTTTACCTCGACGCTGATGTCACGCTCCGTTTGCCGAACCGAAAGCTCCGCGTTTTTCTTTAGCACCTGTGCAGACTGCAAAACCTGATTCGTTCCGAAGCCGTCGAAT